>NZ_JFAL01000012.1:0-176485 GCF_006454495.1 Bifidobacterium sp. UTCIF-38 | reverse complement strand
GAATAGCCTATTTCTTTAGACGCTTCCGCACTACTTCCCACTCGCGCGCGTTCCTATGCGCGCCGATGCCTCTCACTGCGGGGACCCTCGTGTCGGGGACCCTCGTGTCGGGGACCCCCGTGTCGGGGACCCCCGTATGCTGCTCACTCGCCACAACGTGATTATTCTGGCCGTATTCGAGAGGTGTGGCAGGATTTATTGCCACAACTGTTCGAAAAGGGGATTTTGAGTGAGTTGTGGAAAGGGTACTCTCCGCCGCTCGGAACGTGATGCGGAAAGAATGGCGGAATTCCGGGGATTGACTCGTGGGGAATCTTGCCATAACACATGCATTACGACGATTTCGCCGTGTTGTGGCGGGACCTATTGCCACAAGTGTTCGAAAGATATGATTCTCGCATGTTGTGGCAAAGATTATTGTCACAACAGCTCAATAATTCGCTGGCGCTTATGTTGTGGCAGGAGCGATTGCCACAAATGCTCGAAAGTGGCCTGATTCTTCCGTTGTGGCAAGAGTACGAGGCAGCAGACGGCGCAGGCGGAGAATGCACAGGGAAGATCGTGAGAAGGGAGAAGGGAGAAGGGAGAGAGAAATCCCCTTGGCTCCTGCTTTCAGGAGACCAAGGGGAATCACGGATAAGGAATTCCAGAGAATTCCTGAAGCCCAGAGTTATGTGACGCGATGAATCTCGAAGGAAGTGACCGCTCTCCGTGGGCGCTTGGCTGCTACTGGCGGCTCGGTGGCCGCTGGCGCTTAGCCGGTGGTTGGTAGGGGGTGTAGGCGAGTCGGTGGGGCTACGGGCGAGTCAGTAACTGGAACTCAGTTACTACGGAGAGCGACAACTACGGAGAGCGACAACTACGGAGAGCGACAACTACGGAGAGCGACAACTACGGAGAGCGACAACTACGGAGAGCGACAACTACGGAGAGGTCGCAGAGGGAACTCAGTAGCTATGGGCGCTCAGCCAGTGGTTGTAGGCGCCGGTGATGCCGCCGTAGCGGGAGTTGCAGTAGCCGACGAACCACTTGAACTGTGTCTGGTAGTTGGTGGCCCAATCCGCGCCGGCGGAGGCCATCTTGGAGCCGGGCAACGCCTGCGGCAGGCCGTACGCACCGGACGACGGGTTCGTGGCGCGCGGGTTCCAACCGGATTCGTGGTTGATGATGTACACGGCGGCGGTGAAGTCGTTCTCCGTGTAGCCGTTGGCGATCAGGTAGTCATGCGCCCAGCTCTGCATTTCGGAGGCCGGCACAGTCGTACCGAGCGAGCTGGACGACGATGCGGTCGAGGACGACGAGGACGAGGTGGAACCGGTGCCGACGAGCACGATCTTGTCGGTCGGAGCGGTCTTCACCCATGAGGCGAACACGTTGGATTCGACGATCTTGCCGCCCGCGCGGGTGACGAGGCTCGTGGTCTCCATCGTGCCGACCTTGCCCTCCTGCTGCACTTTCTCGGTGCCCTTGGGCAGTGCGCTGGTCTCCTTCTTCACGGTGTTGAAGGGGATGTCCGTGTCACTGGTGTCCAGGGTCGCGCCGGCGCGCTCGATGGTGATGACGGTCGACTCGGTGACCTTCGTGGTCAACGAGGGAGAGACCTGATCGCTCGGATCGAGCACGATATCGCCCTGTTCGAGGACGGACTTGACGTCGGTGAAGTTCGTGCCGAGCACGGTACGGGACTTGCCGTTGATCTTGACGGTCACGTACGAGGTGTCGTCGCCGAGCGATCCACGCGCGCCGCCACGGGATGCGGCGGCCGTACCGGAATCGGTGGCCGAGAATGCGGTGACCGGCGTGGTCTGCTGCGACTGCTGGTAGAAGTTGCGCGAAACCACGGCCGCTCCCGCAAGCATCGCGATCGCCGCGACCACGGCGATGATGCGGATCCACTGTCGTTTGCTCAATGATTTCAGAGTCGGCGTTTTCCTGCGATGATTCGCCATTTCGCTCCTTAGCCTTGGATAAGCTCTGGCACATCTCACGACCGGCGCTCAGCATTACCGTGACGTTGCCGGTCCTTAATACTGCCGACCATCCTACCTCACAGGGGAGAAGAAAGATAATCCTTCAGCGGTATGCGCAGAACCGAGGGAAAGATGACAGCCCCCGTGTCCTTCCACGCGATGTGCGTTGAGAGGACACGGGGGCTGTCATCTTTGGGAATGAAGGTGAACCGAGGAACGGTCGGGAGAACGACCGACGAATGCCCGTGCAATCAGTCGGTCACTCGGCAGTCGGTCACTCGGCAGTGCCGTTGCCGCCCGAGCCGGAGCCGCCGGTTTCACCGCCGTTGCCGCCGGTTTCGCCACCGGATTCCGAACCGCCGTTGCCCGTGCCGCCGGTTTCACCGCCGTTGCCGCCGGAGCCGGATCCCGATCCGGTTCCGGTCGAACCCGAACCGTTGCTGCCGGAGCCGGTTCCGGTCGAGCCGGATCCCGAACCGTTGCTGCCGGAGCCTGAACCGGATCCCGAGCCGGACGTGTTGGGCCTGGTGGTGGATCCCGTGCTGCCGTTGTAGCGGTTGTTGTACCGGTTGCCGGTGTACGACCCGTTGGTGCCGTTCGTGCCGTTGGAGTTGGACGTGCCGGAGTTCGAGTCGGAGCTGCTCCTGCGGCTGCTCGAGTACGAGCTCATCGAGTCGTTGACCGCGTTGGTCGCGTCCTGCAGCGCCTTCAGGGCGTTCTGCAGGTCCTCGAGCTTCGGATCGGAGTCGCCGATGAGCTTGTTCGCCGCGTCGATGGCCGACTGCAGGGTCTGACGGGTGGAGTCGTCCGCCACCGCGCCCTCGCTGTTCGTCATCAGCGTCTGCGCGTCGGTCACGGCCTTCTGCAGGTTGTCCTTCGCCGTCTTGACGTCGGCGTCGTTCTTGTCGTCCTGGCTGTCGGTCACCGCCTTGAGCGCGGAATCGACCGTCTTGATGTGGCTGTTCAGCGTGCTCGCCAGCTTCGAGTTCTCCTCGGTGCGACTGGTGAGCTCTGCCGTCGACAGGCTCGCGTCGCACGCGACGGCCTTGCCCGCGCCACTCGCGTCGGACACGGCGGTCTTGAGCTTGCTGATCGTGGTGGCGTCGGACACCTGGTCGACGGTGAGCTTGCTGGCTTCGTCGGCCTTCTTGAGCGCTTCGGCGAGCGAGTCGTTCGCCTTGCTCACGTCGCTTGCGGCGGCCTCGCAGTTGGAGAGCGCCGTGTCGAGCGCGGTCTGGCTTTGGTGACGTTGGAAGGCGAACACACCGCCGACCGCCGCCGCGACGAGCGCCGCGACCACGACGCCGATGATGATCGGCTTGCGATCGACCGCGCGCGTGCCGTCGTTGCCGCTGTGATCGCCGTGACGTGCGTCGCCATCACCATTGCCGCCCCGACCGCGGCCGTTGCCGTCGGATCCGCCGGAGATGCCGGAGCCGGACAGACCGGAGTCGCCGGCGGCCGAGCGAGCCGAATCGTTCCGATCCGCCTCGGCGCCGTACAGTTCGTCGGCCTCCTCGGCCTCGGTCGGCTCGTCCGACACGTCCTCGAGGTTCTGGAGCGTCTGATTCTCACCGCCCGCGACCTTGCCCAGATTGACCGCGCCGGGTGCGATCACCGGGCTCGGCTTGTCCGTGGCGCCGGCGTGTCCCGGAACGGGCACGTTGATGTTGAGCGGCGGCAGCACGGTGGTCTCCGACCCGGAGTCGGGCGGGAAGACGGGGGCCGGATTCGTCGAGGAGGGGAGTGCCGAAGCGGGCGTCGCTGCGACTGATGCCGGCGCGACCGAGACGGCGGGTGCGCCCTGCAGGCCACCCGGGGCATCCGTCGGGATGGCGGCCGTGCTGCCCGTCGTTCGCGCCGCGTGCGAACCGGTCGAACGGGTGGGAGGCATCGGCGGGATGTCCGCCACCGTCGCCGTGGTGTCCGCCGTGGGCGTCACGGGCGGGGTGACGACCGTGGCCGGCGCGACGGCGGGAGGCATGGCCTCGGTCGGCGCGTCCGCAGGCACGCCGGCGGACGGCACGGACGGGAAGGTCAGGTTCTGCTTCATCTCCTCGGGCGAGGGGGCACCGCCGTGCTCGTCGATGTTCGGGAACGACAGCGCGGGGATGTCCCAGTCGTCGTCGCGCTGCGGGTTGAGCAGCGAATTGTCGTTGAATCGCACGTTGTTCGAATCGAGCCCGCTGTCGAGATGCGGCTTGTCATCGGGGTTCGGGAACCCGGACGGGATATTCGTGGGGACCGCCGCCCCGTTCGCGTTCTCATCGCCCTTGCCATTGGTCGGCCTGCCGGACCGATGCCCGGTGTTCTTCGGATTCGTCATACTCTCCAATACCCCCTACGATGCATTGCGTTTCATCATAGTCCGATGTCCATAGGACTGTCATCGCCCGCCGCGAATCGCCCGCCCCATAGGCCATGAATAGGCCATGACTACAGCCATGACATACAGACGAGAACACCCATCGACGGATGCGGGCGGGATGTCCGCAGGTCGATGGGTGTGCATGGGAACGGCGATGGATCCCGGCGGCGGAAGGAGCCGGCAGCGGGGAATCCGATGGCCGGCGTTCGCCAAAGCGCGCCAATCAGGCGACCTGATTCTCCTAGGCGTTCTCCTGAGCGCCCTGGGCGGCGGCGAGATCGAGCTTCTTGGCCTGCTCGATCAGATCGTCGAGATCCTCGGCGCGCAGGGCGCCCGCCTGCTGGAAGATGATCTGGCCCTGCTTGGCGATCATCAGCGTCGGCACCGCCTGGATGCCCGCGGCGGCGGCGAGATCCTGATTCTGATCGATATCGACCTTCGCGAACACGATGTCCTTGTTGTCCGCCTGCTCGCTCGCGGCCTCGAAGATCGGGCCGAACGCCTTGCACGGGCCGCACCAGGTGGCCCAGAAATCGACGAACACGATCTCGTTGTCGTTGATGGTCTTCTCGAACTCGGCGGAGGTGAGGGTGGTGGTCGCCATGTGAAGCTCCTTAATAACAGTAACTAACTGATGATGCGCTAACAAGCGTAAGGGTGGGTACTCCTACCCACCAGCAAACCAGCATGTGGCAACAAAGGCAAGGACTTGCGCCCATAGATGATTTCGCTGCCGCGGTTCTCATGCGCACGCGCGATAATGGGACGCATGCCAGTGATGAATGATGAGGTGCCCGACGAGGGCGACTTCGACGCCGACCGTCAGCGCGGCGAATTTGACCATGTGACCCCGGAGGACTTCATCCGCGGCTCCGGCCACGGCAACCCGCCCGGATGGCTCGACCCCGCGGACATCAACCGCGCCCGCAGCCAGATGCCCATCGCCTACGTGGAGATCGTGCCGGTGCGCATCGACGAGTTCGGACGCGTCGCGCAGGTCGGCTCCCTGCTGCGCGTCACCGAGGACGGCTCGGTGGAACGCGCGCTGATCTCCGGACGCGTGCTCTTCCACGAGACGCTGCGCGAGGCGATCGCCCGCAACGTCGCCAAGGATCTGGGCGATATCGCCCTGCCGATGCTGCCGCTCAACCTGCAGCCGTTCACGGTGGCCGAGTTCTTCCCGACCCCGGGCCTGTCCGAATACTTCGATCCGCGCCAGCATGCGATCGCGCTGTGCTACGTCGTGCCGATCGCGGGCGACTGCCGTCCGCAGGACGAGACGCTTGACGTCGAATGGGTCAACCCCCACTCCGAAATGCTCGACAAGTTCCTCGCCCAGATGACCAACGGCCACGACCGCATCGTCCGCAAGGCGCTGGAATGGGTCAACGCGTGACATGCGCGTGACATGCGCATGACAACGCCGAAAACGCCAGAAGGGATATCGATATGACTTTCACCATTCACAACCGCATTCTGCGCGAGGGCGAGGGAACGCCGCTCGTGCTGGTCAACGCCTACCCGGTCGACGGACGCATGTGGATCGAATGCGCGAAGCGCATCGCCGCGCTCGCCGACGAACAGGGCCTTGAACCCTTCCCGATCTGGGCTCCGGACATGCCGGGCTCCGGCGAATCGCCCGCGCCGAGCGACAAGGAGTCCGGCCGTCGCGCCGAAAACGGCTCGTACCCGGACGCGCTCGACCGCATGGCCGAATCGTACGTCGATCTGATCCGCGCCGCCGGCTACGACAGGGCGGTGTGGGCCGGTCTGTCGATGGGCGGCTACCTCGTGACCGACCTGTACCGTCTGCACCCGGAGGCGGTCGCCGCGATCGCCCTGTGCGACACGATGGCCTCGTCCGACGGCGTCGGCGGCGAGCCGCGCCTGAAGACCTCCGACGCCTGCGAGGCGACGAACAGCGTCGAACCGGTGATGCACTTCGCCAAGCCCGCCGAGGGCGATTCGACCGTCAAGAAGAGCCAGCCGTTCATCGACCAGATGACCGCATGGATCAACGACCAGAATCCGGCCGGTCTGGCCTGGCGCCAGCGCATGACCTACGGCCGCACCGAGCTCGCGGGCGTGCCGGAGACGATGGACGTGCCGGTCGCGGTCGTCTCGGGCGAACTCGACCCGACCAGCAACCCGAGCGTGATGGGCCCGCTCGCCGAACGCATCGGCGCCAACGCGGTCTTCACGCCGATTCCCGACTGCGGCCACTTCAGCGCGGTCGAGCATCCGGACACGGTCGCCCGCGCACTGGTCGACCTGGTCAGGCGTGCGAACGAGGAGAGGGCGTGAGACCATGGGCATCTCCTTCAGCCCGCTGGCGCTGACGCAGGCGCTGCCGTTCCTGCCGCTCGCGCAGGGCGACATCGACTACCAGACCGAACGCCGAGGCGAACCGGACCTCATCGACGCGACCCTGGCCGAACCGGCCACGAAGGTGATCCTGACCCGCAACGGCCTGATCGCCGTGCCGCGCGGGCAGGGCGAGCTCGTCGACTACGAGAACGTCAAGCTGCGCCTCGCCACCCTGCCGGGCGCCTACATGGCGGACGAGCTCAAGGCGAACCCCGAGGCCGTGGCGATGTTCCTCGGCAGCTACGGCGGTCGTCGCGACGAGCACGTCGTGGCCGTCGACATCACCCGCGTGACCGCGCGTCCGGCCCAGTTCGGCGTCGACGACGGCACCAACGGCTCGTCCCGCGGCAGTGTCGGTGGCGCGGGACGAGCGGCCGGCGTGGTTGGCGTGAGCCACAGCTCGCAGGGCGCCGACGCGGCGTTCGACGAGACGCCGGCCTCGGGGGCATCGGGCGCGACCGCACGAAAGAGCCTGCTCGAGCAGGCCCTCGACCGCTTCGACTGGGTGGATCTGCGCGGTTTCGCGCCGCACGCCTCCGCACGCGAGGCCGGTCAGGCCACCACGGCCATCTCCCTGAGCATCTGGCATAATCGCCAGCGTCACTGCCCGACCTGCGGCGCGCCAGTCGAAGCCGCCAACGGCGGCTGGGCGCAGCGCTGCACGAACGAGTCGGACGGCCGCCGTCTGCTGTTCCCGCGCGTCGAGCCCGCGGTGATCACGATCATCGTCGATTCGACCGGTCGCGCGCTCATGCAGCACAACGCCGCGTGGAAGAACCCGACGCTGTACTCGGTGTCGGCCGGATTCGTCGAGGCCGGCGAGAACCTCGAGCATGCGGTCCGTCGCGAGGCGATGGAGGAGGTCGGCATCACGCTCGGCGAGGTCAAGTACCTCGGCTCCCAGCCGTGGCCGTACCCCGCATCCCTGATGATGGCGTTCAAGGCGCATGCGCTGACCACCGACGTCCACGTGGACAACGTCGAGACCGTGGAGGCGCGGTGGGTGACCCCCGACGAGTACATGGCGGCGATCATCTCGGGGCGCATGAGCGTGCCGGGCAAGGCCACGATCGCACGGTACATGATCGAGGAGTGGCTCGGCCACGAGCTGTGATCCCACGAGATCCCACGAGATCCCACGAATAGACATCTCAGAAACAGATATTTCATAGTGAGCTATGTCACAGGGATGTTTCCGTTCGGTGAAAATCCGCCGTTTGCGCGGAATTTCACAGGATTGGCATTCCCCTCTGGGATGCGGTTGATGTAGAGTCGGGTTCAGTTCCGCATACGCCGGCCTGGTGCCGGCGGCGAACCGCAGAACGAAAGACGAACCACGTCAACCAAGTAGTGTAAGGAATCGGGAATGACTGACGAGCAGACGCAACGCATGTCGAACTGGCAGCCGGAGTACGGCGCCATGCGTGGCGACTTCGAGTCCACGCAGCGAATGGCCCCGATCGCGGCCGCCGCGGTGCCGATGCCCGGAGTCGCCGGTGGTACGAACGGCGGCGCATCGTACGCCAGCCGTCATCAGGTCGCGGGTCATGCGCAGGCATCCGCCGCCGGTGCGGTGCCCGCTGCCTCCTCGGTTCCGTCCGGCGTCTCCGGCATCACGGACATCCCCGCCGACGCCATCGCCGTCAAGGCCAAGTCGTCCCACAAGGGCCTGATCATCACGCTCGTCATCGTGGGCGTGCTGCTCGCCGCGCTCGTCGGCGCGTTCTTCACCGCGCGCTGGTACTTCTCCGATCGCGTCGCCCCGGGCGTGCGATTTGGCGCGACCAGCGTCGTCGGACAGACCCGTGACGAACTGGCCGACACGGTCAACGCGGCCGTCAACGACTCCGCGATCACCGTGAAGGACACGACCAGCGGCAGCTCGGTCACCGCCGCGCTCAAGGATCTCGGTGTGAGCGTCGACGTCGACAAGACCGTCGACAGCCTGCTGGGCGCCAAGTCCTCCTCGAACCTTCTCGAGGACCTCGTGCGCGTCAACCCGTTCAGCCGCGTGAGCGTGCCGTTGACGGCCACCACCAACGACTTCACGCTCAACGACTACCTGTCGAGCAAGCTCATCGACGAATCCGGCCGCGCCGTGCCGTCGTCCATCGCGTACAACGCCGAATCCAAGGCCTTCGTCGCCACCGAGGGCCGTTCCGGCTCCACGCCCGACGATACGAAGGTGGTCGCCGCCGTCAAGCAGGCGATCGCCGAACCGGGCACCGCCGCCACGGTGAGCGTCGCCGACAAGACCGTCGACACGCCGATCACGCTCGCCACGGCCCAGCAGGCCGCCGATCAGGCCAACCAGCGCCTGACCAGCCCGATCGTCATGACCAACGGCGACGCGAAGGAGTTCACGCTGCCGGCGGCCGAGGTTGCCAAGTGGATCAAGCCTACCGGTGAGCCGTCGAAGGGCAGCATCACGCTCTCCTACGACACCGAGGCGATCAAGCAGTACCTCGCGGCCCAGCTGCCCGAGGAACTCAACCAGAAAATGGTCTCCCAGGTCGACATCGTCGACGGCAACGGCACGGTCGTCATCAAGGCGCAGACCAAGGGCGTCAACGGCGTGGCCATCAAGGACACCGACGCCGCGGCCGCCGAGGTCGCCTCCAGCCTCGAACAGGGGCAGGGCGGCACCGTGCAGGTCGCCGCGGACGTGACCAAGTACGACACCAAGCAGAAGAAGAGCGAATACCGCATCGTCGTCGACAAGAGCTCCCAGACCGCCACCGTCTACCAGAACGGCGCGGTTATCAAGACCTTCAACGTCGTCACCGGCAAGGGCTCCACGCAGACCGACAACGGCACCTTCTACGTGTATCTGAAGTACAAGACGCAGACGATGCGCGGCGAGGACTACGTCACGCCGAACGTGCGCTGGGTCACGTACTTCAACGGCGGCGAGGGCTTCCACTCCGCTCCGTGGAACTACAACGCGATCGCCTCGGGAGACCCGGTCAGCCACGGATCCCACGGCTGCGTGAACATGTACGACGAGGATGCCAACTGGATCTACACCAACATCCCCGACGGCACGATCGTCCAGGTGGTCGGTTCCCAGCCGTCCGCCCCGACCCGCTGACCCGTCGCACAGACACCCCCTTCGCACCCCTTTATAGGCCCGGCCGCCCGCCCGATGCGCGAGCAGCCGGGCCTTGTGCATGCCGTTTTTCACATGAGCTTGCTACCCTTGTAGCCATGAACGATGAACTGGATGACGAACAGCCGCTGAACCTCGACGTGCCCGAGCACCTCGAATACTCCGACGACCACGTGTGGATCGACACGACGCTCGAACCCGCTCCGCTCGGCATCACCGACTACGCCGCCGAGAAGCTCGGCGAGCTCGTCTACGTCGACCTGCCCGAACCCGGCACGCGCGTCGAGGCCGGTGACGAGATCCTCGAACTGGAATCCTCCAAGGCCGTCGAACCGCTCATCGCCCCGGTCGCTGGCACGATCCGCTATGTCAATCAGGCCGTGTCCGACGATCCGAGCGTGATCAACTCCGACCCGTACGGCGAGGGCTGGATCCTCAAGATCGAGCTCGAGGACGACGAACCCGAACTGCTCACCGCCGAGGAATACCTGAAGGTCATCCGATGAGCGGCGAGGGGAGCCGGTCGCGCGATGGCCAGCACGGCCAGCATGACCACAACGACCGCAACGGCCGCAATGGCCACAATGGCCAGATCCCGGCCGACGACATGCCCACGGTGCCGATTCCGGCCCGGCATGTCGTCACCACGTTCGACGCCGCCTCCAGGCGCGAGCGCATCGAGATACAGCCGTTGTACGAACGCATCGTCCGCCGCGTCATCACCCGCGTGTTCAGCGTGTGGGTGAAGGCGGCGACGAAGGCCGCACACGACCTCGACTGGTTCCCCCGCGTCGATCCGTACGTCGGATACGGCACCAACGACTACTCGCGACTGATCTGCCGCACCGTGTACGCGGGCGCGCACAGCCAGTCCGGTCTCGCCATGCGCGGATTCAAGGGCATGCTCGCGATCCCCTCGCCGCACACGCAGGTCAGGATCAGCATCGACGACGTCCCCCTCGAAACCGTGCAGGTGGGCGCCTCCGAGCGCTACGACGCGCTCGACGCGCGGCCGGAGGTCGACAGCGAATACGCGCTGTCCGACACGTCCGGATACCTCGATCTGGTCGCCGAGCACAAGCTCGCCTCCGGTGTGCACACGGTCTCCTACCGGGTCAGGGGCCGCAGGCCGGTCACCGCGAGCCTGTTCACGATCCCCAAGGACGCGAAGGTCGGCATCATCTCCGACGTCGACGACACGATCATGATCACGCAGGCCCCGATCCTGTGGAAGGCCGCGTGGAACCTGTTGTTCCTCAACCCGGAGAAGAAGGCGTCGGTGCCGGGCATGAGCGTGCTGTTCACCAAGCTTGCCGACCTGTTCCCGGACGCGCCGTTCTTCTACCTGTCCACCTCGCCGTGGAACGTCGAGGGCGCGATCCGTCACTTCATCACGAACCACGGCTTCCCCGAGGGGCCGCTGCTGCTGCGCGATCTCGACCCGCGTCCCAAGACGTTCATCCCCACCGGCCCGCAGCACAAGCTCGAGTTCGCCGAACAGCTGATGGGCGATTTCCCGGATATGAAGTTCATCCTTGTCGGCGACGACGGGCAGAAGGACCCCAGCACGTACGCGACGATCGTCAAGCGCTATCCGGGGCGCGTGCTCGCCATCGCGATCCGCCAGCTCACGCCGCGCGAGGCGATGCCGTTCGGCATCAATGCGGGAGGCATGACCGCCTCCCAGCCGACGCCCGTCACCGACGTACCCGTGTTCACCGGAACCACCGGCGCGAACCTTATGAAGACGATGCTGCCGTATCTGAAGGAGCATCTGTCGTAGCGCGTCCGACGTAGCGCATCGACGTAGCGCATCCGGCGTCATGGACGTAGTCATAAGCGCAGTCATAGGCGGCGTAATCGCGTGGTTGACGGGGGATTCGGCTTATAATCGCGATTATGACTGACGAGAAGAACAACCCTACGGCAACGGAGCCGCACACCGAGCAATCCGTGGAACACCTTGTGGAACCTACGGCACAGTCCGCGAACGAGTCCGAGGCACAGCCCGAGCAGCTGGAGTCGATCCGCGACATGGCGTGGGCGGCCGAAGCCACCGCCGCCCGCAAGGAGGTCGTCGAGGCGGAGAGCCCGGATCTGACCATCCCGCCGCTCGTGCCGCAGGCCGTCAAGGAGTATACGCGCCGCGAGCATCACGGTGATCTGTTCCTCGACCCGTACGAGTGGATGCGCGACAAGGAATCCACGCGCACGCGCGAATACGTGGCCGCGCAGAACGATCTGTGCAAGACGCGCAACGCCCATCTGGCGGGCCTGCGCGAGACCCTGTTCGACGAGCTCAAGTCGCATGTGCAGGAGACCGACATGTCGGTGCCGGTGCGCATGAACGGCTACTGGTACTTCGCGCGTACGCAGGAGGGCAGGCAGTACGCCGTCCAGTGTCGCATCCCCGTCAAGGGCGAGGATGATTGGACGCCGCCCGAGGTCGACCCGATGGGCGCCCCCGGCAGCCTGAAGAACGAGCACGTCATCTTCGACGCGAACGTCGAATCCGACGGTCACGACTTCTTCCGCCTCGGCGGCATGGATCTGAGCCGCGACGGCCGCTGGATGCTCTACGGCGTCGACACCGAGGGCGACGAACGCTACGACTTCCGCATCCGCGATCTGGGCAAGCCGGTCGCGCTCGACCCGGAGCATGCGTCCGAAGCCGACCTGCCCGAGGTGTTCAAGGGCGTCGGAGGCGCGTGCTTCACGCCCGACGGCGAATACGTGTTCTGGGTCGAACTGGATGACGCTTGGCGTCCCTGCGCGGTGTGGCGTCACCGCGTCGGCACGCCCGTCGACTCCGACGTGTGCGTCTACCGCGAGCAGGACGAACGCTTCTGGGTGGGCGTCGGACTGAGCTTCGACGAGCGCAACATCGTCATCGGCACCGGGTCGAAGACCACCACCGAGGTGCTGATGCTGCCGACGAATCGCCCCGAAGGTGAATTCCAGCCGTTCATCCCGCGCAAGACCGACATCGAATACGACGTGAGCTTCGCGTGCTTCGAAGGCGCCGGCGAGCATGGCGAGGACGTTCCGCTCGCGGTCGTCTACCACAACGCGAAGAACCCGAACTTCGAGATCGACGTGATCGACATGCGCGATCACGAGCCGCCGTACGCGCTCGGCGAGGGCGTGTGCATCGCGCAGGGCTCGCCGTACGGCTGCGAGCGCGGCGACGAGGTCGCGGCCGGCGAGGACGAGGGCGATAGCCTGATTCCGAACTCGCGCCAGCCGATCACCAAGGCGTACGTCAACCCGGCCAATCCGGCGATCCTGCAGGGATTGCACGGTCTCGGCATCGAGGGCATCGCGATTCATCGCCATTTCGTCTCGCTGGCCTACCGCGCCGATGGCCTGCCGCATGTGGCGGTCATGCCGAAGAGTCTTGCGGCCGAGGATTTCGCGGCCGGACGCCCGTGGCGGTTCACCGAGCTGCTGCCGCCGTCATTGGAGAACGACTGGGACACCGTCGCGCAGGATGCCGGCGAGCTGATCGGCGATCACGGCGAACGGCTGTGGGCCGCTGACGAGACGCCGTCCGACCACACGTCGTCGTCGGATGGCGCGAGCGACGATCATCTGCCCGGTGAGACGCGCCGTCTCTACTCGATCGGCACCGGCGGCAACCCGTCGTACGACGCGCCGCGCATGCGCTACTCGTTCACCAGCTACACGCGCCCCGGCGAACTGCATGAGGTCGATCCGGTCACCGGCGAGGATCGTCTGCTCAAGCGTGCCACGGTGCTCGGCGGATTCGACCCGCGCGAGTACATGGAGCGTCGTGTGTGGATCACCGCGCGCGACGGTGAGCGCATCCCCGTGTCGCTGGTGTGGCGTCGCGACATCCCCATGCAGGATGCGCCGATGTTCATCACCGGCTACGGCGCGTACGAGATCTCCTCGGATCCGAGCTTCTCGGTGGCGCGACTGAGTCTGCTCGACCGCGGCGTGCTGTACGCGGTGCCGCACGTGCGCGGCGGCGGTGAGTTGGGCCGCGCCTGGTATGAGCAGGGTCGCAGGCTGAACAAGAAGCACACGTTCGAGGACTTCGTCGACGCGACGATCGCCCTGCAGAAGGCGCATCTGGCCGATCCGCGCAGGACCGTCGCCAACGGCGGCTCCGCGGGAGGCCTGTTGATGGGCGCGATCGCGAACATCGCGCCGCAGGTGTATGCGGGCATCGAGGCGGATGTGCCGTTCGTCGACGCGCTGACGTCGATCCTCGACCCGTCGCTGCCGCTGACCGTCACCGAATGGGACGAGTGGGGCGATCCGCTGCACGACGAGGACGTGTACCGGTACATGAAGTCGTACACGCCGTACGAGAACCTGCCGGAGAAGGGCACGCCGTTCCCTCGCGTGTTCATCACCACGTCGATGAACGACACGCGCGTGCTGTACGTCGAACCGCTGAAGTGGCTCGCCGCGATGCAGGAACGCGGATTCGACGCGATCGCCAAGATCGAGGTCGAGGCCGGCCACGGCGGCACCTCAGGCCGCTACAAGCAGTGGCGTCAGGTCTCCTACGAAAACGCCTGGTGCCTGGACGTCATGGGCCTCGGCCAGTAACCGGTGTCCGGAACCCGGGGCCGGGGCCAGACCTTGGACACCGGACACCGGAACCTTGGAACCCGGGACTCTGGAACCCGGGACTCTGGAACCCGGACACCCGTTCTCGTCCGGGAAACTTTCGTACGTTTCCCCGGGTATTCCTGTGGCCCATCCGGACGAACGTACGCTAGCTGCTGCCCAGCGTACGTTCGTCCGGATGTTCCGGAGGACGTCCGGGGAAACGTACACTTGCCTCTGCCCAGCGTACGTTTGACCGGATGGATATGAAAAAGGCCCGGTCAAACGTACGTTTAGGACGTGTGACCGGGCCTAGTGGATGGTTGGGGTGGTCCCCCGGCGGTTGGGGTGGTCCCTCCAACCATCCCACACAGGGTCAGATGCGCTTGAGGATGTCCTCGCCGACCTGATCGGTGGAGCGGACGGTGGAGCCGAGCTCGGCGATGTCCGCCTCGACGGCCGTGTGGATCTTCTTCGCCGCATCGTCGAAGCCGAGATGCTCGAGCAGCATCGCGGCGGAGAGGATCGCGGCGGTCGGGTTGGCCTTGTTCTGACCGGCGATGTCCGGGGCGGAGCCGTGGATCGGCTCGAACATGGACGGGTACTTGTCGGTCGCGTTGATGCAGCCGGACGCGGAGTAGCCCACGCCGCCGACGACCGCACCGGCCTCGTCGGTGAGGATGTCGCCGAAGAGGTTGTCGGTCAGGATCACGTCGAAGCGCGAGGGGTTGGAGACCAGAAAGATGGTCGCCGCGTCGACGTGCTGGTAGTCGTGCGTGACCTCCGGATACTCTTCGCCGACCTTGTCGACGATGCGCTGCCACATGTCGCCCGCGTTGACGAGCACGTTCTTCTTGTGCACGAGCGTGACGTGCTTGCGGCGCTTCATGGCCAGCTTGAACGCGTAGCGCACCACGCGCTCCACGCCGTACGCGGTATTGATGGACACCTCGGTGGCCACCTCGTTCGGGGTGTCGCGGCGGACGGCCCCGCCGGCACCGCAGTACAGGCCCTCGGTGCCCTCACGCACGACGACGAAGTCGATGTCGCCGGGGTTGGCGAGCGGGGAGGTGACGCCCTTGTACAGCTTCGACGGACGCAGGTTGACGAACTGGTCGAGGTCGAAGCGCAGCTTCAGGAGCAGACCGCGCTCGAGGATGCCGGCCTTGATGCGCGGGTCGCCGACGGCGCCCAGCAGGATCGCGTCGTTGGCCTTGATGCGCTCCTCTTCCTCCTCGGGCAGGATCGCCCCGTCCTTCAGGTAGCGTTCGGCGCCCAGATCGAAGTGCTCGTACTCGAACTCGGCCACGCCCTGCGCGGCCTTCTCGAGGGCCTTCTGAGCCCACGGGGTTACTTCCTTGCCGATGCCGTCGCCGGGAATGACGGCGATCTTGTACTTCTTCGTTGCGGTGTTATCAGTCATGTGACTGAACGTTACCCGCGCGCCGTGGGCGTCCACGGATGGTGTTCGGCCTATGGACATCCTTGACCTCTATGATGGGCATCATGCGAGGGGCATATAAGGTACCGAGCGGCAAACTGGTCGCCGTCGCCATACGGTTCGAAGGGGCGAGGATCGTCGATGTGCGCATCGACGGGGACTTCTTCATCGACGCTCCGACCGACGCGATGGCCGATGCGCTGATCGCCGACATAGAGGAGTCACTGGAGTCGGTCGCGGAGGAGCTGGTGGCATCGGAAACATCGGAGACGCTCGTCGCGTCGATCGCACGCGCGATCGCGAGGCATCCGGAGACACGTCTCGTCGGCTGCGATGCCGCCGCGATCGCAACCGCATTCCGGCGCGCGATCGGACGGGTCGACGGGCGGGTCGGTGAACAAGCCGATGAACGGGCCGACGGACGGGGTGATGAACGGGCCGACGGACAGGGTGACGGACGGGCGGCAGGCCAATCGGACGGTCTACCGTCGGACGACGGTCAGACGTCGGATGGTCGGACGTCTGACGGTCGACTGACGGCGGTGCATTCGCACGTCGGTGCGTCACAACACGTCCGATCGCAGTCGGACGTGCCGCAGAAGCCAGTCGACCCCAGTCATGAGGAGGACACGGAGGACGCCGAATTCGCACGTCGCTGGGCTCGGCTCCTGCCCGAACTCACGCTCGTCCACGACATCCCCCGCTCTGCGGCCGAACAGATGCGCATCGACGAGCAATGGGCGCGCGAGGTGGCCGACGGCACGCGCCGCCCCACGCTGCGCATCTGGGAGTGGAGCGGATCGTGCGTGGTCGTCGGACGGTTCCAGTCGATCCCCGACGAGGTGCACGAGGACGTGGCTCGCGCCGAGGGCATCGCCGTGGTCCGCCGATCGACCGGGGGAGGGGCGATGTTCATCGAACCGGGCAACACGATCACCTACTCCCTGTATGCGCCGCTGTGGTTCGTCGACGGGATCGACGTGGCCGCATCGTACCGGCTGTGCGACCGCTGGCTGGTCCGCGCGCTCGCCGGCCTCGGCCTCGACGTCCGGTTCGCCGGGCTCAACGACATCGCCTCGTCCCACGGCAAGATCGGCGGTGCCGCGCAGCGCCGGTTCCCCGGGGCGCCGCGTTCATCGAGCCGGTCGGGTGTGTCAGGTCAGTCGGGTGTGCCAGGTCAGTCAGGTGTGCCGGGTCAGTCGCGCGGTCCCGGCGCGGTGCTCCACCACGTGACGATGGCGTACGACATCGACGCGCGGAAGATGGACCGTGTGCTCAACACCAGCGCGGAGAAGATGAGCGACAAGGCGGTCCGATCCGCCGTCAAACGTGTCGATCCGCTCAAAAGTCAGACCGGCATGACGCGTGGCGAGATCGTCGACCATCTGCTTGATTCCCTACGTGGTGCGGTACAATAATGCGAAACGAACGGCCGGTGTTGTGTGAGCCATATTGCGTAAAGGCCCGTCCGACAGATCCGACAAGGGAGTGATGCGTGGTGACGGAGAAACCGAATGCGATGCCCGATCAGGAGAACATCCTGCTGCATACGGCATTGTTCAAGCAGGTTTCGCCCGGTGAGGCCGAGGAGCTGATCCCGCATCTCAATCAGGCCGTCTACGACAAGGGCGACGCGATCTTCGAACAGGGCGGCACCGACCATCGCATGTATCTGCTGGAGCATGGACGCGTCAAGCTCATCCGCGAATCGAGCGATCATCGCATCCAGCTGTTGTCCATCCACGCTCCCGGCGAGGTGCTGGGCGAGATCCCGGTGTTCGATCCGAACGGCGGCCCCCGCACCGCGTCCGCGCTCGCGATGTGCCACGGCACGCGCGTGGTGTGGCTGGAGCATGACGCATTGTTCCACTGGCTCGACCAGCATCCGCGCGTGGCCATCGACATGCTGCAGGTGATGGCCAGCCGCATGCGCACGAACAACGAGCACATCTCCGATCTGGTGTTCATGGACGTGCCCGCGCGGCTTGCGAAGACCCTGATCAATCTCGGCGCGCGCTTCGGCGAGCCGGTCGAGGAGGGGCTCAAGGTGCCGCACGATCTGACGCAGGAGGAGATGGCCCAGCTGGTCGGCTCCTCTCGCGAGACCGTGAACAAGGCGCTGATGGACTTCGCCAACCGCGGATGGATCGCACGCGAGGGCCGCTCCATCATCATCTACCAGCCGGGCATGCTCATCAGGCGATCGCGCCGATAGCCGCATCCGCGCCGATAGCCGTGGCCTCGCCGGCATTAAGCCGATTCCCAGAGAGTGCGGTTACTGTGAACAATTGACTGCGGCCATATCAGGTTCGGCATCACGGACCACCCGCCCACTTAGAATGGGCCGCATGCCGAAAAAGAAGTCCTCACTGATCGCTCGACGCGTGTCCACCTTGCTTTTGACATACATCATGCTGTGTGTCGGCGGTGGCATCGTCGTCGCGACCATGGTATCCCCCGCAGTATTCGCGGCCAACGCCGTCGCCAAGGCCGTGGTGCCGTCGCTGAAGGTGGAGGGCGTCGACTTCGACGTCACCTCCCTGCCGCAGAAGTCCGTGATGTACGCCTCCGACGGCAAGACGGAGATCACCGATTTCTACGCCGACAACCGCACCGTCGTGCCGCTCAAGAAGATCTCCAAGGCCATGCAGCACGCGGTCGTCGCACGTGAGGACCGTCGATTCTTCCAGCACCACGGCGTCGACATCCAGGGCACGATGCGCGCGTTCTTCCAGACGTTCGTCAAGAAGGGGGACACGCAGGGCGGATCCACCCTGACCCAGCAGTACGTCAAGAACGTGCTTGCGATGCAGGCGCGCGAGGATGACGATCCGATCGCCGAATACCATGCCTCCGAGCAGACCATCGCCCGCAAGCTGCGCGAGATGCTCATCGCCGTGCAGATGGAGAAGGAGTACTCCAAGCTCGAGATCCTGCAGGGATACCTCAACATCGCCCAGTTCGGCAACCACAACCTGTACGGCGTCGAATCCGCCGCCAAGCGCTACTTCAACACCACGGCCGAGAAGCTCAACGCGATGCAGGCCGCCACGATCGCCGCCATCACCAAGAACCCGGTGAAGTTTGACCCGACCATCGAAGCGAACCTCAAGCGCTCGCAGAACGAGCGCGACACCGTGCTCAAGCTCATGCTCGACCAGGGCTTCATCGATCAGGCCACGTATGACAAATCCGTCGCCACCCCGCTCAAGGACACGCTCGACGTGCAGACCATCGAATCCGGTTGCCAGGTGGCCGGCGACGCCGCGTTCTTCTGCGAGTACGTGACCCGCCAGATCCTCAAGAGCCCCGAGTTCGGCGCCACCGAGGAGGAGCGCAACAAGCTCCTCAAGGAGGGTGGTCTGAAGATCGTCACCACGATGGACGTCAACGCGAACACCCTTGCGATGCAGACCGCACGCAACACGATCCCGCCGGACGATCCGACCGGATTCGAGGTCGCGATGGCCGTGATCAGACCGGGAACCGGCGAGGTGCTCGGCTTCGGCCTCAACCGCACGTTCGACGCCACTGATCGCGCGAAGACCGATTCGACCAGAACGGCCGTCAACTACGCCGTCGATCAGATCGACGGCGGTGGCTGGGGCTTCAACGTGGGATCCACGTGGAAGCCGATCAACCTGGTCGCATGGATGCAGAAGGGCAAGTCCATCAACCAGATGCTGTCCACCTCCACCGTGGTCAACACGAGGGGCTTCAGCTGCAACGGACACAGCTTCGGCGCCATCCCGTGGAAGGTGCAGAACTCTGGCGGCGGCACCGTCTCCTCCGAGTCCCCGCTGCAGGCGCTGGTCCTCTCCCACAACACCACGCAGGCCGCCATGGCCTCGCAGATCGGACTGTGCGCGATCGCCGACGCCGCGAAGTCGCTCGGCTACCACAACTCGATCCAGGGCAAGGAGGACGTCTATGACTCGAACTCCTTCCAGCCGCCGATGGTCATCGGCACCGTGCAGGCCTCGCCGCTGACGATGGCCAACGTGTACGCGACCATCGCCGCCAAGGGCGTCGAGTGCACCCCGATCGCCATCACCAAGATGACCGACACCACCGGCAAGAACTACAAGGTGCCGTCCGCGAACTGCCATCAGGCGATCGACCCGGAGGTGGCCGAGACCGCCGCATACGCGATCAACCAGGGTGTCGTCCGCTCCGGCGGCAACGCGACCCTCGCCCAGCTCGACGGCGGACGCAAGACCTTCGCCAAGACAGGTACGAACGAGGACACGTACATGCTGACCGGCGGATTCATCCCGCAGGTCGCCACCTACGTGGCCGTCGGCAACGCCGAGACCCCGCAGTCGTTCAACTACAAGACGATCAACGGCAAGTACCACGGCACGTGGTACGGCATGTACATCGCCGAGCCGGCATGGCGCGAGTTCATGCAGAACTACGTCAACGCGGCGAATATCCCGATGGACAACGACTACGGCAACCCGAGTTCGAAGTACACGTACGGAGCGTCGTCGACGACCACAAGGAAGAAGAGCTCCACCTCCACCAACGACGACGGCACGACCGGCGGCGGTACGGGCACCGCCGGAGGCACCACCACCGGTGGCACGACCGGTGGCAATGGCGGCACAACCGGTACGACCGGCGGTGGTGCGACCGGCGGAACCGGAACCACCGGAGGCGCGGGTACTACGGGCGGTACGACCGGCGGTGCCGGCGACACCACCCAGCAGGGCGGCGGCGCGCAGTAGTCGGCGTGGGGCTCTCTTCCCCTTGGCTCTCCTTGCCCTTGGCCCTTGTAAGGGGAGGTGGCCCGCAACGCGGGTCTGAGGGGTATCCCAAGCGATTCGCGAACCTACGTACCGCGGTATAGGTCGGTACTCATTGGGAACGTCCACCTCATCGGTGGGCGTTCCTTCGTATATGGAGCGATCGCAGGTCTAGAATGGGAACGTTCATAAATCGTTCATCAGTGAAGAACGGCGTACGGCCGGGGCGATGCGGCCGATCCGCGGATTCTTTTCGTTGCAAATAGGGGGTATGTATGACGGATACCACGGATACCGGTATCACCGACAATGATGGCGCGGACGCGGCAGACGCCGCGCAGGGCGGCATCGAAAGCCCGAGCGGATTCGACTTCCGCGGTCTGACGGTCTCCGGGCTGGCGGCTCCGGCCGCGGCCGTGCCCGCATCCGGCAAGGGCGACGCCAAGTCCGGCAAGGGCGGCAAGTCCGACAAGGGCGACAAGAAGAAGGGCAAGGACGCGAAGAAGACGGCCAAGTCCGGCAAGGGCGAGAAAGCTGATAAGGCTGACAAGTCCGACAAGGACAACAAGGACAAGGTCGAGGGCGGCAAGTCCGAGAAGTCCGACAAGACGGACGATTCCGCAGCTGTCACGACGGGCAAACGCTCCATCTTCCCGTTCCTCGGCACGTTCTCCGACAAGCCCGGCTCCAACGGCCCGGCCCTGTTCGAGCCGATGACCCTGCGCGGCCTCACGATCCGCAACCGCATCTGGCTGCCTCCGATGGACACCTACTCCGCGCTCGGACGCGACGGCCGTCCCACTCCGTTCCACTACCAGCACTACGTCTCCCGTGCGCTCGGCGGCTTCGGCATGATCATCGTCGAGGCCACGGCCGTCGCCCCGGAGGGACGCATCTCCCCGTGCGACGTCGGCCTGTGGGACGACGGGCAGATCGACGCATGGCGATGGATCGTCGAGGATATCAAGGCCACCGGCGCCGTCGCCGCGATCCAGCTCAACCATGCTGGCCGCAAGGGTTCGACCGGCTGCTTCGCCGTCGGATATGAGGGTCGCACCGTGCCGCCCGAGGCCGGCGGGTGGGCCACCGTCGCGCCGAGCCCGATCCCGTTCGGCGAGTACACCACGCCGCGCGCCCTGTCCGTCGACGAGATCCACGGACTGGTCGACGCATTCGCCGTGGCAGCCCGCCGCGCCGTCGCCGCTGGATTCCAGGCGATCGAGATCCACGCCGCGCACGGCTACCTGATCTCGCAGTTCCTCGACCCCCTGAGCAACGAGCGCGAGGACGAATACGGCAAGGGCTTCGAAGGCCGCATCCGCTTCCTGCTGGAGGTTGCCGACGCGATCCGCGCCGGAATCCCCGGCGACATGCCGCTGCTCGTGCGCGTCTCCGCGACCGACTGGGCGGCCGGCGGCTGGGATCTCGATCAGACCGTCGCGCTCGCGAGGATCCTCAAGGATCACGGCGTCGATCTGGTGGACGTGTCCACCGGAGGCATCGTCTCCGGCGTCACCGTGCCGGTCAAGCCGGACTATCAGGTGCCGTTCTCCTCGCAGGTGCGCAAGCGCGCCGAGGTTCCGGTCACGGCCGTCGGTCTCATCACCAAGCCGAAGCAGGCCGAAAAGGTACTCGTCAAGGGCAACGCGGACGCGATCGAGATCGGACGCGCGGCCCTGCGCGACCCGTACTGGCCGCTGCGCGCCGCCGACAAGCTCGGCGTTCCTGTCTCCAAGGCCCCCTACGCGCCGCAGTACATCCGCGGTGCCTTCTGACTTCCGAGTGGTGCCTGAGGGATGGTGACTTCTGAATGGCGATTTCTGGGTGGTGTCTTCTGAGTGGTGCCTTCTAGTGTCTCCTACGTCCATCTATCTCAGCGTCACTTTTTCCCGAGATTTCCTCATATCGCGGGAATATGTGACGCTGCCTTCTTCTGGGCGTCACTTTTTCCCGAGCCTAGGGGAGTTTTCGGGAATTTGTGACGCTGAGGACCGTGGTCGGTTGCGTTGGGTGGTCGGTTCTGGAGTGGCTGGTCGTTGGGCGGTTGGTCTGTGGTGAGCCGGCGTTGGGTGGTCGTTGGGTGGTGAATTCGGTGTGGTGGTTCGGTGTGGTGGTGGTTGGTGTGCTGAGTCGGTGTGGTGGTGAGTCGGTGCGGCGATGGTTTGGTGTGGTGCTGAGCCGTGGTGGTGGTTGGTGTGGTGAGCCGTGGTGGTGAGCCGTGTGGCGGTGGTTTGAAGTGGTGAGTCGATGAAACCGTCGATGAAGTAGTCGATGAAGCCGATGGAGCGTGTGACTGCCGTGACGTTTGTGCGAAATGGTGAGACAATGGTCTCCATGAGTTACGTTTCGGATAGCTTCTGGCATGACGCCGTCAACAAGGCGACGACCGACCTCTTCACCTTCGGCTACAAGTACGTCATCAAGCCGAATTTCGTCTTCAACGTGCCGCCGGACGAGGCGCATGATCGCATGATCACGTTCTGCCGGGTCACCAAGCACATCCCGCCGCTGCTGTGGGCCGAGCGTACGATGCTCAACTACACCGACCCGATCCTCGAAACCACCGTGATGGGCGTCGACTTCGCCAATCCGTTCGGCCTGTCCGCCGGTCTCGACAAGAACTGCGACATGCCCGTGCTGCTCGACAACGCCGGCTTCGGCTTCGAGACCGTCGGCTCGACCACGTCGCGTCCGTGCGCCGGCAACCCCAAGCCGTGGTTCCATCGCCTGCCTGAATACGATTCGATGATGGTGCACGTGGGACTCGCCAACATCGGCTCCGACAAGATCATCGATCGCGCGGAGAAGGCGTGGACGCATGCGCACGACATGCAGGTGTCGGTCTCGATCGCCCGCACCAACGACGACAGGTGCGGTGATCTCGATGAGGGCATCGAGGACTACTGCATCTCGATGCGTCGCGCTGCAGGCCGCACCGCGATGGTCGAGGTGAACGTCTCCTGTCCGAACACGCACGCGGGGGAGCCGTTCACCGACAGTCCGGAGAACCTCGATCGCCTGTTCACTGCTCTCGACGGGATCGATCGCCCGCAGCCGACGCTCGTCAAGATGCCGCTCAACAAGCCGTGGGATGAGATGCGTGAGCTGCTTGAGGTGCTGACCGAGCACAACGTGCAGGGCGTGTCCCTCGCGAACCTCAACAAGGACCGTACGGGCCTCGATATCCCGCGCGAGTGGGAGGGTGGCCTCTCCGGCGGTCCGTGCACGCGGGCAAGCGAGGAGCTGGTGGCCCGCACCTACCGCGAGTTCGGCGACAGGCTCGCGATCGCCGGCATCGGAGGTGTGTTCACGCCCGAGCAGGCGTACGCGAAGATCCGCGCCGGCGCGAGCCTGGTCATGTTCATCTCCTCGCTCATGTACCGCGGCCCCCAGCAGATCACGGTCTTGAAGCGCGGGCTCGCCGAACTGCTGCGTCGCGACGGTTTCAGCTCCGTGTCCGAGGCCGTCGGCGTCGACGCCTGATTCACGCGTCGCCCTGCCCTTTCCATCCCCTATCCCTGTTCCCCGCGAGCCCCAGCCTCCAGCCGCCCTGCCTTTCCAGCGTCCGATCCTCCGATCCTATAGGATCGGAGGATTTGAGGTGGTTTGGTGCAGTGTATTCGTCAGATTCTGTAGGATCGGACGCATGGGTTCGTCTCGTCGTGGCGGACGGGGGTGACTACGTCGTCGATGTGCCGTTTTGTTCGCTAACGTTTGCAAAACCGAAAATTCCTTGCGCGAAACGCACAAGTCGGTTTGGTAAATGGGCGTTTGTGTGCGATAATGTTCGTATGATATCGTCACAACGTCAACACCTGATACTGAGCAGGCTTCGCACCAGAGGTGCCGTGCGAATCACGGCCCTGAGTAAGGAACTCGGCGTTTCCGCGATGACCATCCGCCGCGATATCGCCGAACTTGCCGACAAGGGACTGCTCAAACGCGTCCATGGCGGCGCCGTCACCACCAGCACGCTGCTGAGCGAACCGCTGTTCTCTGTAAAGTCGCAGATGGACATCGGTCTCAAGGACGCCATCGCGCAGGAGGCCATCAAATACGTGTCTCCCGGTGACGTCATCGCCATCGGCGGCGGCACCACGGCCTATGTCTTCGCGCAGCACCTGCTGGAAAGCCAGCAGGCCAGCGGCATCACCATCCTCACCAATTCGATTCCGGTCGCCGAACTCGTGCAGGCGCTCGAATCGAAGGACGTCGAGGTCATCGTCACCGGAGGCGTCACCACGCGATCCAACTCGCTCGTCGGTCCGATCGCCGACAAGGTCATCGCCTCCCTGCGCGTCAACACCGTCTTCCTCGGCACGCATTCCGTGTCGATTCCCCGCGGCTTCCTCATGCCCAACTCGCTGGAGGCCGCAACCGATATGGCGATGATGGGCATCGCCGATCGCACCATCATTTTGACCGATCACACCAAGTGGAGCTGCACATCGCTGTCGTTGTTCGCGCGGTTCGACCAGGTGGAAACGGTCATTACAGACGACGGTCTCGATCCGGATACCGCCGCCAAAACGAAGGAACTGGTCAATGAGCTCGTCCTGGCCGAACAGGTCGAGCCCGCACAGGAAAGTGAGCAGCAGTAACCATGACCGAATTCGCAGCCTACGAGCCCGGCGAATACGCCAAGGAACACATCCGCATCACGCCGACGAAGCTCGCCGACGGACGCGACTTCTTCTACCTCGACGACGATCCGGAGTACGTCTCCGGCAAGAAGACCCGCGAGCTCAAGGACCCGCGCGACCTGCCGTACCGTTTCAGCAACCAGCTGAACGCCGCCGGCGAGGAGGTGCCGTACGCGGCCCCCGAAATGCGCCGCGACCCGCTGACCGGTGACTGGATCCCGATGGCGACCGCCCGCATGAACCGCCCGATCACCGCCGGCCCCGGCGCCACCGCGAAGGGCAACCCGCTGGCCGCCCGCAAGCCTGGCGACCCGTATCAGGACGGCGAGGTCCCGGACACCGACTACAACGTCGTCGTCTTCGAGAACCGCTTCCCGTCGATGGTCCGCGTGCCCGGCCGCTCCGAGGACGTCACCTTCGTCGACGGCAACCCGCTGTGGGAGAAGAAGATGGCCGCCGGACGCTGCGAGGTCATCTGCTTCGACCCCGACGAGCACGGCCTGCCGGCCGACCTGCCGGTGTCCCGCCTGCGCACCGTCGTCGAGGCCTGGGCGTTCCGCACCGCCGAGATCTCCAGGATGGAGGGCATCGAGCAGATCTTCCCGTTCGAGAACCACGGCCAGGAGATCGGCGTCTCCCTCGCCCACCCGCACGGCCAGGTCTACTGCTACCCGTTCATCGCCCCGAAGATGGAGAAGGAGCTCCAGCACACCGAGGCCTACCACGAGAAGACCGGCGGCAACCTGCTCAAGGACCTGATGAACGCCGAGCTCGAGGCCAAGGAGCGCGTCGTCCTGCGCAACCACAGCTGGGTCGCCTACGTGCCGGCCGCCGCCCGCTGGCCCCTCGAGGTCCACGTGGCCCCGGTGCGCGACGTCCTCACCCTCGACGAGCTCAACGACCAGGAGCGCTGGGACCTCGCCTCGATGTACTCGCACCTGCTCAAGCGCGGCAACGCGTTCTTCGACAAGGGCGACGGCAAGGGCATGGACCTGCCGTACATCGCCGCCTGGCATCAGGCCCCGATCCACGACCCGCGCCGCGCGAACTACCGTCTGAACCTCCAGTTCTTCAGCTTCCGCCGCGCCGCCAACAAGATCAAGTACCTCGCCGGCTCCGAATCCGGCATGGCCGCCTGGATCTCCGACACCACCCCGGAGCTCATCGCCAAGCGCTTCCACGAGCTGGGCGACATCGACATCGCCGACTGAGCGTCCGCCCGGCCGTCACGACTCTGATCGCAATCGCAATCGCAATCAAAAAAAGAAAAGAAAACAAGGAAACACACCAATGACCGATGTTGAATTCATTGAGCCGCTTTCCCACGAAGAAGGCGTGTCCAAGGCCACCAAGCTGTTCGTCGACACCTTCGGCACCGCGCCCGAGGGCGTGTGGGGCGCGCCGGGCCGCGTCAACCTGATCGGCGAGCACACCGACTACAACGCCGGACTGTGCCTGCCGATCGCCCTGCCGCACCGCACGTTCATCGCCCTGAAGCCGCGTGAGGACACCAAGGTGCGCGTCGTCTCCGACGTCGCCCCGGACAAGGTCACCGAGGCCGATCTCGATGGCCTCAAGGCCCGCGGTGTGGACGGCTGGGCCGCCTACCCGGTGGGCGTCGCCTGGGCTCTGCGCGAGGCCGGCTTCACCAAGGTGAAGGGCTTCGATGCCGCGTTCACCTCCTGCGTGCCGCTCGGCTCGGGTCTGAGCTCCTCCGCCGCGATGACCTGCTCCACGGCGCTCGCCCTCGACGACGTGTACAACCTCGGCTACGGCGACTCCGACGCCGGCCGCGTGACCCTCATCAACGCCGCCATCAAGTCCGAGAACGAGATGGCCGGCGCCTCCACCGGCGGCCTCGACCAGAACGCCTCGATGCGCTGCACCGCCGGCCACGCGCTGCTGCTCGACTGCCGTCCGGAGCTGACCCCGCTGGAGAACGTCTCCCAGCAGGAGTTCGACCTCGACAAGTACAACCTCGAGCTGCTCGTCGTCGACACCCAGGCCCCGCACCAGCTGAACGACGGCCAGTACGCCCAGCGCCGCGCCACCTGCGAGGAGGCCGCCAAGGTCCTCGGAGTCGCCAACCTGCGCGTAGCCGCCGACGGCATCTCCAAGGCCGACGACCAGTTCCAGGCCTTGAAGGAGACCCTTGACGCCCTGCCCGACGAGACGATGAAGAAGCGTGTGCGTCACGTCGTCACCGAGATCGAGCGCGTCCGCTCCTTCGTGCGTGCCTTCGCCAAGGGCGACATCCAGGCCGCGGGACGCCTGTTCAACGCCTCCCACGACTCCCTCGCCGCCGACTACGAGGTCACCGTGCCCGAGCTCGACATCGCCGTGGACGTGGCCCGCAAGAACGGCGCCTACGGTGCGCGCATGACCGGCGGCGGCTTCGGCGGCTCCATCATCGCGCTCGTTGACAAGGGTCGCTCCCAGGAGGTCGCCCAGAAGATCGCCGATGAGTTCGAGCGTCAGGGCTTCCACGCCCCGCGCGCCCTCGCCGCGTACGCCGCGCCGTCCGCCTCTCGCGAGGCGTGACGCACGCGGATCAGCGAGGCGTGACGCCCCGCTGATCCGCCGTCCGGTCCGTCGCCGCGACACGCGCGGCGGACTTACGAAAAAACCGGAAATGTACTACGGTCGCTTCTCGACTTGATAACCGCATGCCGCTTGGCGTTTTCCACGCCAGACGGCATGCGGTTTTTCGTTGTCCGCCGGAACCCGGACGTTAGGGGTTCCCGGTTCCCCGCGATGTTGCCGCCGCCCGTGCGTTTCGCATGTGTGTTTCGCATGAAACGTGATGCGGGTGTGCGTCAGCCATGTCCGCGGGAGCCGTCCGGCGGCGACAGAGATCCAAGAGACAAGAAGAGGTATCCCGTTGTCCGATATGACAACCGACCGTAGTGACGCAACCCGCAAACCGCATCTCGACAATCCCTCCTACGAGATCGCCACGCCCGTTCCCGGCGGCGAACCCGCATCGCGCTTCGAGCATCCGCACCGCGTGATGCTCGGCCTGTACTTCGCCGTGTTCCTCGGCATGCTCTCCGAAACGTCGATGAACATCGCCATTCCCGATCTGATGGACGACTTCAGCGTCTCCTCCGGCACCGCCCAGTGGATGGTAGTCGGCTACATGCTCGCCATCGGCGTGGTGCTGCCGTGCGTCGGGTTCCTGCTCAAGTGGGTGAAGGCCAAGACGCTCGTCATGGCCGCGCTCGTCTGCTTCCTCGCTGGTGCCGTCGTGTGCACGATCGCCCCCACGTTCCCCGTGCTGCTCGCCGGCCGTATCGCGCAGGGCGTGAGCACCGGCGTCGTGCTGCCCACCATGTACGCGGCCATCATGCGCGTGTTCCCGCCCCATCGCATCGGCGCCGCGAACGGCGTCGCCGGCCTCGTCATCATGTTCGCGCCGGTCATCGGCCCGACCATCGCCGGCGCGCTCATCGGCGCGGTCTCCTGGCGTGCGATCTTCGCGCTGTTCGCCGTCATCGCCGTCATCGCGCTCGTGTGCACGGCATTGTTCTTCGTCACCCCGATCGAACGCACGCGTCCGGCCGTCGACGTGATCTCCATCATCGCGTCCGCGCTCGGCTTCGGCGGCCTCGTTGCGGGCGTGAGCCTGGTCGCCGACATGGGCTTCTCGCCCCTCGTCGTCACGCTGCTCGTCGTCGGCGTCGTCGTGCTCGCGTTCTACGCGTACCGCCAGCTGCACATCGCGGCGCCGCTGCTCGACCTGCGCGCGCTCGGCGTCGCCGCGTTCCGCACGCCGGCGATCATGGTGAGCTGCTCGTTCGCCTGCACGCTCGCGTTCATGTACCTGGTGCCGCAGGAGCTGCAGCGCGGCCTCGGACTGAGCTCCACCGTCGCCGGTCTGCTCATGCTGCCCGGCGGGGTCGTCAACGCCGTATGCACGCTGATGGCCGGCCGCCTGTTCGACCGTCACGGTGCGAAGCGACTCGTGTGGATCGGCGTGGCGATGACCGTGGTCGGCGGCGCGCTGTTCTACGCGATCGGCGTCGGCTCGTCGATCGCGCTGTTCCTCGCCGCACACATCATCGTGATGGTGGGCATCCCGTTCATCCAGCAGTCCACGCAGTCCGCCGCGCTGAAGGCGCTTCCGGGCCGCATGGCGGCGGACGGCAGCACGATCCTCAATACGATGCAGCAGGTGTTCGGCGCGATCTCCACCGCAATCGCGACCTGCCTGCTCGGCCTCGGGCAGACGCACTATATGGCGACCGGCGGCACGGATACCGAGTGGGGGTTCGTGACCGGATCGCGCTACGGCTACCTGTTCGGACTGGCACTGATCGTCTGCGTGTTCGCGTGCTCGTTCATGCTGCGTGAGCGTGCGCACGAGCCGGAGCTCACCGAGGTGGACGTCGATGGCGTCACCCGGAAGGACAAGGTCATCGCGGCATGATCGCCGTTCGTCGTCCGTGACGGCACGTTGACGGTATCGACGTGACCCACTGACACGCCGACGCTCCGACTGAGACGGAGCGGGCGGGGGATACGGGTGTCTTCCTATACTTGGAAGACACCCGTTTTTGTTTTCGATTTCAGGAGCGCCATGAACAAGGCAATCATCACCGTCGTCGGCCAGGACACCGTCGGCATCATCGCACGAGTCTGCACCTACCTGTCGAATCACCACGTCAACGTGCTCGACATCTCGCAGACCATCATCGACGGATTCTTCAACATGATGATGATCGTCGACTACTCGAACTCGGACAAGGAGTTCAGCGCCATGGTCGGCAACCTCGAGGACCTCGGCGACGACATCGGCGTGCGCATCCGCTGCCAGCGCGAGGAGATCTTCACCAAGATGCATCGCATTTGATCGACGGCCTCGAAAGGAACAACACCATGCTGAATATCATGGAGGTCCACGAGACCAACCAGATGATCGAGCAGGAGAAGCTCGACGTGCGCACCATCACGATGGGCATCTCGTTGCTCGACTGCGCGAGCGAGTCCGTCGACGAGACCTGCGACAACATCTACCGCAAGATCACCACGTACGCGAAGGACCTCGTCTCCACCGGCGAGGACATCGAACGCGACTACGGCATCCCGATCGTCAACAAGCGCATCACCGTCACCCCGATCTCATTGGTCGGCGCCAGCTGCTGCAAGACCACCGAGGACTTCGTCAAGATCGCGCACGCGCTCGACCGTGCCGCGAAGGAGGTCGGCGTCAACCTGATCGGCGGTTACTCCGCGCTTGTCTCCAAGGCCATGACCCCGGCCGAGGAGTTGCTCATCCGCTCCCTGCCGCAGGCCCTGAGCGAGACCGAGGTCGTCTGCTCGTCGGTCAACGTCGGCTCGACGAAGACCGGCATCGACATGAACGCGGTCGAGCTGCTCGGCCACATCATCAAGGACATCGCGCACCGCACGGCCGACAACGACTCCTACGGCTGTGTGAAGTTCGTGGCGTTCTGCAACGTGCCCGACGACAACCCGTTCATGGCCGGCGGCTTCCACGGCGTCACCGAGGGCGATGCGGTCATCAACGTCGGCGTCTCCGGCCCGGGCGTCGTCTCCCGTGCGCTCGACGCCGCCAAGGGCAGGGACTTCGAGTTCCTGTGCGAGACGATCAAGCGCACCGCGTTCAAGATCACCCGCGTCGGCCAATTGGTCGCGCAGGAGGCGTCGCGTCGACTCGGCGTGCCGTTCGGCATCATCGACCTGTCTCTCGCGCCCACCCCGGCCGTCGGTGATTCGGTCGGCGAGGTATTGGAGAAGATCGGCCTCGAGCAGGTCGGCGCGCCCGGCACCACCGCGGCCCTCGCGATGCTCAACGATCAGGTCAAGAAGGGCGGCATCATGGCGTCGTCCTACGTCGGCGGCCTGTCCGGCGCGTTCATCCCGGTCTCCGAGGACAAGAACATGATCGATGCGGCGGCCTCCGGATGCCTGACGATCGAGAAGCTCGAGGCGATGACCTGCGTGTGCTCGGTCGGCCTCGACATGATCGCGATCCCCGGCGACACCACGGCTGCCACGATCTCCGGCCTCATCGCCGATGAGGCGGCCATCGGCATGGTCAACCAGAAGACCACCGCCGTGCGCGTCATCCCGGTCGAAGGCAAGGGTGTGGGCGAGATGGCGAACTTCGGCGGACTCATGGGCTACGCGCCGATCATCCCCGTCAACCAGACGTCGTGTGAGGCGTTCGTCACCCGCGGCGGCCGCATCCCCGCCCCGATCCACAGTTTCAAGAACTGACCTAGGCCGGGGTTGGCCGGATTCGGCCGGATTCGGCCGGTGTTGGCCGGACTCAGACCGGTGTTGGACCGGATCGGCCCCGCCCATCCTGTGTCGGAGTACGTTCATCCGGGTATTCCCACAACTTTTCCGGGCAACCGTACACTGGCCGGCGGTCACCGTACGTTTCCCCGGAAGACCCCCCGAAATACCCGGATGAACGTACTCTGACCCGTAACCAACGTACGTTCGTCCGGATATGGGGCGGGAATACCCGGTTGAACGTACGCTGGTAATCCCCGGTACCTTGGTAACCCGGTAACCCCGGTACCTTTGGTATCCCGATATCCCGGTAACTGGGTATCCTCGGTAACTTCGGTACCCTTGGTACCAGGTAATTCCTGGTACCCACGGTATCCACAGAACCCCGGTATCCCCGGTACCTTGATAACCCCGGTATCCCCGGTACCCTCGGTAATTGGGTAACCCCCGTAATCCCCAGTATTCCGGTAACCTCCGTAACAACGTATACAGGTTTGTTGTGTGTGGAGGACGGGGGTGTTGTTTCCGTCCGACATAAGTACCCGGAGTTATCCACATGATGTCCGGGTTATCCGGAATTCCCCTGTGGTGATTGTCCATTTCCCTCCGTCATGTTTACCGTGAGAGACATGAAACAGCACAGGGGAGTGAACATGGCGATTGCGCGTGCGCAAGAGGAGCATCGTTGCGCCATCGGGGACACGGACGCCATGAGACGTGCTCTGAAGCGGAGGCATAAGGCGGGTGAATTGGTATCGCCATACAGGAACCTGTATATGTCTCCCGATTACTGGCATCGGCTCAACGCCTGTCAGCGTTCGCTCCATGTGGTACGTGGACTGCTGGTATTGCATCCGACATGGGTGTTCGCGGGACTGACCGCCGCGGACGTCTACGGATTCGATCATTCCTGGGCGCTTCATGATGACGCCGTATACGTGGCGGATGCCAATGGGGACGGAACCGTCGATAGATCCCGCTTGTCCATGGCTATCGGCGACGCCGGACGATCGGCAGGATCGGACTTCGGCGGTTATGGGGCAACCAACGGGCGGGGATCCGGAATGGTGGCCACGGGGGCTTATGAGATAAGACGGTTGTATATACCGTCGGTGAATAAGCATCCGGTGGACGGCATTACCGTGACCGATCCCGTTCGGACGTTGATCGACTGCGCCCTGTGCATGCAGTTTCGTTATGCATTGGCCGTGTTCGATTCGGCGGCGCGCAAGGGTGTGGACATGACGTCGGTCCGTGACGCATGTAAGGGATTGCATATGGATCGCGCTCCCATCGAGATGTTGATCGGATACGCCGATGGGAGAAGCGAGAACGGTGGAGAGTCGTTGGTCCGCGCGGCCATCATCATCGGTGGATTCGCAGTGCCGCAATTGCAGGTCGAGATCCGTGATCCCTCGTATCCCGCACGTCGATTTCGAGTGGATTTCCTGTGGAAGCTGTACGACGGGCGCGTGATCGTCCTGGAATATGATGGCATGGCCAAGTACGAGGATGTCTCCATGACCCGTGGGCGTACCGCGAAGCAGGTACTCAATGAGCAGAAGGAACGGGATCGTGTGTTGTATGCCGCGGGCGTGACCTTGATCCTCCACTGCACCTACGAGGACGTGTGTGGTTCGAATCGTCTGTTCGTGATGTTGCGTGACGCCGGTGTACCCCTAATACGATGACGACGTAACGGGGGAATAGTAATAGGGGAGATCACCTCCGACATCCGTTCCACCGCCCGGTCCCGTACCGGTTGGTTCCCCAATGTCTGTTCAACCATGTCCCGAGACATGCGTCAACCATCCGCTCGAACTAGACACTTGTCTATTCTGCAGTCTAGCCCCACCCGCCACATGTCTGACTACTGCCTACCTGTTCACCTACCACCTACCACCTACCGTCTGCCGCCTGACCTGTTCACCTACTACCCTTGTCCACCCCCACCCATTACCCATCACCTGTTCACCCATCACCTGTTCACCCATCACCTGTTCACCTACCACCCCAACCCTTCTCTCCGCCCTCCTCACTGCGGCTGGCGTACGTTTCCCCAGGTCTTTTCAATGTCTTTCCGGACAAACGTACGGTGAGCCCCGCTTAACGTACGTTCGCCCGGATAGCCCACGGAAACCTCCGGATGAACGTACTCTGATCGGGACTCTGCGTACGTTCATCCGGGCGCAAGACGAAAACATCCGATCGGACGTACGCCGGCTGTGTGGGGTGGGGTGGATTGGGGTGTTGTGGTTCCGGGTGTTGTGGTTCCGGTGGTGGTATGGAGGGGCCGGTGGTGGTATGGAGGGTTGTGATTACGGGGTTTGTGGTTCTGATGGTGATGGAGGGGTTGATGGTTCCGGTTGACATGGAGGAGTTTGTGGTGGTGATGGAGGGTTGTGGTTCCGGGGGTGACATGGGTTGGGGTTTTGGTGGTGATGTAGGGGTTGTGGTTCTGGGAGGTTGTTTTTCTGGTGGTGACACGGAGGGGTTGATGGTTCTGGTGGTGATATGGAGGGTCCGGTGGTGATATGGAATGGTGATGGAGGGTTGTGATTACGGGGTTTGTGGTTCCGGTGGTGATGGAGGGGTTGTTGTTCGGGGAGTTCATGTGGATAGAGGATGGCCTATGCTCGGTTGTCGGCCGTGACGTGGGGCGGATACGAAGTCGTCCGTGACAGGGAACGGATACGAACAAGACGAGACCCGTGGTGGAATAGGACGGAAACAGGAATATGAGCGAGAACCAGACCATGCCCGGGGAGGGCGAGACTTCCTCCAACCCGGAGGACAAGGTCGAGAAGATGTTCGAATACGGTTATCGTAAGTCGAACTACGGGCCGGACGAACTGGTGACCGACGCGCACGGCAACCCGATCTCGGTGGTCGACGCGATGCTCTCCGCCGAGAAGGCCGCCGAGACGGAGACCGTCACCCCGCATCTGTGCTACTACAGCCCGCGCATCCCCGGCAACACCGGTTCGGCGATCCGCCTGTGCGCGGTCACCGGCACGATCCTGCATCTGGTCGAGCCGCTCGGCTTCAACCTGCGCGACACCAAACTGCGCCGCGCCGGCCTCGATTACCATGACATGGCGCACGTCGTACTGCACCCGAACTTCGAGAACCTCGTCGAGTCGATGCCGAACTCGCGCATCATCGCATTCACCGCGCACGCCACGAAGTTGTACACGGAGATCGACTACCGTCCGACCGACATCCTCCTGTTCGGCCCCGAGCCGGGCAACATCCCCGACCCGATGGACATCATGGCCGGACCGCATGTGGCCGAACAGGTGAGGCTCCCGATGCGCCCGAGTCTGCGCAGCCTCAACCTCACCAACTGCGCGTCGATCGCGATCTACGAGGCGTGGCGCCAGTTGAACTTCGCCGGCGGCAGATGAGTCGGGAACTCCCGATACTCCCGATAGGTGATGGCCGCGTTCGCATCGTGCTTCACGATGCCGGTTCGCGTCCACTTATCCGAGTCGAGCAACCGGTCGTAGTCGCGCGTCGTTGACCATGACAGCAGCGTGAACCCTGTCGCGTCGAGGTCGTCAAGAGACCGCAGTTGCGCGGCCGACCCATGTAGGGGCGCGTATCCGCCGCGCGCCGGCGCGTCGTCGGCGTCGAGAAAACGGTAGGCCGGGCAGTCGCGGTAGTACCAGTACGCGTCGATGTACGTGTATTCGTCCTGCGCGACCACCGGATGTGTCTCGGAACATTCGACCTGACGGCTCAGGGCGGCCGATCCGGGAGTGTCATCGCGATCGAAGCTGTGATTGCCCCGCACACCGAACACGATGGTGCCGGCGAGGAGCGTGACCAGCGTCACTACGTAGGCGATTCCGGTGAGGTGTCGGAAGACTGTGGTTCGGCGGAGTACGGCTATGCCCGGCGATGGTGCCGGCGATGCCCGGCCCTCGGTGAGGGGCAGGGCGAACGATACGCCCAACGTCGCGTAGAGGAACGGTGCGATTACGCTCAGATAGCGCACCGAGAACATGCCGTATCCGCCGTTCGCCGTCTCCTGGATCGCCGACCAGAGTATGAGCAACGTTGTCGGTACGACGAACAGCATGACGATCAACGTCATCGCCGACATGCGATCCATGTGACCCGTCCGATCCCCGCGATTCCCTTGGTCCGCCCCGTTTTCCGCATCCGTCCGTCGCGGTGTGCACATACATGCCATGTATGCCGCGACCAGCGATCCGGCGGCCGCCAGCACGATCACCCCGACCATCAATGACGCCGGCGCGGGAATCTCGTCCTCGGTCATGCCGAGCAGCATCACGTCGAACGCGTTCGCCACGCCGGACATGTTCATCCTGCGCGTCACCGGCGGCAGCACGGAGGAGGAGCCGCGGACCTGTCCGATCGCGGCCGGCATCCAAGGCAGGAACAGCAGGATCGACGCGACGTAGGCGAGCATCCAACGCCATGTGCCAACGGTTCGGGTCCGTCGCGATTCGGGCTGTCGCGATTCGTCCCGTCGCACCGCCTTCACCGAACGGATGGCCAGCCAGACCGCGTGCGTGAACCAGACGAAGGCGGTCAGATACAGGGTCAGCATGCCCAACGCGACGATCACCGCGTACGCCGCCCACCAACCGAGGACCGCGGACGGGTTTCGCGATTCGGTCCGTGGTGCGGCCGGTCCCGGTCGCGTCTGGCCGGTATGGCGAACCACGGTGACGCCCGCGGCGTGCACGAGCGCATAGGTGCCGAGCGTGGCGAGCAGCATCGCCATCGCGTACATGCGCAGCTCGTAGCCGTAACGCAGCATGAACCCGCCGCACAGCAACAACGGCATGCACAGGCACGCCACGCGCTCGCCGAACAGGTCGCGCAGCATGACGAGCAGTGTCAGCACGGCGGCCCCGAGCAGCAGACAATTGAACGTACGCAGCATGTCGATGTTCCCCTGCGCCAGCGGCATCCACGACTTGAGCATCAGGTAGTAGAGCGGCGGATGGGCGTCCACGGCGGTCAGCCTGATGAGTTCCGGCACCGGCTTCGAGGCGAGGATCAGCGAATACTGTTCATCGAACCACAGGGATCGTCCGCGTCCCATCAGCGCGCTGGCCGTCGTGACGGCGGCGGCGCAGCACAATGCCAACATGGGGAAGGGGATGGGAAGGATGGGACGTGGGTGCGGGCGCATCCGGTTCGGGACGGGGGAGGTGGCGTCTGCGTGGAATCGGCATGCGGAGGGGCGTGGGCGTGACATGGCTGGGTTTCCTGTGACGGTTGCCGGCGCCTACCGCGACGCCGGCTCCCTGAAGTTGTCCCCGAGGTTGCCGTCGCGCACGATGTAGCTCGGCCGTCGCTTCGTCTCGAGATACGTCTTCGCCAGATACCGGCCGATCACCCCGAGACACAGCAGCTGCAACCCGCCGATGAACGTGACGATGCAGGCGAGTGACGGCCAGCCCGCCACGGGATCGCCGAACAGGGCCGCGCGCACGGCGATGAAGCAGGTGGCGCCGAACGCGACCGCGCACAATAGCAGACCGATGTAGGAGGCGATGGTCAGCGGCATCGTGGAACAGGACATGAGACCGTCGATCGCGTATCCGGTCAGCGTGAGGAAGTTCCATGTCGTGCGTCCGGCCGCGCGTCTCGCGTTCGGGTACTCGATCCACGCGGTGCGGAATCCGACCCACGCATACAGCCCCTTGGAGAACCGGTTGCGTTCGGGCAGCGCGGTGATTGCGTCGACCATGGCCCTGCGCATCATGCGGAAGTCGCGCGCGCCGTCGGGCACCTCGACCGGCGACACGAGGTTCATGAGACGGTAGAACAGTCGGGAGAACGCCGATCGGATCGGAGGCTCGCCGGCGCGTGTGGTACGTCGCGTCGCCACGCAATCAAGCGTCGGATCGTCGGCCAGCATGGCGGCCATGCGAGGCAAGAGCGACGGCGGATCCTGCAGATCGGCGTCCATCACGGCCACGAGGTCGCCGCTCGCCGCGTCGAGTCCGGCGAGCAGCGCGCCCTCCTTGCCGAAGTTACGCGACAGCGACATCCATCGGACGTCGAACGGCCATGTGCCGCTCGCCGCCTCGCGCAGCAGCTGGGCGGTGCGGTCGCGGGAGCCGTCGTCCACGAACACCAGTTCGACGCGCATGCCGGGCGCGGCCGCGTCGATGTCGTCGATGGTGTCGGCCATCGCCGCGAGGAACAGCGGGATGCAGTCCTCCTCGTTGTAGGAGGGCACCACGATGGACAGGGTGGATGCGTTATGCATGGGAGCCTCTTTCTCTCGCGTTTCGCTTCTTCGTGATTTCGCGATGACTTCATTGTCGGTTCGGGCGACGGCGAACTTGCCTGTAGTCGCCCTGAACGGACCCTGATTCATGTCCGGGTTGTCCTCATAACGGCTACGGGATGACGTAGGGGTTGTCGGGACGTCGTGTCGTCGGCGGCTGTACGGCGTGGCCGGCACAATGGGGTCCTTGACGAAAGGGGTGGAAATGGTGCGGAACGGTGATCGGACTGAGAGCGGTCGGGCTGATGGTCGGATCGATGGAACCGGCGTGGTGGCGTCCGGTGATGCGGGCGATACCGGTCCGACTGATCGGGCGAACCGCGCCGAACGCGTCCGCCTGAAGCTCGCCGCGTGGTGGGAGGCGAATGCGCGCGACCTGCCGTGGCGCTTCGGGCGCGCGACCCCGTGGGGCGTATTGGTCTCCGAGGTGATGAGCCAGCAGACGCAGATGAGCCGTGTCGTGCCGTACTGGACCCAATGGATGGAACGCTGGCCCGACGCCAGGGCGCTCGCCGCCGCGCCCAAGGCCGACGTGATCACCGCGTGGGGGCGGCTCGGCTACCCGCGTCGCGCGCTGCGATTGCAGGAGTGCGCGCGCGTCGTCTCGAGCGAATGCGGCGACGAATTGCCGCGCGCGTACGACGCGCTTGTCGCACTGCCTGGGGTCGGTGACTACACCGCGTCCGCCGTGATGAGCTTCGCGTACGGCGAGCGCGTGGCCGTGATCGACACGAACATCCGTCGCGTGCTCTCCCGGTTGTTCCGTGGCGAGGAGTCGCGCGGGGGAGCGGCGAGTCCCTTGGAGCGCGCGCTCGCGAACGAGGTCCTGCCGTCGGATGGTGGCGATTCGGATGATGGTCCGGATGATGGTCCGGGTGATGCCGTGATGGGTGTGCCGTCGGGTGTTTCACACGATGTTTCACGCGGTGTTCCACAGGGTGTTTCACGACATGTCCCGCGTGCGACCCCGCCGTCGGTCGTGTGGAACCAGTCGGTGATGGAGCTGGGCGCGCTGGTGTGCACGGCAAAGAACCCGTTGTGCGAGCAGTGCCCGGTGTCGGACGACTGCGCGTTCCTTGCCGCCGGGCGGCCGGGGTTGGGGGAGCGGCGTACGCGCCCGCGACAGAGGTTCCAAGGCACCGACCGTCAGGTGCGCGGCATCGTGCTCAAGGCGTTGCGCGAGCTGCCTGCCGAGTCCGTGGGTTCCCGGGACCCCGGTTCCCTGCCGCGCGAGCGGGTTGAGTCGCTGTGGCGGGACCATGTCCAGCTCGACGCCTGCATCGCGGGTCTTGACGAGGACGGGTTGATCGAGATCCTGCCCGACGGGGCGCTGAGGCTGCCGCGGGGCTAGGCCCGGCGCGTGTGAGGTATTGGGAGAATCGTCTGTTCCGCGCGTATCGAACGCGTTCGTCCGTACACTGGGGATGTTATGGCAGTCAGGAGGAGCAGCATGGGCGGAACCGTGAACCCCGGCGGTGCGGGTCGTCCGGGGGTGAGATCAGGGGCGATGTCGGGGAACAGGGCGTCGGGCCGTTCGGCAGGCAGCGGCCGGTCTGGCGGTTCGCCCGCGGATAGGTCCGGTGCTGGCAAACCCAGTGCCGGCAGACCCAACGGGAAGAAGCGCAAGCTCAGCAAGCGCCAGCGCGCGATCTATCGTCGCCGGCGCATCGTCGTGTTCTCGGCGCTTGTCGTCGTCCTGTTCGTGCTGGGATTCACCGTGTACAGCCTCGGACGCGGAGCCGGTGCGGTCATCAACGTGGCCACGGGCAATGCAAGCCATGCCGTCCTCGAACGCTCCACCTCGCCCGAACCGCATCACAGCGCCACCGTGAAGAACTGCACGGCGAAGAATACGCGGCTTGAACTGACGGCGAAGACCGCCACCGTCGCGGTCGGCGGCTCGCTTGACTGGGTGGCGACGATCACGCACGAGGGTTCCGACTCCTGCACCATCGACGCGTCCGACTCCGGGCGCGTGCTCACCATCACCTCCGGCGGCGAAACCGTGTGGCGCTCCGACTCCTGTCCGACCGAGGCGCGGACGCTTCTCATGGCCAAGGGCGACAAGGACGTCCAGACGATCACGTGGAACGCGAGCCGCACGTCCGACCAGTGCGTCGAGAACCAGGACGATCTGCCCAAGGTGGATCGCGGCACGTACGTGGGCGTGCTGAGTCTCAAGAACGCGCCGAAGGTCAAGAGCCAGCCGGTCACCGTCGAGGTGCAGTAACGGCCGAGCGCGTCCGTGGTGGAAGCGTGGGACATCACTGGGGCGCTGTCAACACCGGCAAGGGCACCGGAGATGCCGAAGATGCCGGAAAGACTGGAAATGCCGAATCAGCCGCCAATAGTCATGTGATTTGTGAAGGAAATGTGCTGATTTAATTCTGTCGTGTGGGAAGGTCGTCTCGCCGCGGTAAAGAGTCCACCCTTACCACTACATTTATTTACTTGCATATGGCGTGTCATATTGCGGGCATGCCGTCAACGATGAAGCGCCCGCACAGGCATATGGTGGCCGTGCCGGCGCTCCCGGGGAAACCATACGATCTAGCGAGCGATAAGGAACGTCCATTGGCTACTGAGTCCAAGACGAACACCACCACCATCACCGCACGCGCCGACCAGCACGACATCGACCTGCACAAGGCGTCGGACCGCGTGAACTTCGGTTCCATCAAGGAACCCATCGATGTGCCCTACCTGCTGGGCGTGCAGACCGACAGCTTCGACTGGCTGATCGGCAACGACCGCTGGAAGGCGCGCGTCGCCGAGGACGAGAAGAACGGCACCGTGACGACGCCGCACACCTCCGGCCTCGATGAGGTCTTCAACGAGATCTCTCCGATCGAGAACTTCGCGCAGACCATGTCCCTGACCTTCTCCGACCCGTACTTCGAGGAGCCGCGCCACACGGTCCAGGAGTGCAAGGAGAAGGACTACACCTACTCCGCGCCGCTGTACGTCAACGCCGAGTTCGAGAACGGCGAGACCGGCGAGATCAAGTCCCAGACCGTGTTCATGGGCGACTTCCCGCTGCAGACCGCGCACGGCACCTTCATCATCGGCGGCACCGAGCGCGTCATCGTCTCCCAGCTCGTGCGCTCCCCGGGCGTCTACTTCGACCGCCAGCAGGACCGCACCTCCGATAAGGAGGTCTTCGGCGCGAAGATCATCCCGTCGCGCGGCGCATGGCTCGAGTTCGAGATCGACAAGAAGGACCAGCCGCAGGTGCGCGTGGACCGCAAGCGCAAGCAGTCCGCGATCGTCTTCCTCATGGCCATCGGCATGACCAAGCCGGAGATCCGCGAGGCGTTCAAGGACTACCCGCTGGTGCTCGATGCCCTGGAGAAGGAGCAGCTGCAGACCCAGGACGAGGCCCTCGTCGACCTCTACCGCAAGATCCGCCCGGCCGACACCCCGACCCCGGACGCCGGCAAGAACCTGCTCGACTCCTTCTACTTCAACACCAAGCGCTACGATCTGGCGCGCGTCGGCCGCTACAAGATCGACCGCAAGCTCGGCCTCGAGACCGACATCAACGATCGCAGCCTCAAGCACGAGGACATCATCGCGACGATCAAGTACCTCGTCACCCTGCACGACGGCAAGACCACCTTCCCGGGCAAGCGCAACGGCGAGGACGTGGAGCTGCGCGTCGACGTCGACGATATCGACCACTTCGGCAACCGCCGCATCCGCCAGGTCGGCGAGCTGATCCAGAACCAGCTGCGAACCGGCCTGAGCCGTATGGAGCGCGTCGTGCGCGAGCGCATGACCACCCAGGACGCCGAGGCCATCACCCCGCAGTCCCTGATCAACATCCGCCCGGTGAACGCCACCATCAAGGAGTTCTTCGGCACCTCCCAGCTGAGCCAGTTCATGGATCAGAACAACCCGCTCTCCGGCGTGACGAACAAGCGTCGTCTCTCCGCGCTGGGCCCCGGCGGCCTCTCCCGCGACCGCGCCTCCATGGAGGTGCGCGACGTGCACCCGTCCCACTTCGGCCGTATGTGCCCGATCGAGTCCCCTGAAGGCCCGAACATCGGTCTGATCGGCTCGCTGGCGACCTTCGGCCGCGTCAACCCGTTCGGCTTCATCGAGACCCCGTACCGCAAGGTCGTCGACGGCCACGTCACCGACGAGGTCGAGTACATGACCGCCGACCGCGATCTCGACCACGTGATCGCCCAGGCCAACCAGGAGCTCGACAAGGACGGCAACTTCGTCCAGGACGAGGCCCTTGCCCGAGTCGGCGAGGAGGAGGCGGTCGATGTCCCGGTCAGCCAGGTCGACTACATGGACGTCTCCCCGCGCCAGATGGTCTCCCTCGGCGCCTCGCTGATCCCGTTCCTCGAGCACGACGAGGGCCACCGAGCGCTGATGGGCACCAACATGCAGCGTCAGGCCGTTCCGCTGATCGAGTCCGAGCGCCCGCTCGTGGGCACCGGCTCCGAGTGGCGCGCCGCCAACGACTCCGGCGACGTCATCAAGTCCGAGAAGGACGGCGTGGTCACCTACGTGTCCGCCGACATGATCCGCGTGATGAACGACGACGGCACCACCAGCTCCTACAAGCTGGCCAAGTTCCAGCGTTCCAACCAGACCACCTGCTACAACCAGCGTCCGATCGTCCACGACGGCGAGCGCGTCGAGGCCGGCACCGTGATGGCCGACGGCCCGGCCATCCAGAACGGCGAGCTGGCCCTCGGCAAGAACCTGCTCATCGCGTTCATGCCGTGGAACGGCTACAACTACGAGGACGCCGTGATCATCTCCCAGCGTCTCGTGCAGGACGACACCCTCTCCTCGATCCACATCGAGGAGTACGAGATCGACGCCCGCGAGACCAAGCTGGGCGCCGAGGAGATCACCCGCGACCTGCCGAACGTCGGCGAGGACGCGGTGGCGAACCTCGACGAGCGCGGCATCATCCGCATCGGCGCCGAGGTCGAGGCCGGCGACATCCTCGTCGGCAAGGTCACGCCGAAGGGCGAGACCGAGCTGACCCCGGAGGAGCGCCTGCTGCGCGCCATCTTCGGCGAGAAGTCCCGCGAGGTGCGCGACACCTCGCTGCGCGTGCCCCACGGCGAGACCGGTACGGTCATCGGCGTCAAGGAGATCACCCGCGAGGATGCCGAGGAGGACGGCGACGAGCTGCCCAACGGCGTCAACCAGATGATCCGCGTCTACATCGCCCAGCACCGCAAGATCACGGTCGGCGACAAGCTCTCCGGCCGCCACGGCAACAAGGGCTGCATCTCGCGCATCCTGCCCGAGGAGGACATGCCGTTCCTCGCGGACGGCACCCCGGTCGACATCATGCTGAACCCGCTCGGCGTGCCGTCCCGAATGAACCTGGGCCAGGTGCTCGAGCTGCACCTGGGCTGGATCGCGCACTCCGGCTGGGACATCTCCCTGGATCCGGATCTCGAGGCCGAGTGGAAGAAGCTCGTCCCCGCCGGCGCCGAGAAGGCCGAGCCGGGCACCCCGGTCGCGACCCCGGTGTTCGACGGCGTCAAGCCGGACGTCCTCAAGGGTCTGCTGTCCACCACGCTGCCGAACCGCGACGGCGACCGCATGGTCGGCCCGGACGGCAAGGCCACGCTGTTCGACGGCCGCACCGGCGAGCCGTTCGCGCGTCCGATCTCCGTGGGCTACATGTACATGCTCAAGCTCCACCACCTCGTGGACGACAAGATCCACGCCCGTTCCACCGGCCCGTACTCGATGATCACCCAGCAGCCGCTGGGCGGCAAGGCGCAGTTCGGCGGCCAGCGCTTCGGCGAGATGGAGGTGTGGGCCCTCGAGGCCTACGGCGCCGCGTACACGCTGCACGAGATGATGACCACCAAGTCCGATGACGTGGATGGCCGCGTGCGCGCCTACGGTGCGATCGTCAAGGGCGAGAACCTGCCGCCGGCGGGCATCCCCGAGTCCTTCAAGGTGCTCCTCAAGGAGATGCAGTCCCTGTCCCTGAACGTCGAGGTCCTGAACGCCGAAGGCCAGGCCATCGACATGAAGGACGAGGACGACGATCCGACGAACGCCTCCGACGACCTCGGCTTCAACATCGGCGCCCGCCCGGACGCCGCTGCGAAGGAAGACCAGGCCGCCCCGCAGCCCGAGTATCAGTGAGCGATACCGGACCTGAAGGTTTATGACGGCGGCGCACGGCCGGACGGGGACGACCCCCGGCCGGCGCCGCCCATGAGCCAAAGAGTCAATCGAGACAACGACAAGCTAGCGTAAGTAAGGACGAAAGAAACAAGTGCTGGACGTCAACGCATTCGACAAGCTGAGGATCGGCCTGGCCACCGCGGACGACATTCGCGGCTGGAGCCACGGCGAGGTCAAGAAGCCCGAAACCATCAACTACCGCACCCTGAAGCCGGAGAAGGACGGTCTGTTCGGTGAGCAGATCTTCGGTCCGACCCGCGACTGGGAGTGCGCCTGCGGCAAGTACAAGCGCGTGCGCTTCAAGGGCATCGTGTGCGAGCGATGCGGCGTGGAGGTCACCCGCTCCCGCGTGCGCCGCGAGCGCATGGGCCACATCGAGCTGGCCGCCCCCGTCACCCACATCTGGTTCTTCAAGGGCGTGCCGTCCCGTCTGGGCTACATGCTGAACGTCACCCCGAAGGAGCTGGAGAAGGTCATCTACTTCGCCTCCTACATGGTCACCGCCGTCAACGACGAGCAGCGTCACCAGGATCTGCCCGATCTGCAGGCCGAGTTCGACCACGACATCAACGCTCTGGAGCATCGCCGCAACAACGAGATCGAGGATCGCGCCAAGAAGGTCGAGGCCGATCTGCACGAGCTCGAGGAGGCCGGCGAGGCCAAGGGCGCCGCCAAGGCCAAGCTGCGCAACTCCGCCGAGCGCGATATGGCGGCCATCCGCCAGCGCTACGACGATCAGATCGCGCGCATGGGCGCCGTCTTCGACAAGTTCAAGAAGCTCAAGCCCGGCGACATCATCGACGACGTGGATCTGTGGAGCGAGATGCGCGATCGCTACGACGACTACTTCGAGGGCTGCATGGGTGCCGAGGCGGTCAAGAAGCGCCTCCAGTCGCTCGACCTCGAGGCCATCGCCGCCGAGCTGCGCGAGGAGATCAAGGACGCGTCCGAGCAGCGCAAGACCAAGGCTCTGAAGCGCCTGAAGGTCGTCAACGCCTTCCTGTCCACCGGCAACAAGCCGGAGGCCATGGTCCTCGACGTGATCCCGGTCATCCCGCCGGATCTGCGCCCGATGGTCCAGCTGGACGGCGGTCGCTTCGCGACCTCCGACCTGAACGACCTGTACCGTCGCGTCATCAACCGCAACAACCGTCTGAAGCGACTCATCGAGCTGGGCGCCCCGGAGATCATGCTCAACAACGAGAAGCGCATGCTCCAGGAGGCCGTCGACTCCCTGTTCGACAACGGCCGTCGCGGCCGCCCGGTCACCGGCGCCTCGAACCGCCCGCTCAAGTCCCTGTCCGACATGCTCAAGGGCAAGCAGGGCCGTTTCCGTCAGAACCTGCTCGGTAAGCGAGTCGACTACTCCGGCCGTTCCGTGATCGTCGTCGGCCCGTCCCTGAGGATGCACCAGTGTGGTCTGCCGAAGCCGATGGCGCTCGAGCTGTTCAAGCCGTTCGTCATCAAGCGCCTCGTGGACATGAACTACGCGCAGAACATGAAGAGCGCCAAGCGTCTGGTCGACCGCGGCGACTCCGAGGTGTGGGGCGTGCTCGAGGAGGTCATCTCCGAGCACCCGGTGCTGCTCAACCGTGCGCCTACGCTGCACCGTCTGGGCATCCAGGCGTTCGAGCCGATCCTCGTCGAGGGCAAGGCCATCCACCTGCCGCCGCTCGCCTGCGCCGCGTTCAACGCCGACTTCGACGGCGACCAGATGGCAGTCCACCTGCCGCTGTCCGCCGAGGCCCAGGCCGAGGCCCGCTCGCTGATGATGGCTTCCGACAACATCTTGAAGCCGGCCGACGGCCACACCGTGACCATGCCGAGCCAGGATATGATCCTCGGTCTGTACTACCTGTCCACCGTGATGGAGGGCGCCAAGGGCCAGGGCCGCGTGTTCTCCTCGCTCGCCGAGGCCGAGATGGCCCTCGACCTGCACGAGATCGACATGCAGGCCAAGGTGCTCATCCGCGTGCCGAGCAACTTCGTGCTGCCCGCGGACTGGGAGCCGGGCGAGCTCAAGGTCGCTGACCCGGCCGCGCAGAACGGCGAGGAGGTCGTCAGGGAGGAGCGCTTCCACGACGGCACCGCGCTGTTCGCCACCTCCTACGGCCGCGTGCTGTTCAACGAGACCCTGCCGATCGACTACCCGTTCGTCAACGAGCAGGTCGGCAAGAAGCGTCTGGCCAAGATCGTCGACGACATCGCGACCCGCTACTCCACCGCCCAGGTGGCCGCCTCGCTGGACGCCCTGAAGGATCTCGGCTTCACCCGAGCCCCGTGGTCCGGCGTGTCCTTCGCGTTCTCCGACGTCATCGAGCCGGCCGAGCGCACCAAGCTCGTCGCCAGCTACGAGGACGAGGCCGCCACGGTCAACGAGAACTACGAGATGGGTCTTCTTACCGAGGAGGAGCGCCGTCAGGAGCTCATCGACCTGTGGACCAAGTGCACCGCCGAGGTCTCCAAGGCCGTCGAGCACGACTTCGATCCGTCGAACAACCTCGCCATCATCGTCCAGTCCGGTGCACGAGGAAACATGATGCAGATCAACCAGATCGCAGGCATGCGTGGCCTCGTGGCGAACCCGAAGGGCGAGATCATCCCCCGTCCTGTCAAGTCCAACTACCGCGACGGCCTGTCCGTGCTGGAGTACTTCATCTCCCAGCACGGCGCGCGTAAGGGTCTGGCCGATACCGCACTGCGTACCGCAGAGTCGGGCTACCTGACCCGTCGTCTGGTCGACGTGGCTCAGGACGTCATCGTGCGCGAGGAGGACTGCGGCACCAAGCAGGGCATCCAGATCCGCGTGGCCGACCGTGACGCCGACGGCAACCTCGTGCTCGTCAAGAACGCCGACGGCGGCCCGTACTCCCGTCTGCTCGCGGCCGACGTCGTCGACCCGGCCGACGGCACGACCGTGCTGTACAAGCGCGACGACGCCCTGTCGATGGACGTCCTCAACGATCTGGTCGCCCACGGCGTCGAGTTCGTCAAGTGCCGTTCCGTGCTCTCCTGCGAGTCGAGCCGCGGCGTGTGCGCCAAGTGCTACGGCTGGTCGATGGCCACCAACAAGCTGGTCGACGTCGGCGAGGCCGTCGGTATCGTCGCCGCCCAGTCCATCGGCGAGCCGGGTACGCAGCTGACCCTGCGTTCCTTCCACTCCGGTGGCGTCGCCTCCGCGTCCGATATCACCCAGGGTCTTCCTCGTGTCACCGAGCTTTTCGAAGCCCGTACGCCTAAGGGTGAGTCCCCGATCGCCGAGTTCGCCGGTACCATCAAGGTCACCGAGAACGACCGCGGCCGTCAGGTCATCCTCAACCCGGACTCCGACTCCGGCGCCCCGACCGAGGACGGCGTGATCAAGCCGATCACGTACAACGTCTCCCGCCGCGTGCCGCTGCTGGTCAAGGACGGCGAGCACGTCGAGACCGGCCGCCAGCTGGTCGAGGGTTCCGTGGATCCGAAGAAGATCCTGCGCATCCTCAACAAGCGCGCCGCGCAGATGAACATCGTCGAGGAGGTGCACAACGTGTACCGCTCCCAGGGCGTCGACATCCACGACAAGCACATCGAGGTCATCGTGCACCAGATGAGCCGTCGCGTCACCGTGATCGACTCCGGCGACACCGATCTGCTGCCGGGCGAGCTGGTGGACCAGCGTCGCTTCCGCGACGTGAACAAGGCCGCCGTCAAGGCCGGCAAGAAGCCGGCCTCCGGCCGTCCGGAGCTCATGGGCATCACGAAGGCCTCGTTGGCCACCGATTCGTGGCTGTCCGCCGCCTCCTTCCAGGAGACGACCCGCGTGCTCACCGATGCCGCCCTGAACCAGAAGGTCGACGACCTCAAGGGTCTCAAGGAGAACGTCATCATCGGTAAGCTCATCCCCGCCGGCACCGGTCTGGCCCGCTACCGCAACGCGGTCGTCGAGCCGGACAAGGCCATCCGCGACACCATCTACCCGAACTTCGGTCTGGGCGGCGACGCGGACAACGAGGGCATGGACTTCAACGACGGCGACATGGGCGATGTGGACTTCTCCAACATCGACTTCGGCGATCTCAAGCTCGGCGAGGACTTCAACCCCGACGACTTCCTCGACGACCAGGGCGGCACCGCCGACTTCGGCGGCGACGAGGGTGACGATGCGCACCACATCGATCACAGCGATCTGCTCGCCGGTCTGGACACCGACGACGCCTCCGACGCCGACTCCGCGGATGCCGCGGATGCCTCGGACGCGCCCGCCGATGACGCCGATGATTCGGCTGCATCCGATGACGCCGACGCCGACGATCAGAACGCCTGAGCGCAGCTGATCCGCGACTGATCCGCGACTGATCACAAGGGCCGCGGTTCCTTCCCCATCAGGGGAGGAACCGCGGCCCTTGCCGTTGTTCGTATTGTCGTCTACTGCAGATTGAACAGCTGATCTCCGAATCGGATGACCGCAGGCGCCTCGATGGAGACCGGCGAGCCGGGCGTGACCTTGACGTCATGCCCGTCGACGACCAGATACGTGCCGTTGAGCGAGTCGCAGTCGTCAAGCCACAGCCGCCCCTCGGCGTCCATCGTGATCGTCGCGTGATTGCGCGAGATCGTGCGCGTCGGATCGTCGAGCTGGACGACCTTGGCGCCGTCCGGCACCGGATTGGACGGTCTGCGACCCAGGAGCATGCTGGCGTCCACGAGGATCTCCTGATGCGTGGTCCCGTTGATCATGCGATACGTGCGGGCGGCGGGGGCGGAGGACCCGTCAGAAGCGCCGGAGGGAAGGGAATCGCCAAAGTCATCGGGCATGACCTGACCGGCATCCGAAGGACCCGAAGTCGCACTCGCACCCGCGTCCGAGGAGACGGACGGCTCCTGATGGCGCGGCAGCGTGCTGCGCGCGTCACCCGTGGGAGCGCCGGCAGTCGCGGAGGACCCGGGGAACCCGGAAAGGACGGACTGCTGGCCGCTGCGACCGACCGCCGACCGTACCGTCATCGGCACGGTCGACTGCGGGATCGCGGCGCTGGTGGCGGGGTAGGCGTCCTCGATTGCCGCAAGATCACTGATATCGGACATGCCTCCGATGCGATCGATGGGGGCGATGCCGAGCAGGCCGTCGCCGTCGAGGGCCTCGGCGTCGATCGGATGATCGGCGATGGACTCGATATCGTCGGCCAATGCGTGACCGCCATGCGCGTCATCCTCATACCAGCCGAGTTCGGGCGGGGGAGGGAACGGAATCGTTCGGGCCATCGGATGCTCCTTTCAGAAGCGACGTCCGCGTGCGGCGAGCGCCGCGTCGACCGCCGGGTCGTGCAGCTGGGCGAGCCAGTCAACGAGCGCGGGATACAGGTTGGGGTTGCGCGCCAGATCCGCGTACAGTTCGGGGGCGTTGCGGGCGATCTCCGCCATCTGCATCTGATCGGTAGTGGTCGCGGCCTGCTCCGCGGTGAATCCGTAGGGGTTGCGCGCCGGCTTCACGTAGGCGTCAGCGCCGTACGATGCGGCTCGATCGTATGATGCGGGCTGTGCGGCGGGTTGCGCGCTCGCCTGATCGACGCCGATTCCCGCGTCGACGTCCGGCTCGTTCGCCGCCGGCGTCGTCTGCTGATTCGGCTGATTCGCGCCGGCGGGGGAGTCCGACACCTTGTATCCCAATTGCGCGACGGTCTGACGCGCGCGGTCGTCGCCGAATTCGGCGAGCCAGCGGATCAGCCCCGGGTAGGCACGCGGGTTCACCGCCACGTTCGCGCCGAACTCCGGATTCTCGTAAGCGATTTTCGCGAGGAAGACGGGATCCGCATCCGGATCCTGCACGGCCGCGACTGCGGCGTCATAATCGACCATCCTTGAACTCAACTCCTTGTGTGGTGTGTGCGGTGCGAAGTCGCATCGGCGCGCTGCCGGATTCCTCACCTTTGGTATCCAAGTGTAGTCAGGAGCACGTCATGCCCGGTTTCCATGAAGACGCATACTGGACGCGACACGCCGCAACACGGTCGTCCGATGGGTTCCAGGTAGATATCGACCGCCCGCCCGAAAGAGGAATAGGCTTGAGGGTTATGAACGAGATGATGGGAAACGTGACGGCGTCCGAGGCGTTGGACATGCTGCTTGGCGGTGCCATCGCCGGGGACCCGGCCGGAGGCGATCGGCCGCGTGCGCTGCTGGCCGCCGCGCCGCCGCGGGGCGGCAAGACAGAGTTCGCGTTCGCCGCGCTGCTGGCGGCATTGGATCGGCTCGGCGACGAGCGCGCGCTGATGGCCGTCTCCAATCGCATGGTCGCCGATCGGCTGCGCGACGAGGCGATCCGTCACGTCGGCGGCTCCGCGCAGACCCGTCCGGTGACCACGTTGTCGGCGATCGCCTTCCGTGTGATAGCCGACCGGCGTTTCACTCAGGGGCTCGCCGCCCCGAGGCTGCTCAACGGCGCCGAACAGGATGCGCTGCTGCGCGGCGTGCTGGCCGTGCATCTGGCCCACGCCATGGCCGGCGATCCGTGTGACGTGTGCATGCTGCTGCGCGCGTACTTCGCGTCCGACGATTGGGCGCGCGCCGTCGCCTCACCCGTGGAGACGCCTGTGGGCTCGCCCACGGACTCGCATGGCGACGCCTCCTCCACGCCCGAGATGTTCGAACGCGGCATCTCGTCGGCGTTCGTCGACCAGCTGCGCGACATGCTGGCGCGTATGAGCGAGCTCGGCGCCTCGATCGCGCGCGAGGGCGAGCTGCTGTCCGCCGCCCGCGAGGCCGGCGCGCACGGCGAGCGACTGGAGCTGCAATGGCGATTGGCCTTCGCGCTGCGCAGCGAATACGCGGCGGCCGTCGAACGGGCGTATCCGGGCGAGTACCGGCTTGACTCGTCGCGTCTGCTCGTCGAGGGCGCGAGCGTCCTGCGGCAGTCGGCTGCGGCTGCGGGTTCCGGCGGCCCGTCCAGCCTGCCCGAGGTGCTGATCGTCGACGATTTCCAGGACACCACGCTCGCGGGGCTGCGTTTCCTCGAGGCGTTGGCCGACGCCGGCGTGAGACTGCTGCTCGTCGGCAACCCGGACGAGGCCGTGCAGACCTTCCGCGGCTCCTACCCCGAATACCTGTTCGCCGAGGCCTGCGAGGGGCCGCTCAACGCGGCGCGCATCGGCATCGCACAGGCCGATCGGGCGGGTGATCGGGCGGGTGATCGGGAGGCCGATCGGGTCACGTATCGTGACATCGTCGTCTCGCGGGTCTCCCTGTCGATCTCCTCGCCTGAGGACGATCCCACGCCGCTGCCGGATCGTCCGGGCAAGACCCCGAAACGCGAGGGCGCGTGGCCGATCGCGATGCTCGACGCCGAATCGCCCCGCCGTAATGACGGATCGTTCGCCTCGGCACTGTACCGTTCGCCGCGCGAGGAGCTCGACGACGTGGTCTGGCGGATCAAACGCGCCCGACTCGACGGCGACGCCCAATGGAACGACATGGCCGTCATCGCGCACGACAACGCCACCGTACGCGTTTTCGGCGAACGTCTGCGCCGCGACGGCGTGCCCGTACGCTACTCGTCCGTCACCCGTCCTTTGAGCGAGGAGCCGTTCGTGCAGGGGCTCTTCGCGCTGATCGAACTCGCGCGTCTGCGCCGCGAGGGCATGGACGGCACGTCGATGACCCTGCGGCAGATCGCCGCGTTCGCCCGATCCCGCGTCGCGACGCTGATGGACGGACCGCTGATCACCATCGGCGCGAAACGGTCGGCAGAAGGACGCCCCGCACGCATCGAGATCGTCGAATCGGCCATGAGCGCGTTGGAATCACTCGCCGGAGTCATCGGGGCTGAGCCCGGGGAAGACGACGATGCCGACGACGTCGATCAGGCCGACACCGCGGGAACGCTGTCCGAACTGGTGCAGACGTGGGGTGAGCTGTGCCATCGGCGCTCGTCCCGGAACGCCGCGGCATCCGGCGGCACAGCATCTGCCGGCACCATATCGGTCGACGAATCGCTCGTCGACGAGACGGCCGGGCCGGATGCGGACGCGCCGTCGTTCGGCGTGAACGCGCTCTACGCGATGCTCGCCCTCGACGACCCGCACGCGCCGGCCGACATGGTTGTCGCCGCCGTCGGACAGGTGCTCGGCACCGACCCGCAGCTCAAGGCGTTCCAACGCCTGTGGACGCTCGTCGGCAAGGTCGCCGAAGGCCTCGGCACATTGGCCAGCAGGGAGCCGCAGTTCGCGCTCGCCCTCGCCTGGGAGGCGACCGGCGTGGCCCGCGTCTGGCAGCGGACCGCATTCGCCAACACGCCCGACGGCCGCGCCGCCAACGACCGGCTCGACGCGGCGATGCGCCTGTTCCAATACGCCGAGGGAGGGGCGTCCGGCCACGACATCGTCTCGTTCATCGAACGGGTGCGCTCCATGCAGATCGAAGCGGACTCCCTCGCCCACGTGGGGCCGATCGAACAGGCCGTGACCCTCACCACGCCCGCCGGCGCGGCCGGACGCCACTGGGCGTACGTGTGGTGTCCGGCGATCCAGCAGGACGTGTGGCCGAACCTCGCCGAACGCAACACGATGTTCGGCGGCGAGGATCTGGGCGACGTCATCCTGCACGGCGGCATCACCCGGGACGATACGGCCCGCGCGGCCGCCGGCGTGGCGGGCGATCCCCGACTGGCCGCCGTGCTCTCCTCCGAGAAGAAGAGCCTGCTGGTCGCGCTCACCCGCGCCGATCGTCTCGTGACGGTCAGCGCCGTGGCGAACGACGACACGCTGCCCTCCGACTTCCTGTACACCTACCTGCCGGAACGCTACTGCCGCGACCGGAACCTCTTCACCCCCGTCGGGCGGGAGACGGTCGGCGCCGCCATCGCCGGCCGATTCCGACAGGGCACGTTCACCCGCGACGGAAACGGCGTGGCGATGATCGTCGATCCCGAGACCGACAGCAGAGGCGACGGCGGGAACGACGCCTACGGCGAGTACGCGGGATTGGACGCCGACCCCCGCGGCGTCGTCGCGGCGGCCCGCGTCGCGCTCGCCGTCAATCCGGCCGATTCGCCCGAAGCCCGCGATGCGGCCGCCGCGCTGGCGCTGCTCGCCGACCATGGCGTCGCCTCCGCCGACCCCGATCACTGGGCGTACCTGCCGCACGCGTTCGACGGCGAGTCCCCCCAGCCCGAGCGCGCCCCGATGGTCTCCCTGTCGCCCTCGTCGGTGGACCGGCTGTGGGAGTGCCCGGTGTGCTGGATGCTGGAGAACACGTTCGCCGGACCCCGCCCCTCCGCCATCGCCACCAGCTTCGGCACGCTCATCCACGCCGTCGCCCAACGCGGCAGCGAGGAGGGAATCGACCTGCCCGGCTTCATGGCCGACGCGCCGCACGAACAGCGGCTTGCGGCGGTCACGGAACGGCTGAAAGCCATCTACGACGAGCTCAGGCCCGACACCTCCCTGATCGAGGACCCCGCCAGCCGGTACGCGGCCATCCGCAAGGACGAAGGGGCCGGCGAGACGCTGGCGAACATCGCCTCCTACTTCGTGGACGGCAACGAGGCCGGATACCTCGGCGCCAATGCGAAGTACTTCGACATCGGGCGGCTCGAACGTGCGTCCTGCGAGGAGGAGTTCGCCGCGCGATTCGATCTTGGCGACATCCTCGCCGCCTACAACGCCACGCCCGGCGTCGAACCGGTGGACCGCCACGGTCTTTCCGAGCTCATGGGCCTGCTGGTGGGCGGATGGCCCGAGGGCATGCGCGACGACCTCATCGTGCGGCTTGCCGGACGCATCGACCGCAAGGAGATCCGCACGCTGCCGGATGGCGGCACTCGCGTCAGGCTCATCGACTACAAGACCGGCCAGCTGCCGGCCGTGAGCCAGATCGTCAACGACCTGCAGCTCGTGTGCTACCAGCTCGGTCTGACCTTCCCCGAACGGCCCGCCGCATCCGGACAGAGCCAGTCGAAGGGCGGCTCCTTCGGCCCGCGCGGCGCCGAAGCGCTCGCGATCGCACCCGAAATCGGCCAGAGCGCGCTGTTCCACGTCGAACACAAGTCCGCCCCCGCACACAGCCGGGCCCCCGAGGGCCTGCACCAGCCGGCGCTGTTCACGAGCGGCTCGCTCAACGCCCATGCCTACACGCCGCGATCGTACTTCCCGAACCCCGCGAAGATCCTCGATATGCCCGCGATCGCCCTCGACCCGTCCGCCAGACCCGAGGGGCTGGCAAACGTCGACGACGCGCAGTGGGCCGCCTTCGCGTCGCTCAACGGCACGCAGGCGCTGTGGTCGCTGACCATGATCGCCCGCGTTTTCTACACGGCCGCGGCCAGCCGTTGCGAGCATCTCATGGCCCACCCCACGGCCAACCACCTCAAGCACTGCCGTATGGGCGCCGTCTGCCCGGCGTGCGCCGGCCGGATCGACACCGTGATCGAAACGAGGCAAGCATGACATCCATGATTCCCGCAGGCACCGCGACCGCCGCATCGCAGGGCGCCAGCCCCGAGCAGGCGGCCGTCATCGACGCGCCCGCGAACGACGACGTGCTCGTCGTCGCCGGCGCCGGATCGGGCAAGACCTACACGATGACCCGCCGCATCATCGCCCTGATCGAACGCGGCGTGCCGCCGGAGCGCATCCTCGGCCTGACGTTCACGCGCAAGGCCGCCGGCGAGCTGCTCACCCGCGTCTCCGCCGCCGTGGCCGACATGCACGACGAGGCGACGTTCCTCAAACCGTCGGTGTTCACCTACGACGCGTTCTTCCAGTCCATCGTGCGCCAGTACGGCCTGCTCGTCGGCTTCGACCAGAACACGCAGCCGCTGAGCGACGCCGGCGCGATCCAGATCGCCGTCGACGTCATCGACCGCCACATGGACCTGCTGCGCGGACACGATCTCGGCGCGTTCAACACGCTCGCCGGGCGGGTGCTCGCCCTGTCCGGCGCGATCGGCAGCGCGATGATCGGCGGCGAGGTCACCGACATGACCGAGGCCATCGCCCGGGTGCGCGCGTGGGACGACGCGTTCGCGCGGCGGGTGCGCGAGGCGATCGGCAGCGACCCCGTACCCGAACAGGAGCCGAAACCCAAGAAGCCGAAGCGCACCAAGCGCGACACCGACGCCACCTGGACGGCCAAGCTCGACGACTACCAGCGCGCCCAGCATGAGACGTGCGTCTACCACTGCGCGAACCTTGTCGGCGTCGCCGAAACGCGCAACATCCTGCTCGACCTCGTCGAGGCGTACGTCGAGGAGAAGCGCCGACGCAACATGGCGGAGTTCGGCGACTTCACTATCGCCGCATACCAGCTGGTCACCCGCTTCCCGTCCATCGGCGAACGCTACCGCAGACGGTTCAGCCACGTGCTGCTCGACGAATACCAGGACACCTCTACCACGCAGGCGTCCCTCATCGCCACCCTGTTCCACGGCCGGGGCACCGCCGTCAACGCGGTCGGCGACCCGTTCCAGTCGATCTACGCGTGGCGTGGCGCCAGCCCCGGCGCGTTCCGCATGTTCCAACGGGACTTCGCCATGCCATCCGAGTCGAAGCCGTATGCGCTGAGCGTCACCCGACGCAATCCGCGCATCGTGCTCGACGCCGCCAACGCGCTCACCCTGCCGCTGCGTGAGAAGCCGCGCCGGCCCGGCAGCTCGCTGATGCGCGAGGTCGACGTCACCCCGCTCGACACGCTCGCGGGAGCCGCCGAAGGCACGATCGGCGTGCTCGGATACGACACGCTCGGCCAGGAGATCGACGGCGTCGTGCGATTCTGCCGCATGAGCGTGCGTCCGATCGCGCAGGCGGTGTCGGCGGGGGACTCCGCCGCGAAGGATCCGTGGAACCCCGGCGATCCGCACGGGCGGAGCGTGGCCGTACTGTTCCGCTCCAAGAAGACCATGCCCCTCTACCAGCAGGCGCTTGAGGCCGCCGGGCTGACCACGCTGGTCGTCGGCTATTCGGCCATGCTCGAACGCCCCGAGATCCGCGACATCCTCGCGCTGCTGCACGTGGTCGCCGACCATACCGATGCGGCGTCGCTGATGCGTCTGCTCGCCACCCCGCGATTCGGATTGGATGCGGCGAGGCTGACCGCATTGGCGTCGATCGCCGAGAACCTCAACATGGAGACGCGCTACCGTGCGCTCGTCGCCGCCGGGCTCGCCTCCGCCGAGGCGCCGCGCGGCCAGTGGGCGGCGATCGTGCGCGACCACCGCAACGAGGTCGCCAACGCCGTGTTCCTGCCGGACGTGATGCTGCGCGGCGATCTGGACGCGCTCATCGACGACGACCGGTTCGACGTCGAGGCCCGACGCGTCATCCTCAACGCGGCCGGTGTGCTCCGGCAGGTGCATGATCTGATCGGCCGTCCGCTTGCGGACGTGGTGCGCGAGGCGGTGCGCGCGCTCGATCTGGACATCGACACCGTGGTCGCGCAGGCGTTGCGTCCCGATGGCGAAGCGACCGGCAAGGCGACCGACGGCGCGCGCATCGATCCCACGCTCGCCAACGTGCCGATGGACGCGGTCATCGATCTGGTGGATACCTACACCACCGAGATCGCGGCCGGGTCGACGCCCACATTGCGCGGGTTCATGGCCTGGGTCGACGCGCTGAGCAGCGTCGACGACGACACGTCGATGCTGAACGCCGACCGGAGGGTCGACGTGGAGCTCATGACCATCCACCAGTCCAAGGGACTCGAATGGGATGCGGTCGCCGTCGTCGGACTGGAGAGCGGCGTCTTTCCCAGCGACGAGGGTGACGGCCTGAGGATCGAGACGGACGAGGAGCACGCGGGCGGCATCGAGGACGGGCGGTGGCATGCGCCCGAATACCGTGAGACCGCCCGCACATGGCTCGACGATCCGACCGCCGTGCCCGTGCCGATCCGCGCCGACGCTGGCATTCTGCCCCGATTCCCGCACGACGCGCCGGTCGACGCGGATCCGATCGCGACGATGGACGACTCGGGATTCGACGACGTCGAGACCATCGACGACGAGGTGTACGGCACGCTGCGCGGCATCGGCGACGGCATCGACGACGTCGACCCCGACTCCTGGCATCTGACGCAGGCGGAGGAGTACGGCCGCCGGCTGCACGCCGACGAACGCCGGCTCATGTACGTCGCGCTGACCCGCACGAAGGGGGAGATGCTGCTCACCTACGCGAAGTCCAAGGATCTCGGCCGCGGCGTGGAGGGCGAGACCAAGGGGGCCAGGGCCTCGAACTTCTGGACCGAGGTGCATGACGCGTTCCACGCGCGCCCCGATGCGGTCTCGCAACCCGCCAACCTGCCCGACGGCGTCGAACCGACGACCAGCGCGCCGCAGGGGTTCTTCATCGGCGAGCGCGCCGCGGCGTACGAGGACGTGGTCGTCGGCGAGGCGCTGCTCGAACCGGTCGAGGAGATCGACGGCGGCGAGACGCTGCCGTGGCCGGCCTCGCTGAGCGAGACGGTCGAATCGCGGCTCGTCGCCGCCGCGGATGCGGTGCGCTCGGTCCGATCGGATCAGGCGGGAGCGTCCGGACCGCTGCTTGCCCGTGCGCGCATGCTGGTCGCCGACGAGGACCTCATGTCCTCGCAGGCCGAGGACGATCGGCTTGACGAGGAGATCAGGGTCCGGGCGCAGCGCATCCTCGAGGGTTCCCGGCAGTCGGTCACCGGTCTGCAGGCGCGCGCCGGACGCATGAGCGAGCGCGAGGAGCGCCGCTACTGGCGTGGTGTCGTCCGCCCGATCCCGACCGTCGCCTCGCCGGCGGCATCGGCCGGCACCCGGTTCCACGCGTGGGCGGAGCGTTTCGTCGACGCCGCGATCCCCGGCGTGTTCGACGACGCTGCGGCAGGCATCGGAGGCGAGACGCGCGCCGCGATGCTCGCCGATCTGGAGGCGCGCGAACGTGATCACGCCCATAACCGCGACCGTGCGAATGCGGATGTGGTGGAACGCGAGCTGATCGCATGGGAGCGTCGCCTCGCCTCCTCGCCGTGGGCGGCGCGCACCCCGGTGTGGGCCGAGCGTCCGATCGCAGGTCCCCTGCCGCAGTTCGACGGCATCATCGCCAACGGCAAGCTCGACGCGGTGTTCGCGGGCGGGCTCGACCCGGACGATGCGGCCAAACGGTTCACCATCGTCGACTGGAAGACCGGGCGGCGGCCTCGCACGGCCAGACAGGTCGCCGAGAAGCTCGTCCAGCTGGACCTGTACCGGCTGCTGCTCGCCGCGGTAGCCGACGTGCCGCTGGACAGTATCGACGCCGCTCTCTACTATGTCAGTGAGCCTGACGAATCGCACCGACTGGTGCGCGCCGAGGCGAAAACAGAACAGGATATCATTGCCGAGTTGAGCTCCGGAGTTCCCGAGCAATCCGACGACGACTAGACCCATCCGCCTTACGCCTCCCCGGGCAACGACACCCTACGGGATGCGGGGCGGACAGCGGGTCCCACGGCTGGAACGCGCCGTGAACGCCGCGCCGGGGGAGACCGCGACCCTCGTGCGTGCACGTGTGGGCGGGCGCACGTGCCGAACGACCAACCATAAGGAGTGCAAGGCATATGGCTGCGACCGGCGCAACCGCCAACACAACCGCAACCGCAACCGTCATCTACCGGCCGATCCGCCGAAGCGACATCGACGCCATCGTCGAACAGTTCTACCGCACCTGGGGCGTCGACGAACCCGGGGATCCGGCCATCGCGCGCATGACCTCGCGTCATTTCACGCTCCACTACCTCGAACCGGCCACACGCGGCGACATCGCCGAAGGCCCCGACGGCACGTTCATGGGCGTCACCCTGACCCGCGTGGCCGGCCGTCCCACGCTGTTCGACGACACGGCGGACGAACTGAAGCGCATCGACGCCGAACTCGACGCCACACCCGAAGGCGCCGCGGCGCTCGCGCGCACCAACGCATGGCATGCGCTCGAAACCCGCATGGAGGACGACATCGCCGTCAACAGCCGATGCCAGGGCGAACTCGAACTGTTCCTCGTCGCGCCCGCCGCACGAGGCCACGGCGTCGGCGGCACCCTGTGGCGCAGGATGCTCGACCATTTCGCGGCCGAAGGCGTCGAACGCTACTACCTGCACACCGACTCCACGTGCGACGTCGGCTTCTACGACCACAAGGGATTGCGGCGCGTCGCCGAACGGTACGCGAAGGACCACGCCGACGAACCCGCCGGCAACGGCGACGACGTCTTCATCTACGAAGGCGGGATCGAGCGGGAAGGCGGGGCCGAGGCGTGAGCGCGAGCGCAACCACGGTGAACGCATCCCCCTACGCACGCCTGTTCCGCATCCCCGGCGCGAAGGCGTTCTGCGTCTCCGGGGCCGTGGCGCGACTGCCGATCTCCATGATGAGTCTCGGCATCGTGCTCGCCCTGAACCACCTGTACGACAACTGGACGGTCGCCGGCACGATGAGCGCCGTCTACGTGTTCGCCCTGTCCTGCGTGACCCCGTTCTACGCGCGCGCCTTCGACCGGTTCGGCCAGCGCCGCGTCGGCCGCATCGCCCTCGCCGTGCAGGTCGTCTCGATGCTCGCCTTCGCGTTCGCGGCCCTCGTGCGCGTGCCGATCCCGCTGCTGTTCGCGCTCGCCGTCGTGATGGGACTGACCCAGTTCTCGTTCGGCGCGCTCGTGCGCACCCGTTGGGCGTACGCGCTGCGCGGCGTCGAGGACGGCGAGGCGCTGCTCAACACCGCGTACGCGATGGAGGCGGCGATCGACGAGGTCGTGTTCATTCTGGGCCCGATCCTCGCCGCGTGGCTCGCGACCTCGGTGCATCCGGTCAGCCAGCTGTTCGTGCCGACGCTCGCCTGCGGCATCGGCGGCGCCGTGTTCTTCTCGCTCAAGTCGACGCAGCCGCCGGCCATGGTCGAGACCGTCGACGTGCCCGGGGCCGGGGCGGGGGCTGCCGCGGATCGCCCCGCCGCCGGCAAGGCCGATTCCCTGAGCCTCGACCCGCTGCGCCGTCAGGGCGCCAGACCGAGGAGCGTGCTGCTCTACGGCGGCGTGCTGCCCCTGCTGATCGTGTTCGTGGTGTTCAACATGAGCTTCACCGCGTTCGACGTGTCGATCACCGCGTCGATCAAATCGATGGGACTGGAGGGCTTCCTCGGCCTTCAGCTGGCCATGTTCGCGCTCGGCTCGTGCATCGGCGCGATCGTCTTCGGCTCGCGCCAGCTCAAGGGCTCGCACTGGGGGCACATGGTCATGTTCCTGTGCCTGCTCGCCGTCGGCTATGTGGGCTTCCGTCTGGCGATGGACAACCTGCTGCTGCTCGGCGCCGTCGAGATCCTCACCGGTCTGTTCGTCTCGCCGCTGTTCACCACCGGCAACCTCATCGTCAAGGATCTCGTGCCGGCCGAAAGCCTGACCGAGGGCCTGAGCTGGGTGACGACCGCCGGCACGGTCGGCACGTCGATCGGCTCGTCCGTGGCGGGCATCACGCTCGACGCGGCGGGCCCGCACGTCGGCATGCTCCTGCCCGCCACGTTCACCGCCTGCGCCGTGCCGCTCGCCCTCCTCGGCTGGGTTCTGGCCAAACGGCGCTAGGGGCCTATCGGCGCTCGAACGGATACGCCAGCCCCCATGCCACGCGGATGCGATCCATCAGCTCCATGATGCGCATCGTATCCGCGTGGGGCATCTGGGCGCATTCGCCCAGGCCGTCGAGGATCGCGTTCGCCGCGGCGGCGACCTCGTACTCGTAGCCGGTCAGCTGCGCCGGCACGTCGATGTGGCGCTTCACCTCGTGGTCGAGGCCGTACACGTCGATGCCGGTCGGATTGTTGATGTTGTCGACGATCGCATACCCCTTGTCGCCCTCGATCACGCCGGCGCGGTCCGAGGCGACCGCACGCGAGCTGGTCGCCACGGCCATCAGCCCGTCGTCGTAGACGATCGTCGTCGCGTTCGACTGGTCCACGCCCGACTCGTACGGGACCATCACCGTGTTCAGCGAGGCGATCTCACGCCCGTGATCGGCGCCGACGGCCATGTCGATGAAGTTCAGCGCGTACACGCCCACGTCGAGCAGCGCGCCGCCGGCCAGCGCCGGATTCGTGATGCGGTCGCGCCCGTGGTTCTCGTAGCTCAGGTCGGCGCGCACCATGCGGATATCACCCAGTTCGCCCGAGGCGACGAGCTCGTTGATGATCGCGCGGCTCGGCTGGTAGCGGGTCCAGATCGCCTCCGTGGCGAGCAGACCGGTCTCATCGGCCACCTTGAGCAGCTCTCGGGCCTGCGCCGCGTTCGCGGTGAACGACTTCTCCACCAGCACGTTCCTGCCGGCCTTGAGGCACAGGATCGCCTGCTCGGCGTGGAAGACGTGCGGAGTCGCGATGTACACCAGATCGACCATCGGATCGGCCGCCAGCTCCTCGTACGATCCGTACGCCCTGTCGAAGCCGTACCTGCCGCGGAACTCCTCGGCGCGCTCGTAGTCGCGGGCCGCCACCGCATACGGGTGGATCCACCCGGCGTAACGCTCGTCTGCGGCCATTTTCACCAGCGTCGTCGCCATCGTGTTCGCGATCGACCCGGCGCCCAGAATGGCGACGTTCACCTTCTCGCCGTTCGCCTCGACCTCGGCTCGTCTGCCGTTCAGCCTGCCGTTCAGCCTGCCCATCGTTCCTCCTTGAATCGTGTCGAATCGTTGAATCGTGTCGAATCGTGCATCCACCCGTGCGGGACGGGCCCGACGGGACAAGCCCAATCCTACCCGTCGCCACGTCTCGCGGGCGGGACCACCCCGCCGCCCCACGGCCATCCTGTCGGGCCATGCCGATACAACGGGCGTATGACCAGTGGTGAAGCAAAGCAGCCCGTGATGTCACGACGCGCCCGCGAGGCGCAGCCCTTCCGCGCCATGGTGTTCGGCGCGAAGGCCGACGAGATGATCGCCAACGGCGTGAACGTCATCAAACTCTCCCTCGGCGAACCCGACTTCGGCGCGCCCCCGGCGGTGCGCGACGCGATGCGCGAACAGTACGACGGCCGCGCACTGCCCTACACCGCCGCCATGGGCCTGCCCGAACTGCGTCAGGCGATCGCCGACTTCTACCGCGAACGCCACGACCTCGGCATCGACCCCAGACGCATCGTCATCACCTCCGGAGGATCGGCCGCGCTCCTGCTCGCCACCGCACTGACCGTCGACCCGGGCGACGAGGTCATCATCGCCGACCCGTCCTACCCGTGCAACCGCGAACTCGTCAACAGCTTCGAAGGCAGGGTCGTCGACGTGCCCACCTCGGCTGCCACCCGATTCCATTTGAACCGCGAACTGGTCGCCGCGCACTGGACCGAACGCACGAAGGCCGTGATGATCACCTCGCCGTCCAACCCGACCGGCACCACCATCGACTTCCGCGTGCTTTCCGAGGTCGCTGCCTTCGCGCGCGAACACGGCGCGTGGCGCATCGTCGACGAGACCTACCTCGACCTGGCCGACCGCGAACCGGACGGCACCGAGGTCAAATCCGTCCTCGCCTGCGACGACGGCGCGATCGTGTGCAACAGCTTCTCCAAGTTCTTCGGCATGACCGGCTGGAGGCTCGGCTGGGCCATCGTCCCCGACGACCCCGCCGTGCTCACCGCGGTCGACGACCTCGCCACCAACTACTACCTGTGCGCGCACACGCCCACCCAGCACGCCGCGCTCGCCTGCTTCACGCCCGACAGCCTCGCCGAATGCGAGCGTCGCCGGCAGGAGCTGCTCGCACGCCGACGCATCGTCGTCGACGGCCTGAAACGCATCGGCCTGCCCGTCGAAGTGGAGCCGAACGGCGCGTTCTACGCCTACTTCAACATCTCCTCGACCGGACTGGACGCATGGACGTTCTGCGAGCGCGCGCTCGACGAGGCGCACGTCGCGCTGACCCCGGGCCGAGACTTCGGCGCCGCCACCGCGGACACGCACGTGCGCCTGAGCTACGCCGCATCGCGCGAGGCGCTCGCCGAGGGCCTCGACCGTCTCGGCCGCTGGCTGCCCACCCTGCGATAAGATTTGATACCTGATCAGAGAAAAGATCAGAGAAAAAAGAAGAAGGAATCCAACCCACATGGTCAATCTGCGCGCGCACACCACGCGACTCGGCGTGCTCGACATCGGTTCGAACACCATCCACATGCTCATCGTCGACGCGGCTCCCGGCGCCCGCCCCGAGCCGGAGGCCAGCACGAAGCGCACCGTGCGTCTGATGCAGTACCTCAAGGAGGACGGCTCCATCAAGAAGGCCGGCATCGACGCGATCCTCGAGGCCGTCGACGAGAGCATGAAGCTCGCCGAGGAGTATGACATCACGCAGCTGCTCGCGATGGCCACCAGCGCCCTGCGCGAGGCGCCGAACGGCAACAAGGTGCTACGCAAGATCGAGGAGCGCATCGGTCAGGGCGTCACGGTCCTGTCCGGCACCGACGAGGCGAGACTCACGTTCCTCGCCGCCCGACGCTGGTACGGCTGGGACGCCGGCCGTCTGCTCATGCTCGACATCGGCGGCGGCTCGCTCGAGGTCGCGATGGGCTCCGACGAGGAGCCGACCGTCGCGCTGTCCGTGCCGGCCGGCGCGGGCCGTGTGACCACCAAGTACCTGCCCGAGGGCACCGCCACGCCCGAGCAGCTCGAGGATGTGCGCCGGCATGTGCGCAAGATCCTCGAGCCGATGGTCGAGGCGTTCCCCAAGTCGAAGCATCCGAACCATGCGGTCGGCACGTCGAAGACGTTCCGTTCGCTCGCCCGGCTCGCCGGAGCCGTGCTTCGCCAGCCGGGACGCGAGGACACGCTCATCATGACGCGCGAGCAGCTCGAGGACTGGATTCCGCGTCTCGCCGCGATCGCCCCGGAGCAGCGCGTGGCGCTGCCGGGCATCACCCCGGAGCGTACGATGCAGATCGTCGGCGGCGGCGTCGTGGCCGACGAGATCATGAAGGCGTTGAACATCCAGGAGATCGAGATCTGCCCGTGGGCGCTGCGCGAGGGCGCGATCCTGCGATGGCTCGACCAGTTCGGCCGCACCCGCCTCGGCTTCTAGGATGCATGAGTATGAGCATGTCATTCAAGGACACGGTCACCCTGCATGACGGCACGCCGATGCCGCGACTCGGCATGGGCACATGGCATCTGGCCGAGGGACGGCGATCCGAACAGCAGGAGATCGACGCGCTTCGGGCCGGACTCGACGCGGGAATCACCCTGATCGACACGGCGGAGATGTACGCCGATGGGGGAGCGGAGCGCCTCGCCGGCCGTGCGATCGCCGGATACGACCGTTCCAAGCTGTTCCTCGTCTCCAAGGTCTACCCGCACAACGCGGGGCGCGGCCGGCTGCGGCGCAGTCTGGAGGCGTCGCTCGCGCGCCTCGGCACCGACTATCTCGACATGTACCTGCTGCACTGGCGCGGCTCGATACCGCTGTCCGAGACCGTGGCGTGCATGCAGGAGGCCAGAGCGGACGGGCTGATCCGCAACTGGGGCGTCTCGAACTTCGACGTCGACGACATGCGCGAGCTGTTCGCCGTGCCGGGCGGCGACGCCTGTGCGGTCAATCAGGACCTCTACCATCTCGGCTCGCGCGGCGTTGAATTCTCGTTGCTTGACTGGACGGACGCGCATGGCGTGCCGCTCATGGCCTACTGTCCGTTGGCGCAGGCGGGTGTGCTGCGCGACGGGCTGCTCTCCTCGCCGGTCGTACGCCGCATCGCCGACGCGCATGGCGTCGAACCGATGCAGATCCTGCTCGCGTTCGTGCTGCGCCGTGACGACGTCATCGCGATTCCCTGCTCGGGTGACGCACGTCACGTGCTCGCGAACCTGCGCGTGCGGGACATCGAACTGACGGCAGACGAGCTCGCGGCGCTGGACGACGCCTTCCCCGCGCCGAGCGACAAGGAGCCCCTCGACATGCAGTGACGGCGTGGCGTCGGAACCGAGGTCGTGGGATGACGGCTCGGCGTCAATCGGTGTCCGGGTGTCCGGGTGGACGGGGTAACTGCCGCTCAACGAAAAGATCCTTCGAAATTGCGTTGAGTGGCAGTGTTTTCTGCCGCTCAACGACGAATCGTTGATTTTTCGCGTTGAACGGCAGCGAACATTCGCATTCCACGCCCCCCTGATAATTGACGTGGTGCCAAAACGGCTATTTTCCAACGATTCTGGAAATCGTGATTCGCATGATGGTGCTTGGTGGAAGCCCGCTGCTGCCGCTCAACGAGAAAAGCGGCGGAAATTGCGTTGAGCGGCAGTAAGTGGCTGGAGCACTGAGGACGCGTAAACCGAAAACCCCTTGGAACGCAATGGTTCCAAGGGGTTCATGGTGCCCCGGATCAGATTCGAACTGACGACACCCGCTTAGATCGGGGCGTCGGTTACTGCTTGGTGGACTTTTTCTTGGATGCTGTAATCGTTGAAAAATGGCGGTTTCTGGATCAGCTGGATATTGTCGATGTTGGGTGTGTGTGGGTGTTTTGAGAGGTCATTACACCCGGATTGCACCCGGGTGTGATTTTCGTGGGCTGTTGTGGAGCGCGTTGTACTGTGGGCGCCGGAACTTCTTGCTATGTCGTTCCCGGGGTTTGAACGGCATGAACGTAGTGGATCGCGTGTCTTCCCAATAACAGCTGTTATTTTTCGTTAGCCGATGACGTGTCTGACGATCGTTGTGATTCCAACGGTTTCAACCCCGAAATATCACTCATCACACATATAACAGAGGATGTTATAAGGGGTGTATTGCTGGTTGGATGACGTCTGGGCCATGTGTTGCTTGCCGCTGGGCGTCATGCGTCGGGTTCGGTGCGTCGGTGCCAGGGGCAGTAGCCGCTGATGTAGTTGATTTTGCGGTGGAAGGCTCGGGTGTATGCCGGGTTGATCGTGTCGAGGTATCGGGTGCTGACGATGCGGGCGACGCAGTAGACCGACACCTGTGCAGCTCCCTCGAGTTTAAGGCGGGCTGCGGCGGACAGCACGGTGCCGCCAGTGACCCACGAGTCGTCGACCAGCACGACGTCGCCGCCGAGATGGCGCCTGTCCGACGGGTCGGCCAACGCGAACGCGTCGGTGTCGAGGTTGCGGGTCTTGGCCTTCCGCGCCGTCAGGCGGATCTCCGGGACGTTGGGCAGCACTCCTTGGATGATGTCGTGGAGCGGGTGGGGCTGGCGGAAGCGTGGCGAGCCGGTCGCGGACGGCACCATGGCCCATCCACTCACCGGCATGCCGGCGGACTCGTCCAGACACTGGCCGTGGCCGACGAGGGCGAGGGCGGTGAGCGCGCGTATGATCCTGCGGTAGTCCGACGGCGGGTGCGGCGCCTTGTACCCGTACATCATCTTCAGCGTCTGGCTTGCCGGTTCCGTCGCGTACACTCCGCACGCGATCCGGTCCGCGGCCACCGTCGGGCCGGTCATGCCGAGTCCGGCCTGTAGTGCGCGTGGTCTGTGCGGCGAGCGTCTCGCAGCTGCGGCAGCGCGGGTACGCGGGGTTCCTGAACCCGCCGCATACCGGGCATAGCAGGTCGTGGTGCGACTCGTAGCGGACGGTCTGCAAGTAGCTGCCGGCCGTGTCGTCGAGTATCTGGTCGAGTCGGAGCCCGTACTGGTTGATCATGCGGTGGCCGTGGAGGAGACGAGCTGGTCGATGGCGTGGTCGAGTTCGTCGCCCAGGTGCAGGAGCCGCAGCAGAATGTCGTGCACTTGGCTGACGGTGGACGCCACGTACACGCCGGGCCTGCCGGCGAGCCTGCGGCCCCATTCGGTGCTGGCGGCGACGGTGTCGCGCAGGATGACGGGGCGTCCGTGCTGCTGGGCCTGCCTTGCCTGGATGCGTGTGCCCGAGTATTCGTTGGCCTCGACCACGACGGTGGCTATTCCGTAGCCGCTCATGGACGCGTTGCGCATGGGGAACGTGGTCTTCGTGGGCCCCTGGTCGGGCCAGAACTGGGAGAGCACGAGCCCCCTGCGGGCGATCTCGCGCTGGAGTGCCTCGTTCTGGCGTGGGTATTGGCGGGTGATGCCGGTGCCGATGAACGCGACCGTGCGCCCGTCCTCGGCGAGTGCCTGCTCGTGGGCGGCGGTGTCGATGCCGGCCGCGAGCCCGGCGATCACGGCGAACCGGCAGGCGACCAGCATGGACGCGGTGTCTCGCGCGAACCCGAGGGCCTCGGAGGAGGCCTCGCGCGAACCGACCACGCTCACCGCGAGCTCGTCCTGGACCATCGCGCCGTCGGCGAACAGGAACGGGGGCATGTCCGCGATCTGGCGCAGCCGATTCGGGTAGCGCCCGTCCAGCACCGACACGAAATCCAAGTCCCGCCCGTGCCACTCTTGGACTTCGCGGCGGGCGGACTGCAGCGCCTTGTCCAAGGCGTGGCGTCGTTCGGCCGTCGGGGGCACGTCGTCCTCGTCAAACAATGCGGGATCGCCGTCGTACAGGGGGTCGTCGTCGATGAGGTGATGGTGCACGGGGTCCATTTCGTGGTCGAGCACCGCGACCGCGCTGCCCTGACGTGCCACGGTGTTCGCGACCGACGACCACGTGTCGCGGTGTTCGTCGATCGTGGTGAGCAACGCCACCAGCGCGGCGTTCTCCTCCAGCAGGCGATCCTGCGCAACCATACCGACCACGCTCCCATCCACACCCGAAACCAATCAGAACACCAGTCTACAAGCCCCACCACAACATCTCGCTTTCATGGAGCTCGCAATGGAACTGGAGTGACTTTGGCCCAAGATAACCAGTTACGATATAAGGAATGATGACGTATGTGGGGATGTCCAAAGCACCGAAGGCAGGTAACAAGCAGAACCCTTGGAACGCAATGGTTCCAAGGGGTTCATGGTGCCCCGGATCAGATTCGAACTGACGACACCCGCTTTAGGAGAGCGGTGCTCTATCCCCTGAGCTACCGAGGCGACAGCGGTCCATTGTACACGGGGGGTGGTCAACACGCATCCCGCGTGGCAGAACGGGTGTCCGCGTGCGTCGGTTACGTCCGTGTGCGTCGGTCGCCGGTATTGCCCGTGCGCGTCGGTTCGCGCTACATTGCCCGGCATGGGGGCGAACTTGTGAAATCGTCCTTCGAACATGTCTCCTCGCATCGCGATAACAGTAATGTGGCCGGAGATGTAAGGAGGTGCGGTGGCAGGTCGATCGGCGGGAGGGAACAAGCGTGGCGCATCGCGTTCGGCAAGTGGATCCCGTTCGGCGGGTTCGCCTCGCTCGTCCCGTCCGTCCCGTTCAGGTCGTTCATCCGGTGCATCCCGGTCGTCGCCGAGGTTCGACTCCGGCCGGGACGAACTGATCGCCCGCGCCGAGACGGACGCCAGAGAGCGTGCTCGCGCAGAGCGCGTGAACGGTGCGCGCTCGTCGGGATCGCGCTCCGGTGGTAAGCCGGCGAGACGCGCCGGAGCGTCGCGCACATCCGCAACCCGCACGGCGCGCAGGATCACGGTAAGGAAGCGCAGCATGAACGGACATGGGGATTACGGCGGAAACTCGCGCAGGCATCGGGTGGCGGGCGCATGCTCGACACTGTTCGCCATGCTCGCGCTCGTCGGCGTGGCCGCCCGCGCGCTGCCCTCCGATCTGCAGACGACGCCCTACGTGCCGATCATCGTGTCGGCCGCGCCGTGGTTCATCCTGCTTGCGGCCCTGTCGCTGGTGCTGGCGTTCGTCTCGAAACGCGTCGTGACCGCCGTGGTCGCGCTCGCCCTGCTCGCGGTGAACGTGTACTGGCAGTACCCGTTCCTCCACCCGTCGGCGCAGCTTCCGGGCCGGGCGCTGTCCGCCACCGCGCAGGCCAATCCGATCCTCGACGACTCCTACGCGCGCGTGATGACGTTCAACGTATATAAAGGTCGCGCCGACGCGCAGGCGATCGTCGACACGGTGCGCGACCAGCGCGTCGAGGTGCTGGCATTGCAGGAGACGACCGAGGCGTTCGTCGCCCGTCTCGAGGCCGCCGGCATCGGGGACTATCTGCCGTATGCGCATGTCTCCAGCTCGGACGGCATGTACGGCAACGGACTGTGGTCCGCGACGCCCCTCGCCGATCCGGCCGACGACGACGTGAACTCCAGCGCCTCGTTCATGCCGGGCGGCACCGTCTCGTTCGCCGGCGGCGCGAAGCTGATCCGATTCGTCTCCGTGCACACCACCGCCCCTGTGCCCGGGTACTGGAACCAGTGGAGGCGCGCGCTCGACGAACTGGCGCTGATGCGCTCGCACACGGACGCGACGTACGTGTTCATGGGCGATTTCAACGCGACCTACGATCACGCCCCGTTCCGTGGGTTCCTGGGCGATCGCTTCAGCGACGCCGCCCGCCAGTCGGGCCACGGGTTCACGTTCACCTGGCCGGCCGATCGGGTCGTGCCTCCCGCGTTCGCCGGGATCGACCATGTGGTCGTCGACAGGGGGATCGTCGCGGGGCAGATGCAGGTCAAGCGCATCGCCGGGTCCGATCACGAGGCGCTGTTGGCGACTCTTGCAGTTGAGAGCTGAGTTATCCACATTGGCCGTATCCGGTTTCCGGCCTGACAGCGGGCCTGAACTATAGTGGACCCCATGAGTTATGACATGAACGCCAACGGCTACGGTCGGGGCTATGGCCAGGGCTATGGCCAAGGCTATGGCCAGGCCCAGAATGGTCCGGCGGGATCGGGGGCGCAGCCGCCCGCCGGCCCTCGTCCGCTCGACCAGCTGCCCCGGCTCGCCGCCGAGACCACGGCCGAGAACCCGTGGCCGGTGAGCGTGCTGAGCCAGAAGTTCCACAACGCCGTGGCGAAATGGCCCGCCGCGTGGATCTGCGGCCAGATCACCGAGATCAACACGCGTCGCGCCGGATCCGCCTACCTCACGGTGCGCGACGACTTCGAGGACATCGCGATATCCGTCTCCGGCTGGCGCGGGTTCGCCGCGGCCGCCTCGCAGTTCCGTCAGGGCGATCGCGTCGTCATCCACGGCCGCGCCGAGATCTGGGTCAAGCAGACGCGACTGAGCTTCATCGGCGACGACATCCGCAAGATCGGCGCCGGCGGCCTGAAGGAGCAGATCGACGAGCTGCGCAAGAAGCTCAAGGGCGAGGGTCTGTTCGACGCGGAGAACAAGATCCCGCTGCCGGAGTTCCCCAAGTGCATCGGCCTGATCTGCGCCCCGCAGGCCCGCGCCGAGGGCGACGTCGTCACCAACGTGAATCTGAGGTGGCCGGCCGTGCGATTCAAGATCGTGCACGCGCACGTGCAGGGCGCGCAGTGTCCGCCGGACATCATCGAGGCGATTCGTCGCCTCGACGCCGATCCGGACGTGGACGTGATCATCGTGGCCCGAGGAGGCGGCGCGTTCGAGGATCTCGTCGGCTTCTCCGACGAGGGCGTGGTGCGGGCCGCCGCGGCCTGCCGCACGCCGATCGTCTCCGCCATCGGACATGAGGACGATTGGACGCTGATCGATCTGGCCGTGGATCTGAGGGCGTCCACGCCGACCGACGCCGCCAAGAAGGTCGTGCCGGATGTGCGCGAGCAGTGGCAGCTCATCGACAACGCCGTGCGGCAGATGCGACTGCGCATCTCCGCTCGCGTGGACAACGAGATCCGCCTGATCGAGGGCTATGCGAACCGGCCGAGCCTGACGCAGCCGCTCACGATGCTCGAGCCGCATCAGCGGTTCATCGACGATGCGGTGAACCGACTCGACATCGGACTGCGCCGCATGGTGGACGACGCCTCGTTCACCATCGAGAAGGCGCACGCCTCGCTCACCGCATTAAGCCCGCAGTCCACGCTCAATCGCGGATACGCCGTCGTGCAGACCGCCGACGGGCGTGTGCTCGACGACGCCGCGGCCGTCAGGTCCGGCGACGAACTCACCCTGACCCTGAAGAAGGGCGTCGTCACCGCCAAGGCCGACTGACCCGCTGCCTTTCGGCTCCCCTTGTCGGAAAGGCCGGAAGGACTGGCCCGTGAAGCGGGACTGAGGGGCAGTCAGGGCATACAAATCATGCAAACATACGTAAGCAAAGGAAGCAAAGGAGAACGTCATGACCGAGAACACCGAGAACACTCAGAACGCTGAGACCACCGAGAACGCCACGGAGCAGGCCGCGTCCGCCGCCCCCGCCTCCACGCTGACCGACAAGGAACGCGAGATCATCGCCAACATGCCGTACGAGGAGGCGCGTGACAAGCTCATCCAGGCCGTGCAGGCGCTCGAGGCGGGCGGCCTCAACCTCGACCAGTCGATGCGCCAGTGGGAGATCGGCGAGGCGCTCGCCAAGCGCGCCCAGAGCCTGCTGAGCGACGTGCGTGCCCGCCTCGACGCCGCGCAGAATGCGCAGGCGGCCACGGCGAACACCGCTGGAACTCAGTCCAACTTGGACTGAGTTCCCCTCGCCGCATAGCGGCTCGCTTCGCTTCATACCTCGGCTCCCCTTGTCAGGGGAGCTGGCCCGCGAAGCGGGACTGAGGGGTAGTCAAGTGAGTGGGGACGTCTGTCGCACGACACGCGGGAACGCGCGATTGTCACATTAGTCACACGTTGCCGATTCGGCTTTATTCCGCCAAAAACCACTACCCCTAGTGTCGTCGCGGCGCGTCGCGACTAGATATAGGGTCGGGGTTGCCGTACAGTATCTGAGGCTCAAGTAATTACACCCGTGTGATTCACTCGGAATTCACCTGAATCACCTCTGCCGGACGCCTTGAAAACGGCCGCTTGGGGTATGCAGGTACGTAAGGAAGAAAGAGGGAGAAGCGATGGATACCGCAGCGATCGATACCGCGACCACAACCGTCAGGAACACCAGCCGTCAGGTGCAGGTGGAGAAGCGTGACGGCCGTATCGTCGACTTCGACCCGATCAACATCATCGAGGCCGTCAAGGCCGCCTTCGGCGATCTCGACAAGCAGGTCGGCCCCGAGGAGGAGGCCATGATCCGCGGCTTCGCCAATCAGGTCGAAGGCGAGATCAAGGAGCGCTACGCCGGCCCCGCCAAGATCGAGGACATCCAGAACCTCGTCGAGCACGCCCTGATCGACGCGCACCTGTACGACGTGGCGCGCGCCTACACCAACTACCGTCTCGACAAGGACATCCAGCGCGCCAAGGCCACGGACGTCAACGAGGCCGTGTCCCGCTTCATCAACCAGGACCCGACCCTCATCCACGAGAACGCCAACAAGGACGCCAACGTCTACGCCACCCAGCGAGACCTCCTCGCCGGCGCCGTCTCCAAGGCCGCCGCGTTCAACATGCTGCCGCCGGCCGTCTCCAACGCGCACATGAAGGGCGATATCCACTTCCACGACGCCGACTACTCGCCGTTCACCGCGCAGTCCAACTGCTCCCTGCCGAACTTCTGGGACATGCTCGCCAACGGCTTCACCCTCGGCAACGCGCCGATGGCATCCCCGAAGTCGATCGCCATCGCCGCCACGCAGATCACCCAGATCATGAAGGACGTGGCCTCCAGCCAGTACGGCGGCCAGACCGCCAACCGCGCCGACGAGCACCTCGCCACCTACGCGCGCCTCGACTACGAGAAGTTCCTTGAGGAGGCCCGCGAGATGATCCCCGACGACATGCCGATCGAGTTCGCGCGCCGTCAGGTCGCCAACGCCAAGGCGAACGAGCCGGCCAAGCTGCACTTCGAGAAGGGCCGCGAGCCGCTGCCGATGGACACCCCGTTCCACACCGACGTCGACGAGCTCGAGCAGGAGCGCGAGATCCTCGCCAAGATCCGCACCCGCAAGGCCATCTACGACGCCATGCAGACCATGGAGTACCAGATCAACTCCAACCGCGTCTCCAACGGCCAGACCCCGTTCGTCACCGTCGGCTTCGGCCTCGGCACCGACTGGTTCTCCCGTGAGATCCAGCGCGCGATCCTGCTCAACCGCATCCGCGGCCTCGGCAGGGAGCACCACACCGCCATCTTCCCGAAGCTCGTGTTCACCGTCCGTCACGGCGTGAACGCCGACCCGGGCGACCCGAACTACGATCTGAAGCAGCTGGCGCTCGAATCCGCCACCAAGCGCATGTACCCGGACGTCGTGTTCTATGAGAACATCGTCAAGATCACCGGCTCCTTCAAGGCGCCGATGGGCTGCCGCTCCTTCCTGCAGGGCTGGATCAACCCCGCCACCGGCAAGGACGAGGAGGACGGTCGCATGAACCTGGGCGTCGTCTCCGTGAACGTGCCGCGCATCGCCATCGAATCCCACGGCGACAAGGCCCGCTTCTGGAAGCTGTTCGAGGAGCGCATGGAGGTCGCGCATCAGGCCCTGCAGTTCCGCATCATGCGCTGCAAGCAGGCCACCCCGGTCAACGCCCCGACCCTGTTCCGCTACGGCGCCTTCGGCCGCCTCGGCGCGAACGACAACGTCGACCAGCTGTTCAAGAACGAGCGTGCCACCGTCTCCCTCGGCTACATCGGCCTGGCGGAGGCCACCGCCGTGTTCTACGGCAAGAACTGGATCCGCGACCACGGCTGGGATCCGGAGGGCAAGGAGTTCGCGCTGTCCATCGTCAAGCGCATGAGCGAGCTGTGCAAGCAGTGGAGCAAGGCGGAGGGCTACCACTACTCCGTGTACTCCACGCCGGCCGAATCCCTGACCGACCGCTTCAACCGCATGGACCGCGAGAAGTTCGGCCGCATCGAGGGCGTCACCGACCACGACTTCTACACCAACTCGTTCCACTACCCGGTGTGGCTGCAGCCCACCCCGATGGAGAAGCTCAACTACGAGAAGGACTTCCCGTACTACGCCTCCGGCGGCTTCATCAACTACTGCGAGTACCCGTGCCTGCAGGACAACCCGAAGGCGCTCGAGGCCGTGTGGGACTACGCCTACAACGTCGGCATCGGCTACCTCGGCACTAACACGCCGATCGACCACTGCTTCGTGTGCGGCTTCCAGGGTGACTTCGAGCCCACCGACGAGGGCTTCAAGTGCCCCGAGTGCGGCAACTCCGACCCGGACAAGTGCAACGTCACCAAGCGCACCTGCGGCTACCTCGGCAATCCGGTGTCCCGTCCGATGGTCCACGGCCGTCACGAGGAGATCTCCCACCGCGTCAAGCACATGAGCGGCGAGACCGGCCACGTGACGCTGGACGACGGCTCCACGCGCGAGTGGTTCGAAGAGACCAAGTAACTACTGGTATCGCGAGGGTCCGCATCGGCCTTCGCAATGGATCGCCTGACACACTCAAGGCCGTTCGGCCAAGCCTACGGTCAGTCAATCCATTGCGAAGGCCGATGCTCGTTTCGCTCAACGTTTCGGTTGAGTGGAGCGGCGGAAATACGGTCACAGAAAGAGAGAGCGACGTGACGGAGCGAGGGATGGTTCGACGGGATTTTGCTTCCGGGGAGACCGGGCGGGGGCCATCCGTGCCCTCGCATGGGCTCGCCAACGATCCTCGCGCGGGGCAGTGGGACGGGCGGCGGATGTCCAAGCGGATGATCGCCGACTACAAGACGTTCGTCGTCACCGACGGCGAGGGCGTACGCAACTCGCTGTACGTGTCCGGATGCCCGTTCCACTGCGTCGACTGCTTCAACTCGTCGATCTGGGATTTCCGTGCCGGACACGAGTACACGCAGGCGCTCGAGGATCGCATCATCGAGGATTTGAAGGCCCCGTGGGTGCAGGGCATCACGTTCCTGGGCGGCGAGCCGTTCCTCAACACGCCGGTGCTGCTGCCGTTGGCGCAGCGCATCCGGCGTGAGTTCGGCGACTCCAAGGACATCTGGTCGTGGACCGGATACACGTGGGAGGAGCTCATGCGCCCCGGGGAGACCCCCGACAAGCTCGAGCTGCTGAAGCTCATCGACATCCTCGTCGACGGGCGATATCTCAAGGATCAGAAGGACTCGCTGCTGCAGTTCCGCGGCTCGAAGAACCAGCGCATCATCGACGTGCCGAAATCCCTTGACGCCGGCCGGCCGATCATCTGGGCCAAGCTGCACGATCAGGAGCGCGACATTCCTGAAATATATCTGAAGGACCGCGAGGCCGGCGAAGGCGCCCAGGCCTCCTGACGCGGCGTGTCATCTGCGCTGCTCCTCGGTAGACGTACCTTCCTTCGATACGCCTTCCTTCGATACGCCTTGGGGTCTCGCGTATTTAGCAGTCTTTCAGCCTTATGCCATCGGCACGTCGGCCACAGGAGAAACAATTGCGGACACGCTACGCGCGCAATTGCACGAGCGGATGTTGACTCTGCTGATCCACAACTCATCCATCGATCGATTGATGCTTGAGTTGTGGCGAGGATCATTGCCACAACTCAAGAAAAACGAGAATTCCATCCACTTGAGGCAACGGCCCATGCCACAACGCGACAATACGGCATCGTTTCGTGAGTTATGGCAAAAGCTGATTTTCGAGAGGCTTGGAATTCCGCCATTCTTGCCGAGAGGTCGAAATCGTGCGTCTGGAGCGCCTGCCACAACTCGCGAAAACCATTCGATTCCGCAAGCTGTGGCAGGGGTCTGTGCCATAACGCGATGAAACGCCGTTATGCTACGTGTTGTGGCGCGTCGTCGCGACGCCAGGCGCAGGGACTGTCAGGCGTGGCGCCGGAACCTACTTCACACGCTTGACGGCGAGGATGAGCAGGCCGCCGACCACGCAGATGATGGTCTCGGTCGGGAAGATCCACTGGTAGTTGTTGCCGGAGATCGTCAGGATGAAGCCGGCGACGGCGGGGCCGAAGATCTGTCCGAGCGTGTTGGCCATGTTGATGATGCCGAGATCCTTGGCGGCGGTCTTCGGATCGGGCAGCACGGCCACGTTGAGTGCGCCGTCGACGGCGTTGTAGCCGCCCATGCCGATGCCGGCGATCACCGCGTAGGCATACATCGTCCACGGTTCCGGTGCGAGGAACGGGAAGAACGCGCCGACACCGAGCAGGATCGTCGTGATGGCGACCGGCAGCTTGAGCCTGTGGAAGCGATCGGCGAGCGGTCCGGCGATGATGCAGAACACGATGCCGGTGATCATGAGGATCATCGACATGATCTTCAGGGAGGCGGACTGCTGGTCGGCGTCGAGCTTCATGTAGTCGGAGAAGATGTACAGCTGATAGCCGACGATCACGTACTGTCCGGTGACCATGAGCATCTTGCCGACGAGAGCGAGGTAGTAGTCGCGGCAATTCTTCGTCGGGAACATGAAGTTCTGCCTGATGGTGGCGGCGTCGAACTTCACCTTGGCGACGTGCGCGTTGCTGGGTTCGCGCATGAGCAGCGGGGAGACCACGCCGCCGATCGCGGCGATGACGGCGAAGATCAGGATGCCGGTGGTGGCCGCCGTGTTGTCCTTGATGAAGCTGGAGGCGATGATGCCGGAGCCGTAGTTGCCGATGGCCATGCCGATGCCCCAGAACGACGAGATCGTGCCACGCCAGCGCGGGGCGATGCGGTCGGAGATCTGGGCGATCATCGGGGCGGTCACGCAGTTGAGGGCCACGTTGTACAGGGTCCAGGTGACCAGCAGCATCGGCCACGAGTTGGCGAACGCGAACCAGACGAACAGCAGTGCGCAGGCGATCGACGAGCAGAAGATCCACGGAGATCGCGAGCCGAAGCGTGAGCGCGTGATGTCCGACAGCGCGCCGGCGATGATATTGGAGATGGTTGCCGCGATCATCGCGACGAGCGAGAACAGCGGGATCAGCGCGACCTTCTGGTCGGGGGCGAAGAACTGCAGCTTGGCGGGCAGCAGCGTGGCCGAGACGCCCACGTAGGCGATCATCCAGCAGGCCGGACCGACCATGAGGCCGAGGCCGAGACGGGTGGGCAGCTTCGGCTGCTGCTCGTTGGTGACGCCGTAGACCGGTTGATCCGATGTGGCTTCGAGTGATGTGGTTGCGTTATCAGGACCGTTGCCGGCCGAGTTGAATGATCTGTCAGACATGATCGGTGCCTCTTCTTCTCATAGGGCTTATTTCCCATGCAGTTTGTGGCATTCGTCACCTGTGTGGGATTGCTGCCCGGTGTGTATCCATAAGATGTTTGCGTAAACATCTATAGACGTGGGTAGTGACAATTCGTTCGATAAAGTGAGTTTGTGTTTGATATTCTGGACTTCGGTGCGATGAATTTGCGTTGTTCTGGGCTGTGGTGTTCTGAGCCGTGGTGTTCTGGGCTGTGGTGTTCTGGGTTTTGATTCTGTCTGAGTTTGTGGTGTTCTGGGTTTTGATTCTGTCTGAGTTTGTGGTGTTCTAGGTTTTGATGCGCTGGTTCGCGGTGCTCTAGTATCCCGCGCTGTAGCTTCATTGATGAACTGCTGCCCTTCATCCCGCTGGCTGCCCCTCGGTTCCACTTGCTACCTCTTGGTCCTGCTGGCTGTATTGCTTCAATGTTTGTTCGGCGGACACCAACTTGCCAAAACACACTGCTGGCCACCCCTTGGTCCTGCTGACAGCCCTTCAGTCCCGCTTCGCGGGCCAGCTCATCCCGTATAAAGGACGCGCGCTATGCCCGTGCATCTTACTGGCTCGCCTGTCGGCTCGCACGTTGCCTGCAAACAGTTTCGCCGTTTACCTCACGGCAACGTCCCGCCTGACAAGGGGAGTCCCGACAAGGGGAGCTGGAAACGAGTCCAACGAATTTCTGGAGTGCGATGTCAGATCTGCGTCACTTAGGCATCACACAGATCTACGTCAACTAGCCGCCTGCCAAACAAATCCGACTCGAGCATCCAGTCCGGTCCGAGCCCATTGCGTCCAATCCCATAGGATCCACCACAACAACCCACACTTCTCATTCCATTACGTTCGATCCCGTAGGATCTGACGCTATGGGAGGTCGCGGAGTCGCGAAAACGTCCGAACCTATAGGATCCGCCGCGAGAGCTTCCATTTCTCATTCCATTGCGTTCGATCCCGTAGGATCCGACATTATGGGAGGTTGCACGGTTGGGAAACGTCCGATCCTATAGGATCCGCTGCGAGAGTCCTCATTTTCTCGTTCCATTGCGTCCGTTCCCCCACGGTCCGGCGTTATGGGGCTTGTGGGGTTGCGAAAACGTTCGATCCCTTTGGGTCCAACACGGCGACCGGAGTGGATCAGGGAATGGATGCGTGATGAGTCGTGATGGGTCTGCCACTCGGTGCATGTCAATCGGTTGATGTTCGTTGAGTGGCAGAAAACCGTGCCGCTCAACGCGATTTCGGTGGTTTTTCGCGTTGAACGGCAGACAGATCGGCGGCGGGGGCGGTCCTTGCGATACTGGCCATTGCAGAATCGTTGGAAAATAGCCATTTTGACAACATGTAAAAAGGTGATGGGGGTGGCAATGACGCATCGTCGTGCCGCTCAACGCCAAAACCGCCGAAAAATGCGTTGAGCGGCACAGGAGGGGTGCGGCCGGGCGGTATGGCTGGCGGTATGGCTGAAGTGGCATAGCTGGGCGACACAGGAGGGGTGCGGCCGGGCGGTATGGCTGGCGGTATGGCTGAAGTGGCATAGCTGGGCGACACAGCCGGGGTGCGGCCGGGCGGTATAGCTGGGGTGCGGCTGGGCGGTGTGGCTGGGACGGACGGTATGGCTGAAGTGGCATGCATAGCTGGACGGCACCGTCGGGGCGCAGATGGGCGGCATAGCTGAAGTGGCGTGGCCGGGCGCCATGACTGAGGTGGTGCGGCCGAGTGGCGCAATTGAGTTGGCCTGTGATGGCTCGGTCGAGCGTCTAGCATATTGCGCCGGGAATTCGTTGGTCTCATTCTTGGCTGCCCTTGTCGGGACGTTGCCGCGGAGCAAACGGCGGAGCTGCTTGTAGACAACGTGCAAGCTGGCAGGCGAGTCGGTATGACGCGTGTGTCCGTAATTGCAGGACGAGCCGGCCTGCAAAGCGGGTCCGAGGAGTTGTCAATTCAAATTCAACAATGGATTCACGGCGCAGGGTACTAGCCGTCTCTGCTTGTTCCGGGGGATTCAACGTGAAAAACGCGGGGAATCGCGTTGAATCCCTCGGATTCGCGGGACTCAACGCGGTTATAGGCGATTTCGTCGCTGAGTCCCACGGCCTGAACGCCCGACTCCGTGACCGCCTGTCGTCCGCAGAATGGAAATCGTTGGAATTCCGCCGTTTTACGGCGGTATTGACGGGGCGTTTCCAGCCCGGTGCCGGTGTGGGCGGGTGTGGTCGCGGGACTCAGAGCGGAAAACGCAGGGAATCGCGTTGAGTCCCCCGGATTCGTGGGACTCAGGGCCGGAATCGGCCTTGACCGCGTTGAGTCCCACGCGAGGCTGCCGAGACAGACCGCAGGAGAATGCGCAAATGGGCGAAATTCGGGATCGAGTATTCGAATGCCGCCGTTTCGACAATGGAAAGGCCCTTTCCCTGAGGCTCAATGGCGAGCAACCACCCGCGAAAACAGCAATAGCGCCTCATTGCATTAGGTAGGCAGCACAGGGATCATCGCAACAGGGCAACGGAGTCATGTAGATCTATTTGACGCAGATGGAGAGATGACTTGGCCGTGCGAGCGTGTGGACACCACAGCCGGCTGGCAGTCCACGACTCGCGTGTAGCGGGATGGAATCGTTATGAGGTATCGGGAGGTTTGTTCTGCATCGCCATATCGGGGATTCAGTGCTGGAATGGGGCGAAGTGGCGTTGGGGCCCGCGACCGCGTTGGGTCCCGCGACCGCGTTGAGCTCCGCGGATGATCGCGGCAGGTGGCGTCCCCCGTCTCCTGCGCGTATACCCTGAACCGCACTTCCATGTGCAATAACGCAAAGCATGCCTCGTCGTGCATTCGTTGACGAATGCCGGCGCAGGGCGTTCGCCAGCTCATCTACGCGTTCGTGCGTTCGTGCGTTCGTGCGTTCGTGCGGATGGGCTCGCACCGACCCAATCCCAGTCCCGACAGGACACGCGGGAACGTTGCGTTTGCGGCTTTTCCTGTTAGATGAATCACGCTGAATGACCGCGTCACCCGCCGCTCTTGGGCGGGGCTTCGGACTACAGTATGGGTTTTGAGCGGCCGGGCCATACGCTATCTGTGCGCGACGCGCAAGGGGCGTCCCGGAAAATCGGTTGAAGAGGTTTACATGGTGAACGAAGCACATACCGTGGCGTCGAACCACGATACGAAGCCTTTGCGCGTGGGATTGGACATCGGCTCCACTACCGTCAAGGCCGTCGTGCTCGACCAGTCCGACTCCCTGTCCGAGACCCTGTTCTCCGACTATCGCCGACATCACGCCAACGTGCGCGCCACCGTCGCGGGGCTGCTTGTCGACATCCGCAAGAAGCTCGAAGAGCTCGGGCGCGGCGACGAGCCGATTCGCCTCGCCATCACCGGATCCGGCGGACTTGCGCTCGCGGACAACCTGCGCGTGCCGTTCGTCCAGGAGGTCATCGCCGAGACCGAGGCGATCGACAAGGAGTACCCGCAGGCCGACGTCATCATCGAGCTCGGCGGCGAGGACGCGAAGATCACCTACCTCAAGCCCACCCCGGAGCAGCGCATGAACGGTTCGTGCGCGGGCGGCACCGGCGCGTTCATCGACCAGATGTCGACTCTGCTTGATACCGACGCCGCAGGCCTCAACGAGATGGCCAAGAGCTACCAGAACCTGTATCCGATCGCGTCGCGCTGCGGCGTGTTCGCGAAGACCGACCTGCAGCCGCTGATCAACGACGGTGCCGCCAAGCCGGATCTCGCCGCATCCATCTTCACCGCCGTCGCCACGCAGACCATCGCCGGTCTCGCCTCCGGACGCCCGATCCACGGCACCGTGATCTTCCTCGGCGGACCGCTGTTCTTCATGAGCGAGCTGAGAGCCGCGTTCCAGCGCGCGCTCGACGGCAAGGTCGACGAGTTCATCGTGCCGACCAACGCCCACCTGTACGTCGCGTACGGCGCGGCCCTGCAGGCCGAGACCGACGTCGACGACGAGGGCCATCACTTCGAAGCGCATTCCTGCGCCGATATCTTGAAGCGCTTGGAGGAGCTCAAGAACCTGCCCTCCAATACCCCGACCATGCCGCCGCTGTTCCCCACCGAGGCCGATCGCGAGGCGTTCAACGAACGCCACCACCGCGAGCACATCCACATCGGCACGCTCGAGGACGCGCACGGTCCGCACTTCCTTGGTATCGACGCCGGATCGACCACCATCAAGGCCACGCTCGTCAACGACGATCGCGAGATCGTCTGGTCCTCGTACGCGAACAACGAGGGCAGCCCGCTGACCGCCGCCATCAACATCGTCAAACAGATCCAGTCCGAACTGCCGGCCGACGCGTGGATCGCCCGCTCGTGCGCCACAGGCTACGGCGAGGGGCTCATCACCACAGGCCTGCATCTGGACGAGGGCGTCGTCGAGACGATGGCCCACTACCGCGGCGCCGAAATGGTCAGCCCCGGCGTCACCGCCGTCATCGACATCGGCGGCCAGGACATGAAGTACCTCGCCATCACCGACGGCGTCATCGACTCGATCGCCGTCAACGAGGCGTGCTCGTCCGGCTGTGGCTCGTTCCTGCAGACCTTCGCCATGTCGATGGGACTGACGATCCAGGAGTTCACGGCCAAGGCGCTCGCCTCCACGCATCCGGTCGATCTGGGATCGCGATGCACCGTGTTCATGAACTCGTCGGTCAAGCAGGCGCAGAAGGAGGGCGCCTCGATCGAGGACATCGCCGCCGGCCTGTGCTATTCCGTCGTGCGCAACGCCCTGTACAAGGTGATCAAGCTGCGCGACGCTGGCGAGCTCGGCGACACGGTCGTCGTGCAGGGCGGCACGTTCCTCAACGACGCCGTGCTGCGTGCGTTCGAACTGCTCACGGGCCGTGAGGTGACCCGCCCGAACATCGCGGGACTCATGGGCGCGTACGGCGCGGCCCTGACCGCTCGCATGCACTATGAGGACGTCGCGGACGACGACCACGATCACGTCGCGGCGGACGGCACCTCCCTCGAGGACGCGGGCGATTCGGCCGGCGCGACCGATTCGGCCGAGGCCGAGGCCGAGGAGTCCGCTGCGGGCGACACGCCCAACGCCGACGCGCACGAGGGTGAGGTCGTCATCGACGGCGTGCACCACACCGCCTCGTCGATTCTCACCGGCGACGCGCTCGACAACATGTCGATGACCACCGAACGCGACGTGTGCAAGCTGTGCCAGAACCACTGCAAGCTCACCATCACCACGTTCTCCGACGGTTCGCGCTTCGTGACAGGCAACCGCTGCGAGCGCGGCGGCGACGCGAAGAAGCAGCGCTCCGACCGTCCGAACCTCTACGACTACAAGTACAAGCGCTGCTTCGCCTACCGCAGGCTCACCGACAAGAAGGCCACGCGCGGCGAGATCGGCATCCCCCGCGCCCTCAACATGTACGAGAACTACCCGTTCTGGTTTACGCTGCTGACCTCCCTGGGCTTCAAGGTGATGATCTCCGGACGATCCAGCCACGAACTGTTCGAGACCGGCATCGAATCGATCGCCTCCGAGAACATCTGCTACCCGGCCAAGCTCGTGCACGGCCACATCAAGTGGCTGCTGGGCAAGGGCGTCAAGACGATCTTCTACCCGTGCGTGAGCTACGAGGAGAACCTCGTGCCCAACACGGACAACCACTACAACTGCCCGGTCGTGGCGAACTACCCGCTCGTCGTCGGCGCGAACATGCCCGAACTGCGCGAGGAGGGCGTGCGCTACATGCACCCCTACTTCAACCTCGCCAACCACGAGCTCATGGTCGACCGCATCGTCGAGGAGTTCGCGTGGGCGAACGTCACGCGTGAGGAGGCGGAGACCGCCGTCAAGGCCGCCTACGCCGAGGACAAGGTCTTCAAGCACGACGTGCAGCAGGAGGGCCTCAAGGCCCTCGCCTATATGAAGGAGCACAACTGCCGCGGCATCGTGCTCGCCGGCCGCCCCTACCACATCGACCCGGAGATCAACCACGGCATCCCCGAGACCATCTGCGCGCTCGGCATGGTCGTCCTCTCCGAGGATTCGATCTGCGAGCTGCAGCCGGGGGAGAAGCTCAACCTGACCGAATTCCTCGCGCAAGGCGAGGAGGATCCGCGCAGGAAGAACGCCAACGGGTTCCGCCATGTCGGCGACCGCACCGTCACGCGCATGCCGCTGCGCGTGACCAACCAGTGGGCCTACCACTCCCGCCTGTACGCGGCGGCCCACTTCGTCGCCTCCTATCCGGGGCTCGAGCTCGTCCAGCTCAACTCGTTCGGCTGCGGTCTCGACGCGATCACCACCGATCAGGTCGCCGAGATCCTCGCGGACAAGGCCGACGTGTACACGCTGCTCAAGATCGACGAGGTCTCCAACCTCGGCGCCGCCAAGATCCGCCTGCGCTCGCTCAAGGCCGCCGTCGAGGAGCGCGAGGCCAACAAGCGCCGCGAGGAGCAGGCGACACGCGCCCTTGAGGCGGCCCGGTCCGCCGGCGTCGACAAGCGCGATCAGCCGCTGCTGGATGACAGGGCGATCGCCGCGAAATCCGCAGAACTGGAGGCACAGATGGAGGAACGTCGCAAGGCGCAGGCCAAGGCCGAAGCCGATCTGGCCGCCGCGAAGGCCGCACTCGCCGAGGCGCAGGCCGCCGTCGACGCCGCCGAGGCCAAGGTCAAGGCCGAGCAGGCCGCCTCCGACGCGTCCGGTGATGCGTCCGGCGACGCGTCCGGTGACGTCTCCGGCTCCGTTCCCGCCGGCGCGCCGAAGTCCACCGGATTCCGCAGGACCGGATCCAAGGCGCCGACCCCCGGCCGCCAGATCCTCCTCGACACGACGATGGCCGCCAACCCGAAGCTCACCGAACGCATGCGCGAGGCGTCCAAGCGCGCCGCCAAACGCGACATCGAGGCCGCCCGCCTCGCCGCGCTCGGCGAAGGCACCACCTCCGATGCCGAGAAGACCGGCAAGTCCGCCGGCAACGGGAAGACCAAGGGCCACAACAACGCCACCATGTCCCGCTACGCGCATCGCGAGAAGTTCGTCAAGGACATGAAGAAGAACTACACGATCGTCGCCCCGCAGATGAGCCCGATCCACCTCTCGCTCGTCGAATCGGTCATCCGCTCCGGCGGCTACAAGTTCGACGTCCTGAAGCACGCCTCCCGCGCGGATGTGGAGACCGGCCTCAAATACGTCAACAACGACGCCTGCTACCCGGCCATCATGGTCATCGGCCAGCTCATCGACGCGATCCTCGAAGGCAAGTACGATCCGGACCACGTGGCGCTCGCCATCACCCAGACCGGCGGCATGTGCCGTGCGACCAACTACTTCGGTCTGATCCGCAAGGCCCTGATCGACGCGGGCTACCCGCAGATCCCGATCATCGCCATCTCCACGCAAGGCTTGGAGGACAACCCCGGATTCAAGGCCACCGTGCCGATGCTGCATCGCGCGGTCAAGGCGCTGATCCTGGGAGACCTCCTGATGAAGTGCCTCTACCGCGTGCGCCCGTACGAGGTGGAGAAGGGCTCGGCGAACAGGCTCTACGAGCAGTGGGACACGATCGTGCGCGAGACGATCGAGCATCACGGCTACTCGAAGACCGGTGCGAAGACCCCGTGGCTGAAGAAGGGCTGGCTGCCGTACCCGACCCTCGCCAAGGAGATCGTCAAGTCGTTCGACGCCCTGCCCTTGAAGGACATCCCGCGCAAGGTGCGCGTCGGCGTGGTCGGCGAGATCCTCGTCAAGTACCAGCCGGACGCGAACAACCACGTCGTCGACGTCATCGAATCGCAGGACTGCGAGGCCGTGGTGCCCGGCATCATGGAGTTCATGACCACCAAGCCGTACATCACCGACTGGAACGAGCACAACCTCGGCATGGGCGGCAACCAGTTCGCCTACGCCGTGATGCGCTGGGGCCTCGACCGCTACTTCGCGCCGATCAACGCCGCGCTCGACACCTCGCACGGCAAGTTCCGCCGCGACGAGCCGATGCCGGAGCTCGTCAAGAAGGCCGCCGAGGTCACGTCGATCGGCGTGCAGGCCGGCGAGGGATGGCTGCTGACGGCCGAGATCCTCGAACTCATCGAACAGGGCTGCCCGAACGTGATCTGCGCGCAGCCGTTCGCCTGCCTGCCGAACCACGTGACCGGCCGCGGCATGTTCGGCAAGATCCGCCGACTGCACCCGGAGGCCAACATCGTCTCGATCGACTACGATCCGGGCGCCTCCGAGGCCAACCAGCTCAACCGCATCAAGCTCATGATCGCGGCGGCGAAGAAGGCGCACAAGGCCAAGTTCGCCGACGGCGACGAGCCGCAGGGCTTCACGACCGCCGACTGAACGTCGGCTGCGTTGGCCGGAAACCCATGGAAATCGCCCGCTATCGGAAAAAGGTATAGCCGATTGGCGGGCGTACGGCGGGGCGCGGCCGGAGGGCCGATACCATACCGCTTATGGTTACTCCCAGAATCAGTTACGCGCACCTGCTCGCCAAGCCGAATCCGAAGCATGTCGAAAGTCTCCTGAAGTTCTTCGAGGCGGGCCGGTCCGAGCGCGGCACCGGTGGCTTCGGTGTCGAGATCGAGCATCTGCCGGTGCACAACAGCGACGATACGGCGGTGAGCTACTACGAGCCGAATGGCATCGAGGCGCTGTTGAAGCGCATCGCCCCGTATTACGATCACGACAAGGAGTACTGGGAGAACGATCATCTGGTGGGCCTTTCGCGCCCCGGCATCGCCGTGTCGCTCGAGCCGGGCGGCCAGGTCGAGACCTCGATCGGCATCCTGCACAAGCCGGAGGATCTGCTGCAGACGTACGCGACCTTCCGCCGCGAGGTCGACCCGGTGCTCGACGAACTCGGTTTCCGTCTGGTCAACTACGGCTACCAGCCCAAGTCCAGCTTCGCCGACGTGCCGGTCAATCCGAAGGACCGCTACGATGCGATGACCGACTATCTGGGACGTGTCGGCCAGTTCGGCCCGTGTATGATGCGCTGCTCCGCCTCCACGCAGGTGAGCATCGACTTCGTCGACGAGAAGGATTCGATCGACAAGATGCGCGTCGGCACCGCGATCGGCCCGATCCTCGCATGGTTCTTCCGCAACACCCCGTACTTCGAGGGGCGTCTCAACCCGTATCCGCTGCTGCGTCAGCGCATGTGGGACTACCTCGACTTCCAGCGCACGAACGTGATCCCGGGCCTGTATGACCAGCGATTCGGCTGGGAGGACTACGCGATCGACGTGCTGTCCACGCCGCTCATGTTCGCCGATCTGACGCACACGCCCGAGGCCGTCGAGGCCGGGCTGAGCCGCAAGGAGCTGCATCACGCGGCGTTCCGCGAGAACGCGGGCGAGGTGTACCCGGATCGCGAGCTCAACGCGTACGAGATCAACCACATCATCTCCACGCACTTCAACGACGTGCGTCTCAAGAACTTCATCGAGTTCCGCCACTGGGACTCCCTGCCGATCGAACGCGCCGAGAGGCTCACCGAGATCATCAACTCGCTGTACTACGTGCCGTCCAACCGCATCCGCCTCGAAAGCTACTTCGACGGGCTCACCGAGGAGGACGTGTTCGAGGCCAAGGCCAACATCCAGGCCCATGGCCGCGATTCCAACCCTTACGGCCAGCCGCTCGACTTCTGGCGCGAGTTCCTCGGCCTCGAAGGCCTGCTCGAGGACATCCCCGGCGATCCGAAGCACCCCGAGGTGTTCCAGGGCTAAAGGGATCTCAAAGGGATCTCAAAAGGGATACTATGGGCTCGTGCATGGGCGAGGTGACACCGCTGGTCACCTCGCCCATTTGCTTTCCGCTCATCCCAGCCGAAAGGAACACAGCCATGACCAAGGAAACGGCCAACCAGACCCCATACGCACCCGTCACCGCCGACGCGCCATACAGGAACCCCGATCTGCCCGTATCCGAGCGCATCGCCGACCTCATCTCCCGCATGAGCCTCGAGGAGAAGGTCGGGCAGATGATGCAGCTCGACGCGCGCAGCAACGATCTCAACGATCTCATCGTGAACAGGCACGTCGGATCCATCCTGCACACCAGCCGCAAGGATCTGTCGCTCGCCGTCGACATCGTCAACGAGAAGACCCGACTCGGCATCCCCCTGATCATCGGCGACGACTGCATCCACGGCTACTCGTTCTGGCCCGGCGCCACGATCTTCCCCTCCCAGCTGGGCATGGCCGTCAGCTGGGACCCCGCCAAGGTCGAGGCGGCCGCACGCGCCACCGCCGAAGAGGTGTCCTGCACCGGCGTGCACTGGACGTTCTCCCCGGTCCTGTGCATCGCCCGCGACACCCGTTGGGGCCGCGTCGACGAGACCTTCGGCGAGGATCCGACACTGATCGGCGAATTCGCCTCCGCCATGGTCAGGGGCTATCAGGGCGGTGCCAAGGCCGGTGAACCCCTGCCCAAGGATGCGATCCTCGCCTGCGCCAAGCACTTCGCCGGCTACTCCGAAACCCAGGGAGGCCGCGACGCCTCGGAGGCCGACCTGAGCCACCGCAAGCTCGAATCGTGGTTCCTGCCACCGTTCGAGCGAGTGGCCAAGGAGGGATGCGGCACGTTCATGCTCGGCTACGAGTCCATCGACGGCGTGCCCGTCACGTTCAACAAGTGGCTGCTCACCGACAAGCTGCGCGGCGCATGGCAGTACAACGGCACGCTCATCACCGACTGGGACAACGTGGGACGCTCCGTCTGGGAGCAGCACGTCAAGCCGGACTACGTGCACGCCGCGGCCGACGCCGTCAAGGCCGGCAACGACCTGATCATGACCACCCCGCAGTTCTACGAGGGAGCGATCGAGGCCGTGCGCACTGGTCTGCTGGACGAATCGCTGATTGACGAGGCCGTCTCCCGCATCCTCGCGCTCAAGTTCCGTCTCGGCCTGTTCGAGGATCCTCGCCTGCCGGACGAGGAGCGCATCAAGGCCGTCATCGGATGCGAGGCGCATCGCCGGGCCAACCTCGAACTCGCCCGCGAGTCCGTCGTACTGCTGCGCAACGACGGCGGCCTGCCGTTCGACGCCAACGCCGACGGCGCCGATGACGGCGCCGACGATGGACGCAAGCGGCGCATCGCCGTGATCGGACCGCTCGCCGACGACGCGCAGAACCAGCTGGGCGATTGGACCGGCAACTCCGGACAGGTCTCCTGGATGCCGGACGGCCAGCCGCGCGACATGATCGCCACCGTGCTCGACGGCTTCCGCCAGATCGCCGGCGACGAATGCGAGGTCGTCTACTCGCGCGGCGCGAACATCATCGACCTCGTCCCCGACCCGGCGGGCGAGTTCTATCCGGACGGACAGCCGCGCCCGAAGGTCGGCGTGGCCGCATCCGTCGACCGCAAGCTCATCGACGAGGCGGTTGCCAACGCCCGCCGGTCCGACCTGATCGTCGCCGTGGTCGGAGACGTGGTCCAGTTGATCGGCGAAGGCTGCTCCACCGCCACCCTCGACCTGCTCGGCGGCCAGAACGCGCTGCTCGACGCGCTCGCGGCCGTGTCCAGGGAGACCGGCAAGCCGATGGTCACCGTGCTGGTCAGCTCCAAGCCGCAGGTGTTCCCCGCCTCCATCGCCGGCGAGAACGGCGTCTTCGCCAAGCGCGTGAGCGACCCCGAGTCCGGCATCGGATCGATCCTGTGGGCCGCCAACCCGGGCATGGAGGGCGGCCGCGCCGTCGCCGAGATCGTGCTGGGTGTCACCGAGCCGTCCGGCAGGCTGCCGATCACCTTCCCGCGCCACGTGGGCCAGCTGCCTGTCTACTACAACCAGATCCGCGGCCAGCACGGCAACCGCTACGCCGATCTCACGCAGGATCCGGCGTTCGCGTTCGGCGAGGGCCTGTCCTACACGACGTTCGAGTACGGAGAGCCGGTCATCACCGGCGGCGCGAGCAACGCCGACGGCACGTTCGCCGAGACCGACACCGTGCACGCCGAAATCACCCTGACCAACACGGGCGAGCGCGAGGGCACCGAGATCGTGCAGGCGTACATCGGCGACCTCATCACCTCGTACAGCTGGACGGACCGCGAGCTCAAGGCCTTCCGTCGCGTCGAGCTCGAGCCCGGCGAGACCCGGACCGTCACGTTCGACATCCCGGTCGCCGACTGCACGATCGTCGACCCGGACGCCAACCGCATCGTCGAACCCGGCGAGTTCGAATTGCTCATCGGCCACTCGTCGAGGCGCGAGGACCTGAAGTGCACCACCTTCACCGTGGCGTGACAGTGTCGCTTCGCGTCCTCTGCGGTGTCCGGTGACTCTTGCCGGCAGTCGTGTTGCCGGCGGGAAAGAAAAAGGCACTCGGTGTCGGGGCGTTTCTGCCACAACTTGCACTGCGCGCCGATTCCGCGCTGTTGTGGCCCCCTGCGTTTCCACAACACGACCGGAACCGTACTTGTGCGATCCTGTGGCGGGAATCCCTGCCACGGGATCGACGATTTCGCTTTTTCGAACACTTGTGGCAACAGGTCCGGCCACAACACGACGAAATCGGCGTAATGCAAGCGTCGTGGCGTACCTCCCATTGCCGAATCCTTGGAATTCCGCCATTTTATTTGAATCGGTCCTCAAGTGCTTCTGGAGCATGCTGTCACGACTCGCCCGGAATCCCGTTTTCGAACACTTGTGGCAGCGGATTTTGCCACATCACGCCAATACGGCCGCAATGATCGGGTTATGGCAACGGGCGTGAAGGTGGCGAAGCAGGGTTTTCCACGTCCGCCGCTGAAACGGAGACAGGTGATTGTGACTGGCGAAGGTCTCCCCGCGTGAAGGCCGATGTTGTGCCCCGATGCCGTGTCGTCGGCGGTCCTCGGTCGCGCGACACGCCGATTGTTGCATATGCAACTGTTGTATACGGAACGTATTACCATGGCCGTCGGTAAAGGTTGCATATGCAACAATTCATCTGTGATGGACCGTCGACGCAAGTGCGACACCGCCCTGCAGGGTCCTGCAGTGCAGGGCAGTACGTCAAGACGGTTCGTCGCGGATCAACGGCAGTGAAGTGAGGAGATATGGACAAACACATCCTCAGCTTCGACCTGAGGGCCCTGGTCAAATCGCTCAACCGCCTGCTGAGCGAGACGATGCCCGAAACGGCGCGCATCGCCACCGGCGGCAACGCCCGCATCATCATGTTCCTCGCCCGCAACCGCGATCGCGACATCTACCAGCACACGATCGAACAGAAATTCTGCATCACGCGGTCCACCGCCTCGCGCGTGCTTGCGCTGATGGAGAAGAAGGGTCTGATCGAACGCGTGCCGGTGGAGCATGACGCCCGGCTCAAGAAAATCGTCCTGACCGACAAGGCCGACGCCATCGTCAGCATCCTCGTCGAGAACGGCGAGCGGATCGAACAGCGGCTGGTCGAGGGGTTCTCGGACGAGGAGCGTGCGGCGCTCGCCGGCTACGTCGAGCGCATGCGGGCGAACATCGACGCCGCGCGGTGCGAGTTCGAGGAACGCGAATCCGCCGATGACGGGACTGCCGGCACCGGTGGATTCGCCAGCGACGGAGCCGACAGGGCCGAAGAAAACGACATGGATACGAACGAAACGAAGGAGGAGCACGAGTGAGCGACAACACTCCAACGAAGACCGCGGCCGCGGCGGGCACGGACGCCGAGGCGGCCGCGACCGAGGCCGCGATCGAAAGGTCCCGCAAGGCCGTGGCACCCGCCAGGCCGAAGCACATCATCCGCACGTTGGCCGGATCGATGCGCGAATACAAGAAGGAAAGCCTGCTGACGCCGCTGTTCGTCGTCGTCGAGAGCGTGCTGGAGATCGTGATCCCCACGATCATGGCCTCGCTGATCGACCAGGGCGTCACCGGCGGCAACATGAACGCCATCGTCAAGTTCGGCCTGATCCTCCTGTGCTGCTCGGCGGTCTCGCTCATCACCGGCTTCCTCGCCGGAAAGTTCGCGGCGATCGCGGCCGCCGGCTTCGCCAGGAACCTGCGCCACGATCAGTTCGAGAAGGTGCAGGCGTTCAGCTTCACCAACATCGACCGCTTCTCCACCGGCTCGATCATCACCCGTCTGACGACCGACGTGACGAACCTGCAGATGGCGTACGGCATGATGATCCGCATGGGCGTGCGGGCCCCGATCATGGTTGTCGTCGCCTGGATTTTCTCGTTCCGCATCTCCCCGTCGATCTCGATGGTGTTCCTCGCCTGCATCCCGATCCTGGCGATCGGCCTGTGCGGACTCGCCGTGCTCGTCCATCCGGTCTTCGAGCGCGTGTTCCACACGTACGACGCCCTGAACAACGTCGTCGACGAGAACCTGCAGGGCATCCGCGTGGTCAAGTCCTACAACCGCGAGGATTTCGAGGTCTCCAAGTTCGACCGCATCTCGCAGCGCATCTTCAAGGACTTCAAGCTCGCCGAACGCATCATGAGCTTCAACAGCCCGATCATGATGTTCTGCATCTACGCCTCGATGATCATGATCTCGTGGATGGGCGCCCAGCAGATCGTCGCCTCCGGCAACAACGCCGCCATGGGACTGACCACCGGCGACCTGACGGCCCTCGTCACCTACGCGATGCAGATCCTCATGTCCATGATGATGCTCTCGATGATCTTCGTCATGATCATCATCTCCCAGGCCTCCGCCGAACGCATCTGCCAGGTGCTGCAGGAGGAGAGCACCGTCGTCGACCCGGCCGAGCCGGTCATGGAGGTCGCCGACGGCTCCATCGAATTCGCCCACGTCATGTTCCGCTACTCGGACAACTCCGAGAATCCGGTGCTCGACGACATCAACCTGACGATCCCGTCCGGCGCGACCGTCGGCATCGTCGGCGGCACCGGCTCCGCCAAGTCGAGCCTCGTCCAGCTCATCCCGCGCCTCTACGACGTGACCGGCGGCTGCCTCAAGGTCGGCGGCCGCGACGTGCGCGACTACGATCTGGAGACCCTGCGCGATCAGGTGGCGATGGTGCTGCAGAAGAACATCCTCTTCTCCGGCACGATCACCGAGAACCTCAAGTGGGGCAACCCCAAGGCCACGGACGAGGAGATCCGCCATGCCTGCCAGCTCGCGCAGGCCGACGGATTCGTCAGCGAGTTCCCCAAGGGCTACGACACGTACATCGAACAGGGCGGCACCAACGTCTCCGGCGGCCAGCGCCAGCGTCTGTGCATCGCCCGCGCGCTCCTGAAGAAGCCGAAGATCCTCATCCTCGACGACTCCACTTCGGCCGTCGACACGAAGACCGACAAGCTCATCCGCGAGGCCTTCCACCACGAGATCCCGGACACGACGAAGATCATCATCGCCCAGCGCGTCGCCTCCGTGCAGGAATCCGACATGATCCTCGTCATGGACAACGGACGCATCATGGCGCGCGGCACGCACGACGAGCTGCTCAAGACCTGCGACGAATACCGATCCATCTACGAGTCGCAGACCCGCAACACCGCCGCCGGACAGGCCGAACTCGACCGGCTCGAACAGGCAGAACAGGAAGCAAAGGACCAGGAAGCAAAGGAGGAGACCCGATGAGCGGCAACGACACCAAGCGCGACACCCGCGACGCGCGCGACGCGCGGGACAAGCAGACCTTCAACGGCCGCAAGCCGGCCATGGGCAAGCCGGCGCCGGGCACCACCAAGCGCCTCTTCGGCTACATCCTCTCCTACCGCTGGCATGTCGTCACCATCGTCACATGCATCCTCATCGGCGCGGTGGCGCAGGCCGGATCGGCGCTGTTCCTCCAGTCGCTCATCGACACGTACATCATCCCGATGGTCGGCGAAACGAACCCCGACTGGAACCCGCTGATCCGCGCCATCACCCTGATGGGCTGCCTGTACGTGGCCGGCATCGTCGCGTCGTGGGCTTGGCAGTACCTCATCGTTGCCGTCGAGCAGGGCACCCTGAAGAAGATCCGCGACGACATGTTCGCCCACCAGCAGAAGCTGCCGATCCGCTACTTCGACACCAACGAGCACGGCGACATCATGAGCCACTACACCAACGACACCGACACCCTGCGTCAGGCGATCAGCCAGTCGTTCCCGCAGATGTTCGCCTCGCTGATCTCCGCGCTCGCCGCGGTCATCTCGATGCTGTGGCTGTCCGTGCCGCTGACCCTGTTCGTGCTCGCGTTCACCGTGATGCTGTTCTTCATCATCAGGGCGATCGTCGGCCGCGCCGGACGCTTCTTCGTCCAGCAGCAGCGCTGGATCGGCGACGTCAACGCGTTCGTCGAGGAGTCCGTCAACGGACAGAAGGTCATCAAGGTCTTCAACCACGAGGACGCCACGCAGAGGACCTTCGACGAGAAGAACGACGAGCTGTTCGCCGCATCCGCCGAGGCGAACACGTGGGGCAACGTCACGATGCCGGTCGTCGGCAACATGGGCTACGTGCTCTACATCCTGCTCGCCATCATCGGCGGCGCGATGGCGCTGGCGGGCGTGGGCAACTTCGGCCTGTCCGGCTCCGGCCCGCTGACCATCGGCACGCTGGTCTCCCTGCTGACCTTGTCCCGCTCGTACATCAACCCGCTCGGACAGGTCTCCATGCAGCTCAACATGGTGATGATGGCCCTGGCCGGCGCATCCCGCATCTTCGCGCTGATGGACGAGCCGGTCGAGACCGACGGCGGCACCGTGACGCTCGTCAACGTCGAGCTCGGCGAGGACGGCGTGACGATGCGCGAGGTCGACCACGAGACCGGCCACTGGGCGTGGAAGCGCGAGGCCGGCGACGACGGCACGCGTTCGATCAAGGCCGCCGAGAAGCTGCACGGCAAGGCCCGTGAGGTCGCGCTCAAGGCCAGGGAACACGCCATCACCTCGCCCGACGGGCGTCTCACCCTGCTGCAGGGCGATGTGCGCTTCACCGACGTCACGTTCGGCTACAACCCCGACAAGCCGGTCCTGCACGACATCACCTGGTTCGCCAAGCCGGGTCAGAAGATGGCGCTCGTGGGCGCGACCGGTGCCGGCAAGACCACCGTCACGAACCTCATCAACCGGTTCTACGACATCCAGGAGGGCCAGATCCTCTACGACGGCATCGACGTGAAGAACATCGCCAAGCCCGATCTGCGCCGTTCGCTCGGCATCGTGCTGCAGGACGTGAACCTGTTCACCGGCACCGTGATGGACAACATCCGCTACGGTCGACTCGACGCCACCGACGAGGAGTGCATCGCCGCGGCGAAGCTGGTGAACGCCGACGGCTTCATCCGCATGCTGCCACAGGGGTACTCCACCGTGCTCGAGGGCGATGGTTCGGGCCTGTCGCAGGGTCAGCGCCAGCTGATCTCGATCGCCCGCGCCGCCGTGGCCGACTCCCCGGCGCTGATCCTCGACGAGGCCACCTCGTCGATCGACACGCGCACCGAGGAGGTCGTGCAGGCCGGCATGGACGCGCTGATGAAGGGGCGCACGGTGTTCGTCATCGCCCACCGCCTGTCCACCGTGCGCAACGCCGACGTGATCATGGTCCTCGACCATGGCCGCATCATCGAGCGTGGCAACCACGACGAGCTCATCGCCCTGAAGGGCGAGTACTATCAGCTCTACACCGGCGCGGTGGAGCTGGAGTAATCAGGAGCAATCAGGAGCAATCAGTCGGCCTTGCCGGCGTCGCCGTCGTCCTCGCCGCCCTCCTCGCCGAGGAGCTTGGAGAGTTCGGCGTCCCAGTCGGTGCCGGTGGAGCCGGCCCCGGAGGACCCGCCGGTCGTGGGGGAGTCCTGCGCACCCGACTGGGTGGAGGATTCCCCCTTGGAGGAGTCGGCGGTGCCGGCATCCGGGCCGGTGCCGGCCGTGCCCGCGGAGCCGGCCGCCGTCGTATCGTCGGCCAGCGTCGGCAGCAGGTCCGGGTGCGACCACTTCGAGTCGCGTCCCTCGACGCCCTCGGCGGAGGTGATCATCTCCCACAGGGCCGCGGCCTCGCGCATGCGCTTCGGACGCAGCTCCAGACCGAGCAGGCTTTCGAAGGTGCGCTCGGCCGGGCCTCCGGTCGCGCGCTCGCGGCGCATCATCTCACGCAGTTGCTCGATATGCGGCAGGTGCGCCATGCCGGCGCGCCACACCACGCAGTCGACCCATCCCTCGACCATCGCGAGCATGGTTTCGAGCGAGCGCAGCGCCTCCTTCTGCTCGGGTGTGTCCGGAATGCCGACCTTCGTGAGGTTCACCGCGTCGGAGATCGAATCCGGGTCGAGCGCGCCGGCGTCGCGCAGCTGCTCCTCCATCGCGTCCAGATCGATGGAGATGCCGCGCGCGTACTTGCCGATCAGCGCCTCGAATCGCGGCATCAGCCACGGCACGGCGGAGTAGAGGCGTGCGTGCGCGGCCTCGCGCAGAGCGAGGAACGACATGACCTCGTCGGCCGGAATCGTGTCGTTCGGGCGCACGATCTCGGCGAACAGCGCCTCGGTCTGCGGGTCTGACGCCGGGTGATGCGGCGTACCGGTGCCCTCGGCATCGGTGCCGTCGTTGTCGGCGTCGTTGTCGGCACCGCCGTCCGACTTGGGTTCGGCCTGCGGGGCGGCGGCCGACGTGAACCCGATCTGATTGCCGGTGCCATTGCTGGTGGTATCGCCGGCACCGACGTCGCCGGCCTCAACTCCGTCCCCGGCCTCGCCGTTGAGCTGCTTCGTGTACTCCTCGACGTTCTCCACGACCAGTGCGCCCGCCGGATTGGACAGCAGCGCGATGCCCTGGTCGAAGCCGCCGTGCACCTCGCGGCTCAGCGTGCCGGCCGCGTTGCCCAGCTGCATCGCGAACGAGGTGTTGCCCAGCAGCTTGACCAGCTGCTTCGGGTCCTTCATGCCGTCCGGGATCGGAATCGGGATCGGGCCGGCGAACATGCCTGCGACCTCGCCGTTGAACGAATCGCCCAGACGCTCCGAGATCACCGCGGCCAGGGCATCGCCCATCGACGCGGCCACGGGGGAGGCGAACTTCGCCCACGCGTCGAGCGTGCCCTCCACCCAACCGGCGCGGGTGAGCGCCTGCGCCTCTCCCGGCGCCGGATCGAACTCGCACGCGGTGTCGAGCCACAGGTTCGCCTCGCTCATCGCGCGACGCACCTCACCGCCCTCCACGGCGGAGACCGACGTGCGCGAGCCGTTCGCGTTCGCCTGCTGCAATGCCAGCGACTTGGCGAGCTTCACGTTGATCGGCCCCTCCTCGACCACGTGGGCCATGTCGCCCATCGTGTTGAGGCCGCCGGCCGTGAACGCGGCCATCATCTGCTGCACCTCGGCCGGATTCGGCAGCGTGCTCGGATCCTGGCTCATGAGTTGCTCGCGGATCGAATCGGGCAGCTGGGAGATCTGCTGCCACGCCATCTCGCCCTGGACCGGGCCGAAGCATTTGATCAGCCACTCGTGAATTGCGTTCTCGTCCATATCGGAACCTCTTGGTCGTTCGCGGTCTTTTCCTGCCATTCTAGGGGGCACAGGCGTCCGGCCGCATGTTTTTCCGCGTAAAGCAAGCGCTGGTATCATGCGCGGTATGCCGTTCCTGAATTCGATCGTCGATATCCTGCGCCGCGTGCCGAAGATCCCGGCCGCAATCGGCAGGTACCTGACCACCCGTTCGCCCCGATTCCTCGCGGGTTTCCTCGCCGTCGCCCTGTGCGTGCTGGTGATGTGCCTGCCGAGCGCCTACTCGGTCGAATGGCCCGGGCCGACGCGCGACGTGCTCGGCACGGTCGGCGGCGACGGCAAGTCCGTCGACGATCAGGTGATTCAGGTCTCCGGCGCCGACACGCACAAGGACTCCGGCAGGCTGTTGCTCGTCACCGTCTCCGCCAACGGCGTGCCCGGCTATCCGGTGACCAACGCCGAGGTGTTGTGGGGCTGGATCGCCCCCGATCGCGTCGTCATGCCGCGCGAGGCCGTCGTGCCGGTCGGCCAGACCACGCAGGAGTACAAGAAGGAGACCGACAGGGAGATGTCCAGCTCGCAGTCGAACGCGATCAAGGCCGCCGAACGCTTCCTTGCAGCGAATGCGGACGTCGCCGAATCGGCCGGTCTGACGGGCGCCGATCTGTCCAAGCTCAAGGTCTCGATGCATGTCGACGACATCGGCGGTCCGTCCGCCGGCATGATGTACACGCTGGGCCTGATCGACAAGCTCACGCCCGCCGACGAGACCGGCGGCAAGACGATCGCCGGCACCGGCACGATCGACGCCAAGGGCAAGGTCGGGTCGATCGGCGGTATCAGGCTCAAGATGCTCGGCGCCAAGCGCGACGGCGCCACATGGTTCCTTGCCCCTAAGGCCAACTGCGGCGAGGTCGTCGGCCACGTGCCATCCGGCCTGCGCGACGTGAAGGTCTCGACGCTCGACGAGGCGTACGACGCGCTCGTCGCGATCGGCCAGGGCAAGGGCGACTCCCTGCCTCACTGCACGGTCGACACGGTCGACAAACAGATCAAGCGGTAGCCGTCCCATATTTCAGCGATTTAATCGCGTGTTAACGCCGCTGTTCGTCGTGTATTGCTATTCTTGACTCTCGTGAATGAAACCGCATCACAGAACGCAGAGGAATTTGGCTTCAAGCCCGGCGACATCGTGCAGGAATGGCTGTGGGATGATGACGTGGATGACTCGATCAGGGAGAAGATCGAGAATCTGACCGGTGAGGATCTCGTCGACGAGGACTACGATTCCGCCGTGGACGGCGTGATTCTGTGGTGGCGCGACGGCGATGACGAGGACGAGCTGTCCGACACGATCGTCGACGCGTACGCGGTCGTCGGCAACGACGGTCCGCTGTGGGTCCTGACCCCCAAGCCCGGCCGCCCGGGTGCCGCCAGCTCCTCGACCGTCCAGTCCGCCGCGAAGACCGCCGGCATGAACGCAGCGACTCCGCTGACCGTCAGTCCCGACTGGAACGGCATCCGCCTGCGCGCCTTCGGCAAGGGCCGCTGAGCCCGCGAAACGAACGTCTTCGTCCGACGGGCATGATGCTGGTGAGACGAAGACGATTGTTGTCATACCGTTGTCACGGTGTGGGTAAAATGTGGGCAAGACATCCGACTGACCTATGACGAAGGCCTGGAATCGTTGGGATTCCGGGCCTTTTACTATGTGGGCGATACAGGACTCGAACCTGTGACATCCACCGTGTAAAGGTGGCGCTCTAACCAACTGAGCTAATCGCCCGCAGACAATTAACCATAGCGCAACCCGGGCACAAGCCGCAAGCCTGATGGGGGCGGATGGAGCCGGATGGGGGAAGCAACGCGAAAAAACGCCGGTAGTGGAGGAAACGCCCCTATTGGCAGCCTTCGCCGGCGGGAAAACGGCGGCCCGGTGGTGAAAACGCCGTGTTATTTCCCTGTTGATCGACGCCGAATGCGCTCATGCGTCTCAACAGTCACGTAATGTGGCACACAGTATCGTATGTTCCTTGAGGAGGTTTGAAGCCCATGGCGCAGCAATCCGAAGCCGGAATCCCCAGGGCGGGCAAGCGCAAGTGGGGATACGACCCCGATCAGGTGGACGAGTTTCTGGATAAGGCGCACAAGCTGTACGAGAGCGACGACGCGCAGCTGACCCAGCAGGACATTCAGAACGTGTCCTTCGAATTGAAGAGGGGCGGATACGTCATCGCGCAGGTCGATGCGGCGCTCGCCAGGCTGGAGCGCGCGGTGGTCGACAAGCAGACCACATGGGAGATCTCCAAGCAGGGTCGCGTGGCGTGGAAGGCGCGCACCGAGGAGCTGTACCGCGAGATCGCCGGCCATGCCGACCGAGGGGAGGGCGAGCGGTTCGCGCCAGGGCGGGGAAAGTCCCCCTCCTACGATCGCAAACAGGTCGATCGCCTGATCGACCGGATCGTCGACAAATGCGCCGCCGAACTCGGCGTGGACGGTGCCGAGAAGGATCCCAAGCTCGACGTCATCACCCCCGATTACGTGGCGGACTCCGTGTTCACCCAGCGCAAGGGCAGGAAGGGCTATGACGAACGTCAGGTCGACTACTTCCTCAACTCCTGCGTGGAGCTGCTGAGCCGCATCGAATCCTTCGACCGCATCTCCGACTACATCACCGCCGACGGCGACGCCGACGGTTCCGCCGCCTCGATCGGCTCCCAGCCGCGCCCCCGCGCGGTGCCGATGGAGGCAGAGGCGTCCATCGCATCCGCCGCGCAACCCGTCGCATCCGCTGCGAACGCCGCATCCTCCGCCGCGCAGTCGGCCACCGCGATCGCCGGCGGACAGGTCGCGCCCCTGTTCTCCGCCGACGCCCGACGCCGTTCGACCGACGGTGACGACGACACCCCGCACGGCTACGCGCCGTCCGTCAAGGCTGACGAGGCGGCAAGCTTCAACGCGCTGAGCCAGGCCGAGCAGAGCCTGTTCTCGGCATCGGCCGGAAGCGCGGCATCGGCGTCGACACCGTCCGTGCCGCTAGTCGAACCGGTCGCGTCGGTCGCATCGACTCCGGTGGCGCCGCTCTTCCCGGCCGCCTCGGCCGCGCCCACGACCTCCGCCGCAGCCCCGACCGCATCGACTGCCTCGGCCGTCTCGGTCGCCTCGACTGCTCCGATCGTCTCTCCCGTCGTCCCGGTCGCTGCGGCACCCGTGACGCCTTCGTCGGCGTCGGCGCCGGCGTCGTACACCACGCCGACGGCTCCGATCGAGATGCCGCCGTCGTTCGCGACGCCGCCGTCCCCGTCCTTCGCCCCGTCCGCGTCGCCGAAACCGGCATCCCCGGCTCCCGCACAGTCGGACGACAAGTACACGACCTCCTCGCTGGATGCGCTTGCGCAGATGGCCGAGGCCTCACAGGAATTTCCGAAAGTGAACGGCACCTCCCCGTTCGAGCCGCATATGCCGAGCCTCGACGTGCCCAACACCTTCACCTCGATGCCGGCGGTCACGCCGTCCGCCCCGGCCTCGGCGCCGTCCGCGCCCGTCGCGTCCTCCGCCACGGCATCACCCACCCCATCATCCACCTCACCGTCGGTCTCCACGTCCGCCGCGATCCCGTCCTTCGCGCCCGCCGCGAAGCCGGAACGCGGCTCCACGCAACCCCCGCAGCCGCCCTTCTCGCTGCTGTCGGCCAACAACCACGATCTCGGCATCCCCGACCTCTCGTTCCCGTCCATCAACGGAAACATGTCGGATGAGATACAGGACACGACAAAGAAGGAACAGTGATCCACAGCAACACCGTCGTCGTACTCGGGTCCACCGGTTCGATCGGTACCCAGGCTCTTGACGTCATCTCCCGTCATCCCGAACGATTCACCATCGTCGGCCTTGCGGCCGGCGGTTCGCACATCGATCTGCTCGCCCGCCAGGCGGCTCGCTTCCGTGTGCCGCAGGTCGTCATCAACGACACGTCCAAGGTCAAGGAGCTGCGTGAGGCCCTCAATCAGGCCGGCGCCCCCTACACGCAGGTGCAGGCCGGCCACGACGCCGTCGTCGCGATGGCCGGCTTCGGCGCCTCGGTCGTCCTCAACGGCATCACCGGCTCGATCGGCCTCGAACCGTCGATCGCCGCCCTGAAGGCCGGATCGCAGCTGGCTCTGGCCAACAAGGAGTCCGTCGTCGCCGGCGGACACCTCCTGTTCGGCGCGCGCGTGCGCGAGGACCAGATCAATCCGGTCGACTCCGAGCACTCCGCGATCTGGCAGTCGCTGCGCTCCGGCACGCACGCCGAGGTCGCCCGCCTCATCGTCACCGCCTCCGGCGGCCCGTTCCGCGGCATGAAGCGCGAGCAGATGACCGACATCACCCCCGAGCAGGCGCTGCACCACCCCACGTGGAACATGGGTCCGGTCGTCACCATCAACTCGTCCACCCTGATGAACAAGGGCCTCGAGGTCATCGAGGCGTCGCGCCTGTTCAACGTGCCGCCGGATCGCATCGACGTGACGGTCCATCCGCAGTCCATCGTGCATTCGATGGTCGAGTTCGTCGACGGTGCCACCATCGCGCAGGCGTCGCCGCCGGACATGCGCCTGCCCATCGCGCTGGGCCTGTCCGCGCCGGATCGCATGACGAACGTGGCCGCCGCATGCGATTGGACCAAGGCGGCCTCGTGGACGTTCGAGCCGCTCGACGACGAGGCGTTCCCCGCCGTCTCGCTCGCGCGCCACTGCCTGACGGCGTCGGAGAAGCACACCGCGGTCCTCAACGCCGCCAACGAGCAGGCCGTGCATGCCTTCCTCGACCATCGTCTCCCGTATCTCGGCATCGTCGACACGGTCAAGGCCGTGCTCGACCAGATGGACGCCGAACTGCGAGGCGACCCGCTGTTCCGTGACGTGGAGGAAATGGAACAGCTCGAGCGCGAGGCCCGCCGCCTGGCAGACGACCTGATAGACAAGCAGTGATGAATACGTTGAACACGTTGAATACCGATCCCGTTTCCAAGCCGTTCCGCAAGACCGGCGACCCGGTCGCGCTCACGAGCGAGTCGCCGCTGCACCCGCGTCGCAAGTCGCGCCGCATCATGGTCGGCCCGGTGCCGGTCGGCGGAGGGGCGCCGATCTCCGTCCAGTCGATGACGAACACGCTCACCGCGGACGTGCCGGCCACGCTCCAGCAGATCGCCGAGCTGACCGCCGCCGGCTGCGACATCGTGCGCGTGGCCGTGCCCAGCCAGGACGACGCCGACGCGCTGCCCGAGATCTGCAGGAAGTCGCCGATCCCGGTCATCGCGGACATCCACTTCCAGTCGAAGTACGTCTTCCAGGCGATCGACGCCGGATGCGCGGCCGTGCGCGTCAACCCGGGCAACATCCGCAAGTTCGAGTCTGTAGGCCCCGACATCTGCAAGGCGGCGACCGACGCGGGCATCTCCCTGCGCATCGGCGTCAACGCCGGATCCCTCGACAAGGAGCTGTACGCCAAGTACGGCGGCCCCACGCCCGAGGCGCTCGTCGCCTCCGCGCTGAAGGAGGCCCACATGTTCGAGGACGTCGGCTTCCATGACTTCAAGATCTCCGTCAAGCACCATGACGTGATCACCATGGTCCAGACCTACCGTCTGCTCGCCTCGAAGGGCGACTGGCCGCTGCATCTGGGCGTCACCGAGGCCGGACCGCAATGGCAGGGCACGATCAAGTCGTGCCTCGCGTTCGGCGCGCTGCTGGCCGAGGGCATCGGCGACACGATCCGCGTCTCCCTGTCCGCCCCGCCGGTCGAGGAGGTCAAGGTCGGCTGCAAGCTGCTCGAATACATGGGCCTGAGGCCCCGCAAGTTCGACATCATCTCCTGCCCGAGCTGCGGTCGCGCGCAGGTGGACGTGATCCAGCTCGCCTCCGCCGTGACCGAGGGCCTCAAAAACGTGACCGCCCCGATCCGCGTGGCCGTCATGGGCTGCATCGTCAACGGCCCCGGCGAGGCGCGCGAGGCCGATCTCGGCGTCGCCTCCGGCAACGGCAAGGGCCAGATCTTCATCAAGGGCAAGGTCATCAAGACCGTGCCCGAGGATCAGATCGTCGACACGCTGCTCGAGATCGCCAACGACATGGCCGCGCAGATGGAGGCCGAAGGCAAGGTGCCGGACGGTTCCACCGGCCCGGTCGTCGTGCCCATCCAGCACCCCAACCGCCGCAACGGCTGAGGACGCGCCTTGACCGATCCTGCCCCGTGGTCCTTCTGGCGTCGGCTGACGGTCAGCCTGCCCATCTTCATCATCCTGATGGGGCTGCTCGTCTCCGTTTCCAACCTCACCACCGTCCCGTGGAACAACGATCCCACCGGACAGACCATCGCCACGCTCACCGACGACACGGCCGTCACGTTCGACACGGACGCGGCGGGCGGTGCCGGCGGCGCGGGCGGTACGGCCGGGCGCACGCTCGACCGTGCGGGCACGTACGAGGTCGAGGAGCGAGCCATCGAACTGACCATGCGCCGCGACGGCACGCAGGTCGGCGGACCGCGCAGTGTCGCCGTCGACCCGGACGCGGACGACACCTGGAAGGTGCAGGGATCGGGCGCGGACGAGACGCAGACCATCACCGTGCTGATACGCGAGCCGGTCGAGGCCTCGGGCAAACCGGTCAGGCGTCCGGGCGTGGTCTTCATGCACGGCGCCGGATTCGGCACCGCATACAATTCGTTCGGCGACATGGCCACCACGCTCGCCTCCGCCGGATTCGTCACCGCCGTCATCGACAAGCCCGTCTGGTCCACCTCCGACGTCACCCGCGACTATCCGGCGTCCGCGCGCGTCTACGCCGCCGCCATCGACCTGCTGCGCGGCTTCGAGAACGTGGACGCCGACAAGGTCGGCATCTACGCGACCAGCGAATCGACGTGGATCAGCCAGTACCTGCTCGCCGACGATCCGGACATCGCCTTCCAGGTGCTGTTGAGCCCCATGGTGTTCACGCCCCGCCGATCGCTCGGCTTCTTCATCTCCCAGGACTTCGCGCTCGTCGGCGCCAACGACGGCTACCAGTCGATCGTCCGGCGCGTGTTCAACGCCGACACCGCCCTGTTCGGCCTGACCAACTTCGACCTCGACCTGCCCGAATCGCACGCCTACGCGATACCGACGCTCGTCGCCTACGGGTCGAAGGACGTGATGACCGCACAGGTCGAAGGCGTCAAACACATCCTCCTCGAAGCGCACCGGGCCGGCAACTGGGACGTCACCGTCCGCAGCTACCCGGTGGCCAACCACGTGCTGCGCGTCGGCGACGAGGCGGAAACCGGCACGAAGTTCGCCGACCAGTACGTCGACGACGTCACCTCGTGGGCGCTGGGCACCGTCGCGGGACTCACGCAGACCAGCGAGCGCGTCGCCGGCGATGTGATCTACCAGTCGATCGCCGTGCCCGACGATCTGACGCCCAGACGGTCGCTGACCGTCTACGGTGCGATCCTGCACGCGGGAATGCTGGTGCTGCTCGTCGCCACGGCGCTCGCATGGCTTGCGGCGCTGTGGCGGCACGCGGCGTTCCGACTGCACCGCGCCAACCGTGGCGTACGCTATCCGGGGCTGGGATTCCGGCACGGATTCGGCAGCGCCCTCATCACCCTCGCCGTCACCACGATGGCCACGCTGCTGCTGTTCGCCTCCGGTCTGGGGCAGGTCATCATGGGCGTGGTCAGGCTCGCATGGGGCGCCGCGCCGGCCGAGGAGCCCGGGGTCATGTGGTGGAGCTGGCCGGTCATCCAGATCGTGTGCACGCTCGTCGTCTGGGCGTGGTCGCGCGTGTTCGCCCGGCTCATCGAAGTGGCCACCGAACGCGGCATCCTCGCCTGGCCGCCGCGGGCGGGATCGATCCGCGGTGTGGTCAGCGGAGCCGAACCGGTGCTCGCCACCACGCGCTTCGGCCGCGTGCTGTTCTGGCTCACCGCCGTCACGATGCTTCACGTGCTGTTCTTCTTCGCCTTCTGGGGCCTGTTCGTCTACTGAGGGAGATCAATCGTCCATGCCGTTGTACAGGGATGAAGGGGTGGTGCTGCGCACCGCGAAGCTGGGGGAGGCCGACCGCATCATCACCCTGCTGACCAAAGGCCACGGCAAGGTGCGTGCCGTCGCCAAAGGCGTGCGGCGCACCAAATCGCGATTCGGAGCGCGCCTCGAACCGTTCATGCGCGCCGATCTGCTCATCGCGCAGGGACACTCGCTCGACGTCGTCTCGCAGGCCGAATCGATCGCCGCCTACGCCGGTCCGATCAGCGCCGACTACGACGCGTACACCGCCGCGAACGTCATCGTCGAAACGGTCGACAAGCTCGTGAGCACCGAGGAGGAGCGCGTCGCCGGACAATACCGGCTGCTCGTCGGGGCGTTGAACGCGCTCGCCAGACATGCGCACGCGCCATCGCACATCTCCGCGTCCTACGTGATGCGCGCGCTCGCGCTCGCCGGCTGGGAGCCGCGCCTCAGGACCTGCGTGGTGTGCGGGGAGAGACCCGCGATGGACGATCAATCGAACGGCTTCGCCTTCGGCATGTACCTGTCGATGCCGGCCGGCGGTCTCATGTGCGGCAAGGACCACACGCCCGACTCGCACCGGCTCTCGCCGCTCGCGCTCACGCAGCTGCGCGCGCTCGTCGACGGCGACTGGGCCACGCTCGACGGCACCGAGCTCGCGCAGGAAACCGAACGCGAAGTGGAGGAATGGGCCGAGTACTATCTCGAACGCCCCCTACGTTCCATGCGACTGCTAGATTGACAGTCATGGCTTTCGAAAACGTCGACTACACTTCGCTGGACATTCCCGCGGCACCATTCTCCGACCCTTCGCGCATCCCCGATTTTCCCAAGGACAAGGTGCCTCGCCACGTGGGCGTCATCATGGACGGCAACGGACGCTGGGCCAAGCAGCGCGGCATGATCCGCACCAACGGCCATCAGGCCGCCGAACCGGTCGTCTTCGACACGATCGCCGGCGCGATCGAGGCCGGCGTGCGCTATCTGAGCCTGTACACGTTCTCGACCGAGAACTGGAAGCGCAGCCCGCAGGAGGTGCGCTTCCTCATGGGCTTCTCACGTGAGATCATCCACCGCCGCGTCGCGCAGATGGACGACTGGGGCGTGCGCGTGCGCTGGTCCGGACGCCGTCCGAAGCTGTGGAAGTCGGTTATCGACGAGCTTGAGGTCGCGATGGAGCGCACCAAGCACAACAAGGTCATCGACGTGGTGTTCTGCATCAACTACGGCGGCCGCGCGGAGATCGCCGACGCCTGCGCCGCGATCGCGCGCGAGGTGCGCGACGGGCGCATCTCCGGCGACCGCGTCACCGAGAAGATGATCGCCGACCACCTCTACAATCCGGACATCCCGGACTGCGATCTCGTGATCCGCACGTCCGGCGAGCAGCGCACGTCGAACTTCCTGCCGTGGGAGGCCGCCTACGCCGAGCTCGACTTCGTGCCCGAACTGTTCCCCGACTGCGGCCGCGAGGTCCTGTGGCGTTCGATCGACCACTACATCCACCGCGACCGTCGCTTCGGCGGCGTCAAGAAGTAGGACGCGAGGCCTGGCAGCGAGCTGACTGGGGGAGAAACCGCGTTTCCTAGGCACACTTTGCGTTTCCTAGGCAGGTCCGTCCGCAGTGAATTGGAAGCCGCGTTTCGGAATGTCTTTGATTTCCTTAAGTTTTGGAGTCGGTTCCGTATCCGGTTTCCGACGACATCTGCCTAGGAAATGCAAAAAGTGCCTAGGAAACGCCGACGGAACGGCATAGGGATGCCAGACGGTCGGTGAATTCCTCGAGGAACCGCTGCGCATCGACCTGAAGAGCCACGTGGACGCGCGGGGCGTCCGGGATGACGAGGTCCGCGGGGTCTCCCGTGGTGCGCCCACGCACGCCGTGGAAGTCGCCGGTCGCGGTCTCGGCCTTTAAGGCGATGTCGAAGCAGCCGACGAGCGTCGGGTCGAGGGCGACCGCGGCCGCCAATGGATCATGCAGCGGCATGCCTCCGGCGAAGATCGCCGGATCGGCCTCGAGATTCGCCGCGATGGAGAACTCGGCGAGACCGGCGAGGAAACGGCCACGGACTTCCGCCGCCGTCTCTCCGGCGGCCCGCCACCGTGCGGCGGCGTCTCTGGACAGCAGACACTGATGCGTCACGTCGAGACCGACCATCGTCACGTCCGCGCCCGAATGGAATACGCGGTCCGCGGCCTCGGGATCCTGGATGACGTTCGTTTCGGCGACCGCATCCCAGCAGTTGCCCGGCTGGGTGAGCGTGCCGCCCATCATCACGAGTCGCAGCTTCGGTGCGATATCCGGCGCCTTGGCAAGGGCCGCATCCACGTCGGTCAGCGGTCCGGTGGCGAGCACGGTCACGTCACGCCCGTATGCGCGCACCTGTTCGATGAGGAAGTCGATGCCACAGGGGACGTCCTGCTCCGACGAGAGTCGTGCCGCCGGCTCGGTGGCGATATCGGTGGCGGTCCCGGTGACGGTTCCGATACCGGTCTCGTGCGGTGGGGCGGCCGGCACGGCCGGATTCGCATGCGGGTCGTCCAGCGGATACCCGCCTACCGATACGATGCCGTGCGGCTGCGAATGCGTGGGCCATGCGGATTGTGTGGTCTGCGGATGCGAGCCGCGTGCCGGGCCATGCGCCGTGACGACATGTGCGGCGGTGTCGGTGCGGACCGCGGTCCGTCCGCTCAATCCGCCCAATCCGTCCGTACCGTGGAACTTGGCGCATCCGGCGTCGGGAATGAACGAGTCGGCCCATGAGGGATGCGTCGACGAACGAAACACCGGGATGTCGGTATGGTCGAACAGGTCGAGCACGAGGCGCGTGTTGCGTTCGGCCGTGGCCGCGTCCACGTTGCCGTAGCCGGCGAGCACGCCGAGCAACTCGCATTCGTGCGTCAAGGCGAGCAGATACGCCAGCGCCATCGCGTCGTCAACGCCGGTGTCGACGCAGGCGACGATGCGGGTGGGGGAGTGGGGCATGGCATGTCTCCTTTCAGTGCCGTGACGACAAAGCGCCCGCGAACGGGCGCTTTGCTGCTCATTGTGTTCCCAGATCGCGGGACTACTTGCCAAGGAACTCGTTGGTGGCGAAGTCCTTGGTGTTCGGCGCCTCGTGGATCACCTTGTCGTGGCTGTCCGTGTAGGCGTCCTCCTCGGCGAGGAAGTCGAAGTACTTCTGCGGTTCGACGAAGTCGTTGGTGCCGAGCACGAACGAGCCGTCCTTGATCTTGGCCGGGTCTCCCCAGTACTGGCCGTCGACGATGGTCTGCATGCTCTTCTTGACGAAGTCGACCTTGAGGTTGGCCTCCGGAGCCTCGTCGACGAGGATCTGCGCGGCGTCGTCCGGGTGCGAGTAGGCGTACTCGTAGCCCTTCTGCGTGGCCTGCGTGAACTTCTTGACCAGATCCGGGTTCTCCTTGATGGTCTTGTCGCTGGTGATCACGCCGATGGCGTCCGCGTTGCCGGGAACGCCGTAGTCGGGCTCGGTGAAGCAGTTGAGCTTCGGGCCGTACATTTCGGCCTGCACGCCCTCCCAGGTGGCGTAGAAGCCGCCGAAGTCGGCCTTGCCGGACTGGAGCGTCTGGAACGTGGAGGTGCCGACGGTGACCTTGTCGAACTCGCCCTTGCCGCCGTCGGTCTGGATCATGCGTCGCACCACGGCGTCGGACTCGTTGGAGCCGAACGTGGCGAAGGTCTTGCCGTCGAGGTCCTTCGGGGACTTGATGGCGGTGTTGGAGGCGAGCGCGCACCAGATGGCGCTCGGCTTCTGCTGGACCTGCAGCACCTGCTTGAGGTGCGCGCCCTTGATGTTGTACATGCCCACGTTGGTGAGGTTGGACAGCGCGAAGTCGGCGTTGCCGTTGTTCACGGCCTGCTCGGCGCCGGCCTGCGCCACGGCCACGATGTCGACGTCGAGGCCCTGATCCTTGAACCAGCCCTTGTTCTTGGCGACGTAGACGCCGATGTGGTTGGTGTCGGGAGCCCAGGACAGCATGAACGTGACCTTCTTGAGGTCGCCGTTCGAAGCGGAGGAGGAAGAGGTGTCGTTGCTCTGGCCGCACGCCGCAAGACCGATGGTCATGGCGAGGGCGCCCACGAGGGCGATGGCCTTGTTCACAAGGCTGTGCTTCATGATGAATCCCTAGTTCGTTGTTCTCTCGATCGTTCTCTGGGTGACGCTTCGGGCGGATGATCGGCAGAGAACGATATGGAGGGCCTGACGATCCGCCCGACCGACGCCCCGGCGTCTCCCGGTCGAAGCGCTAGAAAAGGGGGAGAGGCCGTTTGCCACACGTCGGACAAGCGCCCCCCATTATAGGGGACAGGCACTACCTCTCCTGCCGGCGGCCCCTCACTGATCCGCATCCGGATCCGCGTCCTCGCCCACCGGGCCGAGCAGCACGCGCTCGCTGATGTTCACGGCGATGAGCAGCAGACACGTCATCGCGATGATCGTGAACGTGGCGGAGAAGATCAGCGGCGTGCGGAACGAGTTGTACGCGGCCTGCAGCCAGATGCCGAGACCCTTGCGCGCGCCCAGATACTCGGCCGTCGAGGCGGTGGCGAAGATGTAGGCGGCGGTCACGCGAATGCCTCCGTAGATCTGGCGGGCGGCGACGCGCAGCTTGACATGCCACAGCGTCCACACGCGCGTGGCGCCGCAGGTCAATGCCACGTCCTCGTAGAACTGCGGCACCGCCTCCAGTCCGCGCACGGTCTGCACGGCGACGGGGAACAGGCCGAACACGGCCGTGATGACGATCTTGCCCTCGGTCTCGAATCCGAACCAGATGAGGAACAGCGGGGCGATGGAGATGAGCGGCATCGTCTGCGCGGCGGCGAGCAGCGGATAGAACGCCGCGTTGAACACGCGCGAACAGTACAGGCCGATGCCGATGAGAATGCCGAGCAGCACGGCGAACAGGAAGCCGGTCACACCCTCGTAGGTGGTCACGGCGGCGGCCGGTCCGAGCGTGGGCCACACCTCGATGGTGGCCTGCGCGATCTCGCTCGGCGCGGGGATCATCGTCGAGGGCACGTGTCCGATGCGCACCCACGCCTCCCAGATGGAGAACAGTGCGATGACGGCGATGATGGTGGGGATGCGGCGTCTGACGCGCGCGACGATGGACATGTGAGGTTCACCTTGCCTTCCGTGGCGCCGGCCTGTCCGACGCCTGATGCCGGGGCGTGGAGCAGTAAGGTGAGGAGCCTGCGCGCCAGCCGGACATGACTAACCGCGTCACAGTATAGCGACGCGGTTAGTCCGGCAAGGGGATGGTTTTGGGAGAGGCTTACTCCAGTCCGATGGACTTCAGGTGGTGGAGCTTGAGCGAGTCGACCTTGAGCGAGCCGGATTCGGCGGCGAGCCTGATCGCGCGCGGGCCCTCGGAGGCGTACGAGTAGGAGCTCAGCACCTGACGGCCGCCGTTGACGTACACCTCGACCGAGCCGCGGTCGACGAACACGCGCAGCTCGAGCCTGCCGGAGGCGAGCTCGGCCTCGGTCAGCGGGGCGACGCGGTAGCCGCGGTCGCCGTTCCTCATCGCACCACGGTCCACGACGACCGCACCCAGCTGGTCGTCGTACGCGACCGACGTGTATGCGCCGTCCTCGGTGGCGTGGACGCGCAGGCCAGCGCGCTCGGCGGTGGAGGCGTCGAGGTCGATCGTCATCTCGATCTCGACCGCCTCGGCGTCGTCGGCGATCGTGCGCTCGCCGTCCGTGTCGAGGGTGATCGCGCCGTGGTCGAACGTGTCGGCGCGCAGGCCCTCCATCTCGGCGGCCGGCGCGGTGACGACGTCGCCGTCACGCAGGGTGATCTCGCGCGGCAGGGTCAGCTGGCCGCACCAGCCGTCCTCCTCCATCGGGATCGGCTGGACGAACGGGCTCATCCAGCCGTAGACGATCTGACGGCCCTCGCCGCCGTGCTCCGGACCGTCGACGTGGAACGACTGCGGCGCGTAGTAGTTGTGGCCGCAATCCCACAGGCGGAACTCGGTCTCGGGCTGGAACGCCTCGCCCGGCTCCCAGGTGCCGATCATGTAGCCGGCGTTGTTGACGTTGCGGTTCATGAAGCCCTTCGGCTTGGAGCCCATCGCGGAGAAGCCGATGACCCACTTGGTGACGCCGTGTTCGTCACGGATCGGGAAGAAGTCGGGGCATTCGAGCATGAACACGTCCGGGTCCGGGTGCTCGAACAGCACGCGCTCGTAGGTCCAGCGCACCATGTCGTCGGAGGAGAACAGCCACATCTGGCCGCGGCGCTCGGCGGAGGAGACGCCGAAGGTCATGTACCACTTGTCGCCGGTCTTCCACACCTTCGGGTCGCGGTAGTGGTGGTCGACCTTGTCGGTCGGGCAGTCGATGATCATGCCCTGCTTGGTGGCGGAGGTGAGCTCGTCGTTGTCAGGGGTGGCGAGCATCTGCACCTGCCAGTCGCCGCCGGTGTTGTCGTGGCCGTTGGCCCAGCGGTGGCCGGTGTAGTAGAACTTGAGATCGCCGTTGTCGTCGATCACGGCGGAGCCGGAGAACACGCCGTCCTTCTCCTGCTCGAGCGAGGGCGCGAACATGATCGGCTCGCGCTTCCAGTTGACCATGTCGGTGGAGGAGACATGGCCCCAGTGGCACGGTCCCCACTGGGTGCCGTACGGGTGCAGCTGGTAGAAGACGTGCCAGCGTCCCTTGTAGTAGCACAGGCCGTTCGGGTCGTTGATCCAGCCGCCGTTCGAGGCGATGTGGAACTTCGGGTACCAGCGGTCGTTGCGCTTGGCGGCGAGCGCGGCGACGCCCTCCTCGGCGCGGGCGAGTTCGGCGGCGTGGTCGCGGATCGGGGTGAGCACGGGGGAGTCGGGGGTGAAGTCGGTGGTCATGATGCACTTCCTTGTGAGTATGGGTGTGGTTGCGGGTGTGGTTGCGGTTCGGTGCGGATGTGGGATTGCGCCCGACCGGACGGGGAAGGGGGAACCGTCACGGTCGGACGCAAGTGTGGTGTGCGATCAGGCCTTGGCCGCTTCCATGGCCTTGAGCTGGCGATCGGTGTAGAACGGGTCGCCGCCGACCTCCTGATCGTCCTTCTTGATGATGAAGAAGCCGTAGATCAGGGCGAGCAGGACGATGCCGGAGATCACCCAGAAGGTCACGCGGGAGCCCATGTCGTTGGCCGGCATGAGGGCGGCCATGTAGTCGTGGAAGGCACCCATCGGGGTGGAGAAGATGACCTGGCCGATCTGCGAGGCGATCTGGAAGCCGACCATGTAGAGCGTGGCGGACAGCTTGGTGTCGAAGTGCAGGGTGAAGTAGCGGAACGCCGGCAGGCAGAACAGCGGCACCTCGATGGAGTGGAACAGCTTGACGATGGAGACGGTGATCGGGTCGTGGAACACGCCGCACAGGCCGATGCGGGCGAACATGACGAACGCGCCGAGCAGCAGGGCGTTGCGCACGCCGATCTTCTTCATGATGATCGGCACGACGCCCATCATCGCGGACTCGAGGAAGACCTGGAAGCTGTTGAGCACGCCGTAGGTGCTGTTGCCCATCTCGGTGGTCGGGAACAGGCCGGCGTAGTAGTTCGGGAACATCTGCTGGTCGAACACGACGTAGAAGGTGTTGGTGAACAGCATGAAGACGACGAGGATCCACAGGGTCGGCATCTTGAGGACGCCGAGCATCTCCTTGAAGGACGGGTTGGTCGGGGCGGCGTTCGGATCGGCCTCCTTCTTGAGCTCCTCACGCTGCTCGGACGGGATCCAGAACGCGTAGATGAGCAGCATGCCGAGGCCGCAGGCGGAGCCGACCCAGAAGTTGATCAGCGGGTTGATGTTGAACAGGAAGCCGGCGCACAGGGCGACGATCGCGTAGCCGAAGGAGCCCCAGGCGCGGGACTGGCCGTACTCGAAGCCGAACTTGCGCGAGTAGCGTTCGGTGACCGCCTCGAACAGGGAGCATCCGGACATGAAGCCCGCGGACAGGACGATCGAGCCGATCAGAACGCCCAGGAAGCGCGTGGTGCCGCCGGCGGTGAGCATCGGCATGTAGATGAACTGGACGAACGGTCCGACGAGCGCGGCGATGATCGAGATGAAGACGACCAGCTTGCGCTTGATGCCGAGCTGGTCCTGGATCACGCCGTAGACGAACATGATGATCAGCGTGGCCAGCGAGTTGATCGAGTAGATCTGGCCCTGCTCGGCGGAGGTCATGCCGAGGCCGTGCGTCGGGTCGGTCAGCCACCTCGAGAAGAAGGACCACCAGATGCCCCAGGAGCAGAAGAACATGAAGATGCCGAAGGAGCTCTGCAGATAGGAGGGGTTCCTCCATGCGGACTTGGATGTGCTTGCCATGTGTATTCCCTTGTCTCTCCCATCCGCTGCCGTGCGGATGGACCTTTTGTATGGCGTTTTGTCGTATCGGTGCCGGATGCCGGCTGGGGTTCCTCCCGCGGCTGCCACGCCGTGTGGGGAATCGTGTTGACGGTTATCAATATAACGCATCAAACGATTTACGTCAAACGTTCTATGTAAACCGGTTCGACAACAGACGAGTCAACGCGTCAAACGATTGATATAACGCCGTTTTTGTCGACCGTCCCAAAACGAGAGCCCGCAACACTCCGGCGTGTCGCAGGCTCGGAAGAACAAAGTCAGCCCCTTCTGACCGACTCCTTTTCGATCAGGGTGCAGTGGATCTTCGCCGGCGCGGGTGCGTTGAGCGGCGGGATCGGCGCGGTCGTCCTCGGCCACTCGCTCTCGTCGAGATCGCGTCCCTCGATCAGCGAGATCAGCTTCGCCGCGGCCCAGTATCCCATCTCGAAGTGCGGCAGCTCGATCGTCGTCAGCTGCGGGGAGAGGGTCTCGGCGAACACGCGGTGGTTGTCGACGCCCACGACGGACAGGTCGCGCCCCACCGTCATCCCGCGCCGCGCCGCGCACTCGTACACGTACCAGGCGCGTGCGTCGTTGAAGCAGAAGAAGCCGTCCGGCCGCTCCCAGTCGAACAGGTCGGATACGGCCGCGAGTGCCGGACCGTTGTTGAGCACGTTGACGACGAGCCGGTCGTCGGGCTTGTGGCCGACGTCCTCAAGCGCGGCGCGATAGCCGGCGAGACGCCCGTGCTGGGCGATCATGTCCTCGCTGCAGCCGACGTACGCGATGCGCTCGCATCCGGCGTCGATGAGCCGGCGGGTCGCGTCGTAGCCGATGCGGAACTCGTCCGGTTCGACGCTGGGGACCGGAGCTGAACCGGTGCCATCGGCGAGGCTGTCTCCATCGTTGCGATCGGTGGCGTCGACGAGCACGACTGGCAGGTCGGCGAGCGCCTGCGGCACGTCGGTGATGCGGTTCGACATCTTCGCGTAGAGGAACCCGTCGGCGCCGTAGCGTTTCAGGGCGGCGATCTCGTCGTCCTCGTCCATGCCGCCGTCGGTGCTGACGGTGATGAGCATGTAACCGTACTGGCTGGCGGCGGACTGCGCGCCGAGGATCATGCCGCCGGCGTATGGGGTGGTGGCGACCTCCTCGCTGATGAAGCCGAGGATGTGCGTGCGGTTCGTTCTCAGGGAGCTTGCCATCGGGTTGACCCTGTAGCCGAGGCGTTCGGCCACCGCGCGCACGTGCGAGGCGATCGCCGGCTTGACGCGCCCCTCGTCGCGGTGGTTCATCACCAGCGACACCGTCGAAACCGAAACCCCCGTCTCCTGCGCGATCTGCTTCATCGTAACCATACGTCAAACGATACACCGTATGTCTGGCGTGCTCCCGAACTGACTCGCTATACGTACATTCGTACGCATGGAAGATCGATTGATGCATGGAGATAGGGGTCTTGTGTGAAACAAGGTCCGATCCGGCCATGCCAGAGCCGGCCTCGCGGATAGCATGGGGCTATGAGACAGTTTCTGACGCAATGGCTGATACTGACCGTGGCCGCCGCCGTGATGGTGGTGCTGCTGCCCGGCATGACGACGGTGGGGGAGCCGCCGATCCTCGGCATCGCCGTGTTCTCCCTGTTCATGGCGCTGATCAATGCATCCGTCAAGCCGGTGATGCAGCTGGTCTCCCTGCCGATCACGATCCTCACGTTCGGCGTGTTCTATCTGGTGGTCAACTGGCTGTGCATGCGATTGGCGTCGTGGTTCGCGCTGAGCCTGTTCGGCGTCGGCGTCTACGTGCACGGCTTCCTGTGGGCGACGATCGGCTCGATCATCATGGCCATCGTCTCCGGCATCGTCGGCGCGATCATCGGCGACTGATATGAATTTCAGACATATGAAAAGCCCCGCGGCTTTGAACCGCGGGGCTTTTCGTCTATTCGTCAGCTGATGTCGCCAGCCGATCAGGCGAGGCCGGAAAGCTTGTTGATGAGTTCCGGATCACGAGTCGCACCCTTGTCGGCGGAACGAGCGAAGGCGGCGTAGGCCTTGAGGGCCTGCGAGACCTTGCGGTCGCGGTGCGCGACGTAGCCGTCTCCGGCCTCGAGCTCGCGGCGGCGCTCGGCGAGCTGCTCGTCGGTCAGCTCGACGTTGACGGAACGGGCCTCGATGTCGATGTCGATGATGTCGCCGTTCTTGATGAGCGCCACCGGGCCCTTGTTCGCGGCCTCCGGGGCCATGTGGCCGATCGCGAGGCCGGAGGAGCCGCCGGAGTAGCGGCCGTCGGTGAGCATGGCGACCTGCTTGCCGATGCCCTTGCCCTTGACGAAGGAGGTCGGGTAGAGCATCTCCTGCATGCCCGGGCCGCCCTTCGGGCCCTCGTAGCGGATCACGAGCGCCATGCCCGGCTTCAACGTGTCGTCGAGGATGACCTTGATGGCCTCCTCCTGGGATTCGACGACCAGAGCCGGTCCGCGGAACTTCCAGATCTCCTGCGGCACGCCGGCGGTCTTGACGACGCAGCCGTCGGGCGCGAGGTTGCCGCGCAGCACGGCGAGACCGCCCTCGTGGATCTCCGGGTGGTCGATGTCGTGGATCGCGCCGTTGACGCGGTCGGTGTCGAGGGAGTCGAACAGGGTCTCGTGCGTCCACGGCTCGGGGGAGATGATGTGGCCCGGCGCCGCGTGGTAGAGGGTCTTGGCCTCCTCGGTGCAGGTGTCGCGCATGATGTCCCAGTCGGCGAGCTTGTCCTCGAGCGTCGGGTAGTCGATCGAATGGACGTTCCTGTGCAGCTTGCCGGCGCGGTCAAGCTCGCCGAGGATGCCGCAGATGCCGCCCGCGCGGTGTACGTCGGAGATCTCCCACTTGCCGGACGGTGCGGCCTTGCAGATGCACGGCACGGTGTGGGAGATGCGCTCGATGTCGTCGAGCGTGAAGTCGACGTCCGCGGACTGCGCCATCGCGAGGATGTGCAGCACGGTGTTGGTGGAGCCGCCCATCGCGACGTCCATCGTCATCGCGTTCTCGAACGCCTCCTTGGTGGCGATGGAGCGCGGCAGCACGGAATCGTCGTCGTCCTTGTAGTACTGGTTGGCGATCTTGACGACCTGGCGCGCGGCCTTGCGGAACAGCTCCTTGCGGAAGCCGTGGGAGGCGAGGATCGTGCCGTTGCCGGGCAGGGCGAGACCGATGGCCTCGGTCAGGCAGTTCATCGAGTTGGCGGTGAACATGCCGGCGCAGGAGCCGCAGGTCGGGCAGACGGTCTTCTCGTAGTTGAGCAGGTCCTCCTCGGAGACGCTGTTGTCGGCGGAGGCGTACATCACGGAGATGAGGTCGGTGTTCTTCTTGACGGTGCCGTCGGCGAGGACGGTGGTGCCGGCCTCCATCGGGCCGCCGGAGACGAACACGGTCGGGATGTTGAGGCGAAGGGCCGCCATCAGCATGCCGGGGACGACCTTGTCGCAGTTCGGGATGCAGATCAGGGCGTCGGCGCAGTGCGCGTTGCACTGGTATTCGACGGTGTCCGCGATGATGTCGCGGGAAGGCAGGGAGTACAGCATGCCGGTGTGGCCCATGGCGATGCCGTCGTCGACGGCCATGGTGTTGAACTCGCGCGGGATGCCGCCGGCCTCCTTGATGGCTTCGGAGACGATGCGGCCGACCTTGTTGAGGTGGACGTGGCCGGGGAGGAACTCGTCGAAGGAGTTGGCGATGGCGATGATGGGCTTCTTGCCCATGTCGTCGCCGCTGACGCCTGCGGCACGGTAGAGGGCTCGGGCACCTGCGAAGACGCGGCCCGACATGAGTTTGGCAGAACGCATTTCAGTCATGCTTCCATTCAAGTCCCTAATCGGGACACGCGTTTTGTCAAGAGTCAGAATATGGAATTCACGAGGATGTTACCAAACACTCGGCTCCCTCACGCCTCCCGCACGGCCTGCGTCTTGCGGATCGCCGGCACGAAGCGGAAGTGCCGGTTGAGCAGGTTGACGATCTGGCCGGTGATGACCGCAACCACGACGGTGCCGACGCCGAGGCCGTTGAGCCGGTGGAAGAAGACGAATGAGAGCACGCCGGCGATGATGATCAGCGAGACGTCGAAGTACACCTTGACCGTGCCGAAGCGGACCTTGGTCACCACGGAGAAGGCGTGCACGATGCCCTCGCCGGGCACCATGATGATCCCCGGTGCCACCTCCATGCAGATGCCGAGGGCGAGGACGAAGCAGCCGAGCAGCAGCCCCGCGCCCTGCATCCACCACGTATCCGGGTCGAACCAGCCGAGGATGGTCATGCTCACGTCCAGCACGGCGCTGAACCAGAAGGTGACGGCCAGCTGGAGGTACTGGAAGGCGTGGAAATCGCGTCGCAGCAGGATCACCTCGATGATCACGAAGATCACGTTCATCGCGAAGGTGGTCACGCCGAAGCTGATCTGTGGGAATCGCAGGGCGACGACCCACGCGATGCTGGAGATCGGCGAGGTGCCGAGCGCGCTTTTCGTGATGAGTGCGATGCCGAAGGATTCGATGCTGATTCCGGCGATGAAGCAGAGGAAACGTTTGATGATGTACGGCATAGTTCAGCAAGCCCTTACAGTTTTTTCCGATTTTTTCCCAAACCCGGTCGACAGATGTCAGGGATCATTGTACACTTGTTTTCGGTAAGGGCTTACCGCAAAGCTGCGAAAGGAATATCACAATGACGCAAGGTCAAGAAGAGCTAAGTGTGAAGTATCAGCGCGGAACCACCGAGAACACGGCGTTCCTTGACGAGGAGACCAACGATCTGCTCAATTTTGGAAAGCGCTTCCCGTACAAGGACGGCGGATCCACATGGCTGGATGAGAACGGCAACCCGGATCTCTCCCACGGCGTCGAGACCTGGATCACCTCCCGCATGGCGCACGTCTACTCGCTGGGCGTCCTCTACGGCCACCCGGGCTCCGAGGAACTCGTCGACGCCGCCCTCAAGGGCCTGACCGGCATCCTGCACGACGACGAGCACGGCGGCTGGTACCCGCAGGTCTTCACCGACGGCACCCACGCTCCGGGCAAGGTCTGCTACGCCCACGCCTTCGTGATTCTCGCCGCCACCTCCGCCGTCTACGTCGACCGCCCCGGCGCCAAGGAGCTGCTTGACCTCGCGCTCAGGACCTACGACGAGCACTTCTGGGACGACAAGCTCGGACTCGCCGTCGACACGTGGAACACCGAGTTCACCGAGCTCGACCCGTACCGCGGACTCAACGCCAACATGCATACCACCGAGGCGTTCCTCGCCGTCGCCGACGTGACTGGCGACAACTCCTACCGCGTGCGCGCCGGCCGCATCATCGACCACGTGCTGGGCTGGGCCCGGAACAACGGCTGGCGCATCCCGGAGCACTTCAACTCCGGCTGGGAGCCGCAGCTCGAGTTCAACGCGGACAAGAAGGACGACCAGTTCAAGCCGTACGGCGCCACCCCGGGCCACGGCATCGAATGGGCGCGTCTGATCACCCAGTGGGCGCTGTCCACCTACCCGGACGACGAGGCCGCCCGCAAGCCGTACGTCGAGGCCGCCGAACAGCTGTTCCGCCGCGCCGTCGCCGACGGCTGGGACGCCGACGGCCAGCCCGGCATCGTCTACACCACCGACTGGGAGGGCAGGCCCGTCGTCCACGACCGCATGCACTGGACCATCGCCGAGGCCGTCAACACCTCCGCCACGCTCGCCAAGGTGACCGGCGATCCGTTCTACGACGAGTACTACGCGCGGTTCTGCAAGTACATCGACGAGTGCGTCGTCGACCATGTCAAGGGCTCCTGGTTCCACCAGCTCGATCGCGACAACCACGTGATCGGCACCGTGTGGCCAGGCAAGTCCGACCTGTACCACGCCACCCAGTCCACGCTGATCCCGCGCCTTGATCCGGCTCTGTCCGTCGTGCCCGCCCTCGGCGAGGCCAAGAAGGCCGGTAAGGCGTTCTGAAATAGCGTCCGATAGACCTAGACTCACCAAATAGCAAGAATTACAGGCAATCAAAGGAAGTGCATACACCATGACCAAATCCAAGCCGAAAGTCGTCCTGACCATGCAGCCGCCGGAGCTGGTGGACAAGCTCATGAACGACACCCAGTGGGCTCGTCTCGACGCCGTCGCCGACGTCGACCGCGACGTCATCACCGATTTTCACGCCGAAGGCGTCGAAGACCAGATCAAGGACGCCGACTACATCTTCTCCGGATGGGGCCCGGACGCCCGCATCGACGTCGACACCCTCGACAGGATGCCCAAGCTCAAGGGCATCGCCGCGGCCGCCGGCAACGCGTGGCGTCTGCTCACCCCGGAGGCGCTCGAGGAGGTCGACAAGCGCGGCATCCTGCGCTCCAACTCCGGCTATGTCAACGGCATCCCGGTCGCCGAGTACTGCATGGCGATGATCCTCATGGCGAACAAGGACTTCTTCCGCGCCGAGCGCATCTACCGTGAGCGCCGCGAGTACATCAACCGCGAGGTCGAGTTCCCGACCGCCGGCAACTACCTGAAGACCGTGGGCCTGGTCACCGCCTCCGCCCGCATCGGCCGCCACCTGATGGGCCTGCTCAAGGGATGCCGCATGCGCGTGCTCGCCGAGTCCCGTTCGATGGACGCCGAGGAGACCGCCTCCTACGGTGCGGTCAAGGCCGACATGGAGACCATCTTCCGCGAGTCCGACGTCATCTCCGTGCACACGCCGAGCCTGCCCGCCACCCGCGGCATGATCGGCGCCAAGTACTTCAAGATGATGAAGGACGGCGCCTGGTTCATCAACTCCGCCCGTGGCGCCGTCGTCGACGCCGACGCGATGATCGCCGAGCTCAGGACCGGCCGCATCAACGCGATCCTCGACGTCACCGATCCGGACGAGCCGCTGTCCGCCGACTCCCCGCTGTGGGACATGCCGAACGTGATCCTGACCCCGCACATCGCCGGCTCCGAGGGCACCGAGCTGCAGGGCATGGGCGAGAACGTCGTCAACGAGCTCACCCACATGATCAAGGGCGAGCCGCTGGAGTACGCGGAGTGATCGTCGACCGGCTGGTCGGCCGGCAGTCGGCCGGCCGCCAGCCGCTTGCAGCGAATCGTTCTCAATAAGAAACGTGTGAGGCCTTTTCGGCCTCAATCGAACAGGGGATGCCCCGGAACGTTGGAATTCCGGGGCATCCCCTGTTGTGCGTTTGTGCGATGGTGTGCGATGGGCTCACGCGTTTGCTATTGAGAACGATTCGCTGCAAGCGGCGTATTCCGGCACGCCGGAATACGGGACGCATCTCACCTTCTGGGCAGTGATCCGCGCAGGACGACGTCCGGGGCGCTCTGCACGTAGATCAGACGTCCCGCGTCGGCCGAACTCGAGCCGGTCTCGCCGGTCGTCTCCTGCGCGTCGCGCTTGGCGAGGACGCTGCCGACGGCGGCCTGCCCCATCTGCTCGAGCGGCAGGTGCACGGTGGTCAGCGGCGGGTAGACGTCCGCCGAGTAGGGGATGTCGCCGAATCCGGTGACGCCCACGTCGACTCCGGGCTCGATGCCGTTGGCGCGCAGCGCGGTCATCGCGCCGATCGCCATCACGTCGTTCAGGGCGATGACCGAGTCGGCGCCCCTGCCCTCATACAGCGCGCCGTCGCCGGGCTTGAGGAGCCCCGCGCGCGCCATCTGCATGATCGCCGCATAGCCTTCGGTGCGGCTGAACCGGCCGTTGACCGTCGCACGCGGGTCGATGACGACGTCGGCGTCGGCGAACGCGGCGAGCACGCCGTCCAGTCGTTCCCTTGACGTGCGGTAGGTCTCGTCGCCCCTGAGGATCACGGGCCGGGTGTATCCGGAGTCGATGATGAGTCTGGCGATCGCGCGTGCGCCGACGTCGTTGGCGACGTCCACCGCCGGGAACGGCAGGTCGCGGTTGAGGATGAACACGGCGCGGCCGCCGGTCGACTCGTACTGTCTGAGCTCGTTGGTCAGCGGCTCGCGTTCGGGCGCGTCGACGTATTCGCTTTCCGCGACGATGATGCCGCGCGGGCGGGTGGCCGTGGCCTTGCGCACCGCCTCGAGCTCCTCGCGCGGGGTGGGCGCCACGCTGATCGTGACCGTCAGGCCGTGTTCGGCCGCGGCTTTGACCACGCCCTGCGAGACGGCGGCGAAGTACGGGTCGGAGATGTCCGAGACGAGCAGGACGATGTTCGGCGCCGTGCCCTTGGCGACCGCCTGCGCGTAGGCGTTGGGGCGGTAGTTGAGTTTGGTGGCCGCCTCCATCACCTTCACGTATGATTGGTTGCGGACCCTGCGCGTGCTGCCGTTCAGCACACGTGACGCCGTGGCGATGGAGACGTTGGCCGCCTTTGCCACGTCCATCAGTGTCGCGGGCGATTGCGTTTTGTCGTTCTGAGCTGCCATGGTCCTCGCTGATCCTGTTCTTCCCGGAAACGGAAAATAATCTTCAAACGTTTACCGCAATCATAGCTGCATTGCGCACGAAATGCGAGCGATGACGCGCGATTGTGCAGTCTTTTGCTCGAATGTATCCGCCTGCGCGCATCCCGATATTGCGGTAAGCGTTTTCCATTTCGGCGTGTCGTGAGGTATGCTGGGGTGCATGACGCGATATCTATGCGCCCCTGACTCCTTCAAGGAGAGCCTGACCGCCATGGAGGCGGCGCGGGCCATGGCCCAGGGGATCAAGAACGCGGACCCCGCAGCCGAGGTCCGCTGCCTGCCGATGGCCGACGGCGGCGAAGGCACCGCCCGTGCGCTCGTCGACGCAACGCACGGCGTGATGCTCGAGGCGACGGTCCACGACCCGCTCGGACGGTCCATCACCGGCCATTACGGCATGCTCGGCGACGGCGTGACGGCCGTGGTCGAAACCGCCGAAGCCAGCGGACTCGCCTTGCTCTCGTCCGACGAACGCAATCCGCTCATCGCCTCCTCGTACGGCACCGGCGAACTGATCCGCGCGGCCGCCCATGCGGGCGTCAGGCGCATCATCGTCGGCCTTGGAGGCTCGGCCACCAACGACGCCGGCGCGGGACTCCTTCAGGCGCTGGGCGTGCGTCTGCTCGACGAGCATGGCAGAGAACTCGCCCGCGGCGGCGCGGCGCTCGCCAGTCTCGAAAGAATCGACGTGAGCGGACTCGACGAGGCCGTACGCTACGTGCACGTCATCGCCGCCTGCGACGTGACCAACCCGCTGACCGGCCACGACGGCGCCAGCGCCGTATTCGGACCGCAGAAGGGCGCCACGCCGGCCGACGTCGAACGTCTCGACCAGGCGCTCGTCCACTTCGCGCACGTCATCGCCGACCAGTTGCATGTCGAGGTCGCCGACGTGCCCGGAGCCGGTGCGGCAGGCGGCATCGGCGCGGCCTTGAAGGGCTTCCTCGACGCCGAATTCCGCCCCGGCATCGACATCGTCATCGAGACCTCCGGACTCGACGAGGCCGCGCAGTGGGCGGACGTCGTTTTCACCGGCGAGGGCTCGATCGACTTCCAGACCAAGTTCGGCAAGACGCCGGCCGGCGTCGCCAAGACCGCCAAAGCGCATCGCAAGCCGGTCATCGCCGTCGCCGGACGCATCGGCAAAGGCGTCGACGAGCTCCATGAGGTCGGCATCGATGCGGTCTTCGGCATCGCACCCGGCGCCGCAAGCCTCGACAGCCTCCTGAAGGACGCCGCGCGCAACGTCACGTTCACCACCGAACAGATCGTACGCGCGCTCAGGCTCAGATGAGTTGGGGGTGCACACGATCAGGAAAGACCAATATGGGAACCTCGTTGAGAATCGTCACCGTCACCATCCGCATGAACAAGGGGGATGAATCATGACCGGTCACGCCGACGACTACCCCACACGCGAGCGGACCGTGGAACGCATCGTGCGCATCCGCACGGCCGAAGGCGACTACATCGCGCTCGCGTCCGACGGCGGGCTCACGCTCGGCACGGCCGACGAGGCCGAACGCTTCGCGCTCTACGCCTCCCGGTACCCGCAGTATCTGCGCTCCGGTGGCATGTCCGGCGGCACGACGGACATCGTATTCGACGGCGCGCAGGACGTGACCTACGCCCTGAGGAGCCTGACGAACGGGTGCTATCTGACGATCCAGAACTACGCCGACACCGTCGACGCGGACGGCAGACCCACGTACTACCGCAGGCGGGGACTCACGTACGTGGTCACCGCCACCGCGCCCGAGGCGTTCTGGAACGAGCGGTTCACGCTGACCGACCAGCCGGACGGCTCCACGCTGATCGCCAGCCACTGCGACGACCTGCGCGACGAGCCGAACTGCTCGGCGTTCCCGATGCGCGTCACCCTGTCCGGCGCGTACATCGACTACGGCAACGTAGCCGTGCAGCGACTGTTCGTCGAGGATGCGGGGGAGGTCGATTCCGCGGAATTCGCCGCGGACTCCGCGGGTGACGTTCCGGACTCCATCCCGCAGGTCTTCGTCCACCCCGGCGTGAACCTGTCGGCCGCGCAGCTGACGGCAATGCGCAATCACGTGCGCGCCCACGAGAACCCGTGGGTCGCCGATTATCGCCGACTGACCGACACCGTGCCCAACGACATGTCCAACGAGCGGTACGTACCTACTTTCCGTGAGGGCGTCGGCCGCGGCAACCCGGAGGGATCCGGCCACATCGGCGACTGGGAGATGTCGTGCGCGGCCGCCTACTTCAACGCGCTGCGCTGGGTCGTCACCGGCGAGGACAAGTACGCCGCCAAGACCGTCGAGATCATCGACGGCTGGTCGAAGACCCTGCGGGTCATCGACGGACGCGACCGCATCCTCGGCGCCTCGCTCGCCACCATCAAGCTCATCAACGCCGCCGAGATCGTACGATACTTCGACGGCGGCTACACGGGATTCGACGATGAGGCCTTCGCCCGATTCCGCACCATGCTGCACAACGTCATCTACCCGGTCGTGCGTGACGGCGGCGCGCCGATGAATGCGAACGGCAACTGGGACGTCACCCCGATGACCACGCTGCTGGCCATCGGCGTCGCCACCGACGACCGCCGGATCTTCGCCCGCGGCGTCGAGATGTACTCGAGCCGCTACTGCAACGGGTCGATCGAGAACTACCTGACCGACTGGGGCCAAAGCGTCGAGACCGCGCGCGATCAGGCGCACGGCCAGCTCGGCATCGGCGCGATGGGCGACACCTGCGCCATCGCCGAGCATCAGGGCGTCGACCTGTGGGGTCTCAAGGACAACAGGCTCGCCAAGGCGTACGAATGGTGCGCATGCTACAACCTGTTCCACGGCGAGGGAGAACTCGTCGTGACGCCGCTGTCCGGCATCTTCGGCTACTTCGACGACATCTCCTACTGGGACCACATGGAGGAGCAGGGCGTCTACCGCGGGCAGCTGCGGCCGATCTACGAGACCGCTCTCGCCCACTACCGCCACGTGCCCGGCGTCGACATGACATGGACCGAGCGTGCGGCGCGTGCGATGCGTCCGGAGGGTCTCGTCCACTTCGACAACCTCAACTTCTCCACCCTGACGACCTACGACGGGCCTGCCGAGGAGACGACGGAGCCGCTCATACGCCTGCGCACGATGCTCGAACCGTGGTACCAGCACTCCTGGTCCGCGATCCGCGCCGCAGGGGACGTCCCCTCCAACGCGCTGATCGACGGCGTGCTGCCTGAAGGGTACACGACCGAGACCACGCCCTCGTACTTCGCCGTCCAGTCGGACGGCACGCTCGCCGTGACGGCCATGCGCCGCGACGCCGCCCTGCTGCGGCTCGTTGCCCGCGACGACGGCACGTACTCGCTGGTCGACACGTCCGATGGACGCGTCCTGACGGTCGGCGGCGCGTTGTCCGACGGCGGATGCGAACTGCGCATGGCGTCGCAGCCCGATGCCGGTGCGAACGTCGACTGCTTCTCCCTACGCAACTGGGGTATCGGACGCATGTACCTCGTCCACGATGGACGGCTCGTCGAGACCGTGACGGACGGCGGCACGCCGACGCTGCGACTCGGCGTCCGTCCCGAAGGACGCAACACCGACACCAGGCCGGCGAACTGGCTGCTGTTCACCTACGACGATGCGGACGATGGAGCGGCGGGTTCGACGGCGGCATGACCGGTGGGCCTGGACGGCAAACGGCAAACACACAGCACAACGCGGATATATATCAAGCGGATATAAGGAGTCAGAAACAACAATGACCACGATGATCACCAACCCGATCCTTCCCGGATTCCATCCGGATTCAAGCGCCCTGCGCGTCGGCGACGACTACTACATCGCCACCTCCACCTTCGAATGGTGGCCGGGCATCGACATCTACCATTCCAAGGACCTCGTCAACTGGGAGTGGGTCGCCGCCCCCGTCAACCGCGAATCGCAGGTCGACCTTCGCGGCAACTACGATTCAGGCTCCCTGTGGGCGCCGCACCTGAGCTACGCCGACGGCAAGTTCTGGCTCGTCTACACGGACGTCAAAACCTACGCGCCGTTCAAGGACACCCTCAACTACGTGATCACCGCCCCGGACATCACCGGACCGTGGAGCGAACCGCATTTCCTGACCGCATCCGGCTTCGACCCGGCCATCTTCCACGACGACGACGGCCGTAAGTGGTTCCTCAACATGCTCTACGACTACCGTCCCGGCCGCCAGCGGTTCGCCGGCACGGTCATCCAGGAGTTCGATCCCGAATCGATGCAGCTGATCGGCGAGCGCAAGCACTTCTACAAGGGCACCAAGCTCGGCGTGTGCGAAGGCCCGCAGATCCTCAAGAGGAACGGCTGGTACTACCTGCTGTGCGCGGCAGGCGGCACCGGCTACATGCACGCCGCAACCGTGGCGCGCGCCCGTTCGCTCGAGGGACCGTTCGAGGATTCCTCGTACACGCCGCTGATGACCACGCGCGACGAGCCGAGTAATCCGCTGCAGAAGTCCGGCCACTGCTGCTTCCTCGAGATCGGCGACGAATGGTACGTCACGCAGATCTGCGGCAGGCCGCTGACCGAGCGCGGCAACTGCACGCTGGGCCGTGAGACCGGCATCCAGAAGATCTACTGGACTTCGGACGGCTGGCCGCGCCTGATCAACGACACGATCAGCCCGGACCTCAAGGTTCCGGCGCCGAGGATCGCGCAGGGCGTCGTGCAGGTCATGGACCACTCCGAACGCATCGAGTTCGAGGCCGATCGTGCCGCCGAGGCCAACGCGCCGCTCAACTCCGTGACCGATCCGGCCATCCCGCCGAGCCTCAAGACCCTGCGCACCGCGCTCGTGGCCGAACAGGACTATTCGCTCACCGAGCGTCCCGGCTGGCTGCGCATCCACGGTGCGCAGTCGTTGCGCTCGCAGCACAGGCAGACGCTGTTCGCCCGCCGTTGGGAGGCGTACGACTTCGACGCACAGACCGTGCTCGATTTCGATCCGACCAACTACCAGCAGATGGCCGGCCTGATCCTTTACTACGACACGCAGAACTGGATCTACGCGTACGTGAGCTTCGACTCGGAGGGCACCGACAGGCGCATCATCCAGGTGCTGCGCTGCGACCACGGCAAGCTCGACTACGGCTCCGATGCGATCGCGCTCGAGGAAGGCCCGGTGCGCATCAAGGTGGAGGTGCGCCGTGACAAGGCGAACTTCCACTTCGCGCAAGGCAAGGATATGTACGCTGACAACGCGCTGTGGAAGGCGATCGGCGGCGTGCAGCCGGCCGATCACATCAGCGACGACTACGTCGAGCGTACGATCCAGGGCTGCGCGTTCACCGGCGGCATGGTGGGCATCTGCTCGCAGGACATGGACGCCCACCGCTCGCACGCCGACTTCCAGTACTTCGACTATCAGGAAAGGAACAAGTAATCATGACATGGGAACTGGCCGCGTCCACTCTGGGCGCTCCGTACGACTCGATGGACGAGCTTGCCAGGACGTTCAACGCCACCGGCGTCAAGAGGATCGAGGTGGCCGTCGGTGACGAGATGAAGTTCACGATGACCTCCACCGACGACGAGCTCAAGGCGATGCGCGACGAGCTCGCCGAGAAGGCGGGCGTCACCATCTTCGCCGTCGACTCGCGCGTGCAGGTATGCAACACCGCCCGCGAGGAGGACGAGCTGGTCGAAAGCCTCGAGCACTGCCTGCACATGGCGTCCGTGCTGGGGGCCAAGTACGTGCGCGTCTTCCCGACCGCGCCGCTCGAGCCGAGCTGGGATCCGGACCGTCTGCCGGGCATGGTGCTTCCCCAAGGCATGAACCTGGCCGGCGTGTCCAAGCGCGGCGCCGAGATCATCGCCCGTGCGCTGCCGACCGCCGACAGGCTCGACGTGCAGCCGCTCATCGAGACGCACGACAGCCACACCAACGGCGAGCGCAACGCGATCATCCACTACTACCTCGATAAGATCGCCCCGGACAACCAGGTCGGATCTATCTGGGATCTCGCGCACCCGTGGCGCGTCGGCGAGGCCCCGGCCAAGACCTTCGAGTACTTGAAGCCGTACCTCGTGGGCGGCCGCGGCGTCGTGCAGATCAAGGACTGCGCGTTCCCGGGCGACCAGACCCCGGTGTTGCAGGGCACCGGTCGCGTGCCGCTGGCCGAATGCTGCAGGCTCCTCAAGGACGGCGGCTACACCGGACCGCTCTCTCTGGAGTGGGAGCGCCGCTGGTACCCGCAGGTCGAGCCGCTCGAGGAGGCGCTTGTCGCCGCCCGCAAGGCGATCGAGGCCCTGCCGGCCGAATCCCAGCTGTGACGCAATGATCGGCGCGGCCGCACAGCCCGCCGACCTTGGTGACCCCGTGGAACGTGTGGCATGCACCTACTGAGTGTGCATCTACACACGTTCCACGGGGTCTTGTCGTTGCTGCCGGCATGTCGGTGTCTGTGTTGGTGTGTGGTGGTGTCTTTCGGTCTGTGTTAGTGCCTGTCTGGCCTGTGTTAGTGCTGTTAGTGCTGTTAGTGCCGTTTTGGCCTGTTGTTTCCTCCGCTGCCTCTTCCCATCGAGTGGTCTATGGTGCCATGGCGCGGTGAAATCCCCATCGAGCGGTGAGCTGTTTTCGGGAAATGGCGGAATTAGGCCATTTTGCGTCACCGCTCCATGGATGATTCACTACTTCATGGGCATATCACCGCGTCATGCGGTGCGATGCTGCGTCATGGTCATTGCGCGGCGTCACGGACAGTGCGCTGCCTCGCATGCGTAACTGATTACGTTTTCATGTGCCGTGATGTGCGATTGGGGGTATCGCCGACGCGGTCGAAATGAACATCACGTTTCGGGGAAACGTGCGAACAAATGCCAAGAAACGCTATTTTCAGCGGATTAGGTGAAATTGCACCAATGGCAGCGATAATGCGGTAAGCGTTTATCGGCGTGTCGGAAATGAACGCAGGAGGTGTTTTGAGTTGGATGGCGATGAGGATGAGCTGGAGGTTGGCGAGGAAGGTGACGTCAAGCCTGTCGTAGCGGGTGGCGGCTTTCCTGTAGTGCTTCATGCGGTTGAAATGGATCCGGGGGTTCGGTTCAGTATGGCAGGGCCGTTGCCTTCCCCATGCCGTTTGTGCATGCGCTACTCGGCGCGCTGTGAGGACGCTCATTCGGAGTGCGTCAGCCAGTCGAGCGCATTGACCACGTCGATGCCGTCGACGCTACCCAGTCCGAACGTGTCGAGCGTGAGGATCATCCGGCGACCAGATGCGTTGTGCAGCCTGCGCAGCGGCTCGAATTCACGGTCGCGGGTCGAGGGGTCCATGATGGTCGCGCTCACCTGAATGAACAGCCGCTCATCGGTCATATCGGCCGATATCCGATCGGCGACGAAATCGATCTCGAGGTTGTCCATTCTGCCGACCTGCACGTCGTATCCCCGTGTCTTGAGCTCGTTGTGCACGATGAGCTCAAGCAGTGGCCCGATATCGCCCTGATGATAGCTGACCAGCATGTTTTTGATGCCGGGATCCGCAGGATAGTACTTGCTCAATCCTTGGAGGTGGTCGCCACCTTTCACGTTGATGCGCCGGGCCTGATGGAATAGAAACGCGTCAAGCAGGCCGGAGATGTACCGTTCGATGGTGTCGTTGGTCGCCGAACGCCGTGCGCTTCCCAGCTTGTACTCGATCTTGGAGATGGACACGGGGGAGCCGGCGGTGTCGGCAAGATATCGGGCGACGTCATTGAACACCATGGGATTGCGTATCTGCAGATACTGGGAGATGTCCCGTACGAGTACCGTGTCGTAGATGCCGGAGAGCACGGTGTATGCCAGTTCCTGGTTGGTTCCCTGATCGACGACCGGGGGCAGTCCGCCGTATCGCATGTATCGTTCGAATGCGGTGTTACGATCGGATTCCCCGGTGTATCGGAGAAACTCCGCGAAGGACAGCGGGAACACCCTGATCTCGACATAGCGTCCGGACAGCAGTGTTCCCAGTTGCCTTGACAGCAGGTGCGCGTTGGAGCCGGTCAGATAGATGTCGACGTTCGCATCCACCTGCAACGCGTTGACCACGCGTTCCCATCCGTCGATGAGCTGCACCTCGTCGAGCAGCAGGTAATACCGATCGTGGTCATGCATGAGCCCCATGATGCGGTCATGCAACTGCGTCCGATCAAACGAGGCGAATTCGAACGATTCGAGATTGATGGTGAGAATATGGTCCGATGGAATGCCTTCCGAGGCGAGTTGTTGCCCCAGTAGCTTCAGGAGTGATGACTTGCCGCATCGGCGCATGCCGGTGATGACCTTGATGAGTCCGTTGTCTTTGGCGGCAAGGAGCTTGTCCAGATACAGCGGTCGCGTCTTCAGTTTCATGATGCTCCGAATTTTTGCTGGTGTACTGGTAAAAGTATAGAAGATGTGGGCTATTTTTACTACCATGCTAGTAAAAGTCGCGGTTGTCTTGTGAGTTTTGCTGGTGTACTAGTAAAAGTGGTGCTGAATGACGGTGCGGTATGGGGCTATCTCGTCTATAAGACGTACTTTTGGCGTTCTGCGGACATCTATCTCGCTTATGAGGGGTGCATACCCCAGGTATTACATCCTCAAATCGGCTTGACCCCAACGCCATTAAGCCGTTTTTGGCCCTTCATACCTGTGGGAGGTACCCCTCGTAACGCGGATAGAGGTCCGCAAAACGGCAAAGGCACCCCTTGTAACGCAGATAGACACGCAGATAGACGCGGGCAGGTGCGGATGGCAGGCAAGCAACGGCTCATCCATTTACCATGGTTGGGGTCGGGGCGCCGGTTCCGGCTATGACTTTCCTGGGCTCCATCTCATTCCCGCACGAACAGCGGGGACCGGTCCTGGAATGATCATGGGGGCTTGTGCGTAAAGGCTATTTCGTTCACTGCCTTTACAATCAGGGGAGAAAGAAATGCCGGTGTTCTAGTTGGTCCGGAACCGTTCCGGACGCCGACGGTGTGCCGAAGGCAATGCCGAAATGTCGCATCGGCAGGATGCTGGACGGGAATCGTGAGAAGGAACGAGGGGGGGGGCCGCAGTGCCGCGAGTCAGGAGCATCAACCAGGACGATCTGCGCAACCACAACCTGTCGGTGGTGCTCTCCACGCTCGCCCGCTCGCGCACGCCGCTGAGCCGCGCCGAACTGGCCAAGGAGACAGGGCTCACCAAGGCCACGCTCTCGCTGCTCGGCGACCTGCTGCTGAAGAACCATGTGATCCGCCAGCTTGATCCCACAGTCGGCGCGGCCTACGGCAGACCGAGCACCCCGCTCGCCTTCGCCCCCGGACGTTGGGCCGGCGTCGGCATGCAGGTCAACACCGACGGCTTCGGCTATCTCGTGCTCGACATCAACGGCGACGTCGTCGAATCGAACTGGTGCGAACGGACGATGGACGATGTGCGCCCCGACGACATCCTCGGCGAGCTCGACGCGATGATGATCCCCGTCGAAACCCGCCTCACCCGGCGCGGCTACACGATCGCCGGCGCCGAGCTCGCCCTGCCCGGCCTCGTCACCAGCGGCAACGAACTGCTCGTCGCGCGCAACCTCGGTTGGCGCGACCTCGATCTGAACCGGTATCCGGTGATCGAACGGCTCGATGCAAACGCCGAGAACGAGGCGACGCTCGCCGCCCTCGCGCAGATTCCCGGCTACGCCTCGCAGCGCACCGACGGCGACTGGCCGCTGAAGACCTTCGACTCCTTCATCTACGTGTCCACCGACATCGGCATCGGCGGCGCCTACGTGCGCGAAGGCCAGATCGTGCGCGGCGACCACGGGTTCGCCGGCGAGATCGGCCACGTGTGCGTCGACATGCACGGGGAGCTGTGCCGTTGCGGTCGCCACGGCTGCCTCGAGACGATCGCCGGCCGCCGCGCGCTCATGGTCGCCTCCGGACTTGCCGATGAGGAGCATGCCGCCGACACGACGCTTACGCCGAAACTGCTCAAGGCGTGGCGGGCCGGGGATCCGAAGGCCGTGCTTGCCGTCGACCATGCGATGACCGCGTTCGCCGCAGCGCTCGCCAGCGTCGTCAACATCGTCGACATCGAGAACATCGTGATCGGCGGCCTGTTGGGTGAGTTCGGAGACGAGATGGCGGACGTCCTGCACGCCCGGGTCGCCTCGCGCATCCTCGCTCGCGACGGCGTGGACGTGCGGGTGATGGTTTCCCCGGTCATCGACCATCCTGCGTTGCACGGCGCCGCCGTGATGGGCCTGCGCCGCCTGTTCGACTCGCCCCTCAAATACATGACGACGGTCTAGCCCGTCGGGCGATCGCGGCGGCTTGAACTGGTTGGTCGGCAATGATGTGAGTCGATGCCGCTTATGAAACCCAAACCCCTGAAACACGCCTTATCCGGCAGATAAGTTCATTCGTTTGACAAATATAGTTCAGTCATTTAACATAAGAGTCGTCAGCTGGTTCGCTCCGGGATCATGGCGGATGAAACGTCATGCGGAGGCCGAACGGCGCAACGGACAATAACACGCACATCCCGAGTCTAAGGAGACAGCAATGGGTCTGTGGGACATCGACAAGATCGAATACGTCGGCCGCAAGGGCGGCGCCAAGGAAGGCCTCGGCTTCCGCTACTACGACGCCGACAAGGTCGTCGCCGGCAAGAAGATGAAGGACTGGCTGCGCTTCGCCGTGGCCTACTGGCACACCTTCGACCAGCGTCTCGTCGACCCGTTCGGCGACGGCACCGCCGAGCGTCCGTACGACAAGTACACCAAGCCGATGGATCTGGCCCTCGCCAAGGTCGACTACGCCTTCGAGTTCTACACCAAGCTCGGCGTCGAGTACTTCTGCTTCCACGACCGCGACATCGCCCCGGAGGGTGACACCCTGCGCGAGACCAACGCCAACCTCGACAAGGTCGTCGACAAGATCGAGGAGAACATGAAGTCCACCGGCGTCAAGCTGCTGTGGAACACCCAGAACCTGTTCACCAACCCGCGCTTCGTCGCCGGCGCCGCCACCTCGCCGTTCGCCGACATCTTCGCCTACTCGGGCGCCCAGGTCAAGAAGAGCCTCGAGATCGCCAAGCGCCTCGGCGCCGAGAACTACGTGTTCTGGGGCGGCCGCGAAGGCTACGAGAACCTGTGGAACACCCAGATGCACCGCGAGCAGGCCCACATGGCCAAGCTCTTCCACCTCGCTGCCGACTACGCCAAGGAGATCGGCTTCACCGGCCAGTTCCTCATCGAGCCCAAGCCGAAGGAGCCGACCAGCCACCAGTACGACTTCGACGCGGCCGCCGCGCTCGCCTTCCTCAAGACCTTCGACCTCGAGGACGTCTTCAAGTTGAACCTCGAAGGCAACCACGCCAACCTGGCCGGCCACACCTACCAGCACGAGGTGCGCTTCGCCCGCGAGAACGGCGTGCTCGGCTCCCTCGACGCCAACCAGGGCGACAAGCTCATCGGCTGGGACATGGACGAGTTCCCGTCCGACCTGTACGACTGCGTCGCCGTGATGTGGGAGGTCCTCGCCAACGGTTCGATCGGCCCCCACGGCGGTCTGAACTTCGACGCCAAGCCGCGCCGCACCTCCTTCGAGGCCGACGACCTGTTCCGCGCGCACATCGTGGGCATGGACTCCTACGCCGCCGGTCTGCTCGTCGCCGCCAAGATGCACGAGGACCACTACATCGAGGATCTGCAGGCCGACCGCTACAGCTCCTACGAGTCCGGCATCGGCGCCGCCATCGAATCCGGCGAGGCCACCCTCGCCTCCCTCGAGGAGTACAGCCTCGACAAGACCCAGGCCGAGCTGCGCGCCGCCACCAAGTCCGATCACCTCGAGCAGGTCAAGGCCACGATCAACAACTATATCGTCGACGCCCTCGCCGAGGCGTGATCGTCCAGGCGTGATCAGCTAGGCGTGATCGTCTAGGCGTGATCGACCGTGAGGCCCGACGAGACCGGGCCTCACGCTTCTCTCTCTTCTTCTCCTGTTTTCCTTCCATCAACGCATGATCCGCCTGCGGTACTCGTCATCCGCAGGCGGATCATGCGTATTTTTGCGTGTATATCGTGTATGGCACGAGATGATTATTGCCGCGACTGCACATAAGTCGCTCGGTTGCTGAGGTGTGCGCTTTGACGGGCTGCGACTCGGTGTGGTGTATGCCGGCGTGACGTGACGTGCCGGCGTGTGCTGGGACGCGGTGTGCCCTGATGTGGCGTTGCTATGCCTGTATGTGCCGTTCAACGTAAGTCAATCGTTTTACATTCGTTGAGTGGCAGAATATGCTGCCACTCAACGGGGATTTCGCAATTATTTGCGTTGAGTGGCAGAACTCGACTGTGAAGTCCCGTATTGAATAAGAGATCCGATTATTGACGTATCGTCAAAACGGCTATTTCCCAAGGGTTTTTGAATCCGTCATCCGCAGTTGAGCTGGATCGCGCCATACGGATGCCATCCGTTGCTGCCACTCAACGCGAAAAACAGTCAAATCGTCGTTGAATGGCAGAAAATACTGCCACTCAACGCAATTGCCGCCGTTTTTGTCGTTGAGTGGCAGTGTGATGTCTCGGGGCATGGTTGACTTGTCAGCCAACTGTCAGCCGCGATACCTCGCGTACTGCGCGTACACCTCGGGCGTCGGCTCGCCGGTCAGGGTCTCCTCGATGGTCAGCGGCCACGCCGGCGGTTCGGCCTCGCCGGAGAGCACCCATGCGGCCTGGCGTGCGGCGCCGATCGCCACATACTCGTCGGTCGCCGGCAGCTCGACGTCCATGCCGAGGATGCCCGGCGCGTAGGCGCGCACCGCGGCGGAACGCGCGCCGCCGCCGATCAAGAGGATGCGCGTGATGTCCGCGCCGAGCGAACGGATCAGCTCAAGGCAGTCGCGCTGCGAGCACAGGAGTCCCTCGACGAATGCGCGTGCGAGGTTCGCCTTCGTCGTGTTGGCAAGCGTCATGCCGTGCAGCGTGGCCGTCGCGTCCGGACGGTTCGGCGTGCGCTCGCCGTCGAAGTACGGGATCAGGGTGATGCCCGCCGCACCCGGCGCCGACTGCGCGGCCAGTGTGGCAAGCTCGTCGTAGTCGACGCCGAGCGCCGCGCGGCCGGCGTCGGCGATGCGTGATCCGTTGATCGTGCAGGCGAGCGGCAGGTAGTGGCCGGTGCAGTCGGCGAATCCGGAGACCGCTCCGGTCAGGTCGTACACCGGGTTCTCGGCGATGGCCGCCGCAACTCCGGACGTGCCGAGCGAGATGGACACGTCACCGACGGCCATGCCGAGGCCAAGCGCGGCCATCGCATTGTCGCCGCCGCCGGGGCCGAGGATGCAGCCGCCTTCGATCTCCTTGCCGGCGAAAACGGGGGAGGCTTTCACCGCCGCGGTTTCACGGGGGCCGAGCACCGTGGGCAATGTGATCGCATCGGCATGGGACTTGGCGGCATCCTCGCCCTCGGCCGCGGCCAGCACCGTGGCCAGCAGGTCGCGGCGGTACTGGTCGTGCGCGGCATCGTAGTAGATGGTGCCGGAGGCATCGGAGCGATCGGTGAACAGGGCATCGAGATGCGCGTCCTCGCCGGGGGCGACCGGTCCGTATCCGGCGATGCGCCAGCTCAGCCAGTCGTGCGGCAGGCAGATCGCGGCGATCCTCTTCGCGTTCTCCGGTTCGTTCTCGGCCACCCATGCGACCTTGGTGAGCGTGTACGAGGCGACCGGCGAGGAGCCGACCGCCTTGACCCAGCGCTGCTTGCCGCGTGTGATGACATCCTCCGGCTCGCTAGGTTCGGCGGGAGCGGCGCTGCCGAGGCGTTCGATCAGGGCGGCCGCCTGCGGGGCGGAGCTGATATCGTTCCACAGCATCGCATCGCGGATCACATTGCCCTGTTCGTCGAGGATGACCATGCCGTGCTGCTGGCCGCCGACCGAGAGCGCGGACACGTCGTCGAGTCCGCCGGCCTGCGCGCTCGCCTCGAGGAACGCGTTCCACCACGCGTTCGGGTCGACGCTCGTGCCCTCGGGGTGCTTCGCCTGTCCGAAGCGGACGAGCTTGCCGGTCGCGGCGTCGGTGACGCGGACCTTCGTCGACTGCGTCGAAGTGTCGACTCCGGCGACCAGAACCTGTGCCATGGGTGTTCCTTTCGTTGGCGATCCCTGCGGGCGGCGGTCGGTGCGGCTCCGCCGCGGCCCATATAGTTAGATGATTTAATTTAATTGTACGTGCATATGAGGCCGATGTCCAGCTGAAAGGCTTGCAGTCGCGGACGCGCATGGGCTGTTGGCATATGAAAAAACGGGATCCCGCGATTATTCGCGGAATCCCGTTTCTGGATGTGGCTGAAGCCGTGACGGCCGGAACGAGCCGGTCATCGGATCATTCAGCGGTTGGTCTCCTTGACGTCGTTGATGATGTCGGACATCACCTTGTAGTTGGCGTAACCGTTCTGGGCCATCGAGTTGACACCGTACATGGCCAGACCACGCATCATGGAATCCTTGAACGACATAATGAACTTCCTTTCGGTTTGGAGCGTGTTCCCGTTGGGCTCATGCTCCGTGATGTATACGTTTGTTGTTGCAATCGCCGGAATCCGTTCGGCATCGGCGGTTGCGGGGGAGTGCGCGCGGCTCTGCTGCTCTGTTTTTCAGAGGCGGCCGTCAGGCGCGCTCCTCAAGAGCTAAAGTCAGCGGCCGATCTTGTTGTCGTTGATGATGTCGGCGAGAACCTTGGTGTTGCCCATCGTGTACTGGGCCATCGTGCTTGCACCGTAGAGAGCGAGACCGCGGACCATGGAATCCTTGAACGACATAATGTCTTTCCTTTCATCAGGTCAAAGCCTTGCGGCTTCGAAATCTTCGTTTTCTTGGCTTCTTTCTGAAACCGGTTTCAGAATAACGCATCATGATGACGAATGCAAGCGAAATTCGGGTTTTCGGCGTTTCTTCACAATTCTGAAACCGATTTCGTGGGTTATCCATCGAACCGGTTCGATGCAAAGGGGTGCCGGAAGCCCTACTCCCAAGCCGATTCCCGGGGTGCTGCAGGCCGAGCCGGTCGGCCGCCGTCGCCATCCGAGCCGATTCAGTCGCCACGATGCATATCCGCACCTCTTTTGGTGGTCTGCCGCCGCCGGATGTATGCCGAGATGACGCCATCCGTCCGTTTCCCTTCAGGATTCGGCTTGTGCTGTCAGAAAACGGACTCCTCAAGTCGGATTGGCGTCCGGTTGCGGCTAGTGAAAGAGCGACGCTGGTTTGTAACGGACTCCTCGAGCCGACTTCGCGTCCGTTTCCGCCTGACAGTCGGAGGACTCCGACGCCTAACGGACGCTACGGACGCGATCGGCGGCCATTACGTGCTGTGAACCGAGGATGCTAATGGGAAACGGACGGATGCGGGTTGACGCGGGACCGCATATCATCCTCGGGCCAGTTCCGCTTCACGAACGGGTTGGAGATTCGCCGTCCGCCGCGTCGTTCCGCCACGGCGTCCGGATCCCACTCGGACACATACGAATAACGGATGCGATCCGGTGCCAGGCGTTCGATGAGTCCCTCGTAGTAGTCACGTTCGGTCAGCAGGGTGTCGACGAGGTAACCGGGCTCCTCGCCGAATCGGCTCAGGCCCCGTACGTACAGGTTTTTGTCGGAGTCGCGCACGATCAAGGGGACTGTGTTCAGACGCAGCAGCTCCTTGAACATGATCAGCCGGCCGATCCTGCCGTTGCCGTCGGAGAACGGGTGCGTGGTCTCGAACATCCAATGCGCATGCGCGATCTCATACGGATCGTCACGCAGATTCCGATACAACGTGAACACCTGTTCCATGGCCTGCGGGACATCGGCCGGCAGGGCGGTATGCACACCGAGGATCTCGCTGATCACGTTCGGCACGACCTTGTATCCGCCCACATTGCGGTCGAGGTCGAGCTCCTGACTCGTACCACGCTTGAGTATCGCATGCAACGTGCACACCATGGTCCTGTCGACCGGGTCGTCGACATGATCGAGAATCCAATTGAACGCATGGAAATGGTTGCGCGTCTCCACCACGTCGTCGGCGCGGATCTGATCGTCGGAACCGTCCGGTAGCAAGGCGCCGGTGCTGTAGAGCTGGGCGGTCTGTTCGGGGGAGAGCGTCGAACCCTCCATATGATTCGAGTTATAGGCGAACAGGATCTGCGTGTTGTAATACAGTCCGCCGTCGACCCGCTGATCGCGCTCTCGCCTGAGCCATTCGACAAGTCGTATGCGTTTCATGCCTCTCCGATTCGCCGTTTCCGATGTTGCATAACTCTGTGTCTTGATTCCGAGCGTACCGCATTTCCGGTCGTGTTCCTGTGTACTGGTCGGGCTGGGGCGTGGAACGATGGGTGTAGGGAACTCTCGTCTCTCCGGTAGTGAGTCTGTGATGCCTGTGACTCACCAGTGGATGACTGACCTGTGTGGAAGGCGGTCGGCACGATTGCGCTGTGTAGTGCGATGCGCAGGCGCGATGGGCGGTGGTGTAGTGCGGTGAGAGGGGGAGATGGCTGGACTCCGGCGCGTCGAACGAAAATCGCAACGTAACGATGGTATCGTTGCCATAGATTGCGGGTGATCTCCGCGATGGATTCGCCAATCATGGATTGGCGGACGGGCCATGGAGATGATCACGGATTCCGGGCCGATCAAGGGCCGATCAAGAATCGATCATGGACCGATCAAGGATCGGTAAACCGGTGAAGGACCGGCCGGAAAGCGGCCGGAGGCGAAGGAGCGTTCATGCGACGGATCGCGGTTGGTTACGAATTCATATGCCGCATCATCATGATGCTGATGGTGTGCCAGGTGGCGTTCATCGTGCACACGGTGATGGGCCTTGTGGTTGCGGGGTTCTTCCCCTCGGTCGCCGCCCTGTACTCCACGTTCCGCACGTGGCTGCTCGACGTCGACGATCGGTCCTGGACCATCAAGCAGAGCTGGGTCACGTTCCACCACGCATGGCGGAAGGAACTGAAGTCCGCGAACCTGTTCGGCTGGCCGCAGCTCGTCGTCTGGGCGCTGCTCGTCTGGGACTACTTCCTCGCCAACTGGAACGACATGGGCGTGGTCGGCTATGCGGTCTCCGGCATCCTGCTCATGGTCAACGTGGTGTACGGCCTGTTCGTGCTCATCTCCTGGGCCATCCGTGCGAACTTCGACGAGAAGCCGTGGTGGGTGGTGCGCACGTCCGTCTCGATGGTGATCGCCCGTCCGTGGTGCTCGCTGATGGTGACGGCGCTGTTCGTCGCGAGCGTGTGGTCGTACTACACGTGGCCGGGACTGGGCGCCGCGCTCGGCATCACCGTACCCGTGTTCCTCACCATGGTGGCGATCTATGCGTACGGTCGCCTTCCCGGCATGGACATCCACGTCCTGGCGCCGCCGAAGACCGCCGGTACCGCCCCTACGCCGATTCCCCGATGATCAGCCGGCAGCGTCCTTGATCCACCCGCGGTTCGCGCTGCACATCCGGGTGCTCGATCTGGTCAACCAGCAGGTCCAAGGCCTTTTCGGCCGTGTCGTCATAGTCCAGCGCCAAGGTCGACAGGGTGGGGACGGTGAACTGCTCGCCGTAGGCGTAGATGCCGTCGTTGCCGAACACCGCCTTGTCCTGTGGCACGCGCACGCCCTCGTCATGGAATCCGCGGATCAGTCCGTAGGCGATCAGATCGTTCATGCAATAGAACACGTCGTACCGGTCGACCATGCGGGTGCCGTCCGCATCCGTCTCGCACAGTCTGTGAGCCGCGGCGATGGCCGAGGTCGTCTCCCAGTTGCATTCCACGAAGTCGTGCTCGTCGCCCAGTCCGCTGTCCTTCATCGCCGCGACGGTGTATCGGATGGCCGGAGAACGGCCGCCGAGATCGTCGGTGAGTTTGTCGAGCGGATGCCCGCCGACGATGCACGCATGCCGGTAGCCGCGACCGGCAAGATATCCGAACGACACGGATGCGCCGCGGGACAATGGCGGCAGCACGTTGTCGAACAGCGGATCGTCGACCTGATAGTTGAGCAGGACGGTCGGATGATTGCCGAGCATCGCCTTGAGGTGTCTGTCGTCGACGTTGCTGGCATTGAGGATCAGTCCGTCGCATACGGCCGAGTTGATCTGGCTGACGATGTCGGTTTCGGTGTCCGCGTCGTATCCGGTCTGCATGATGAGCGTGCGCAGGTGGCGCTTGTCGGCCGCCTTGGAAATGGCTGCCACCAGATTCGCGTAGTAGGGGTGCGTGATGCTGGGGATCAGGGCCGCGATCGATCCGGTGCGGCCCTTCTTGAGGAATCGCGCCGACAGGTTGGGGGAGTAGCCGAGCTGCTTGGCCGCGGCGAGCACTTTGTCGCGCGTGGCGGGTTTAACGATATCCTCCCCACGTATCGCCGCTCCGGCGGTGCTCATCGACACGCCCGCCAGGGCCGCCACATCCTTCAAAGTCGCCATAGGCGCCACGCCATCCATTTCCGTTTTCGCCGTTATTTGCGGACTCCAGCCTAGCGCATGGGTGGAAGATCGCACGGTTCGGATAGAATCATATCGTTGCGATTCGATGCCGCGTCGCCGATGGCGTCGTGTGCTTCGGGTTGTGGCCTATCATGGAGGGTGATGGGAGAGGTTAACGTTAACCGAAGCGAGGAAGTATGCGGTTACCCTGTGTTCCCGGCCAAAGCGTGCCGATCGATCTTGACTATTCCACCGACGGCGTCGATCTGACGGTGTTCGAGCGTGACACGATGCCCGAAGCGGCCGTCGCGCTCGAATCCGCCGCGGCGCTTCTCGTGCGCGCGCAGAGCCTCGACAGCTATTCCGTCTGTCTGCAGCTCGCGTTCTACGAGGCCGGACAGCGCGAGCGCGGCGAGGATCCGACCCTGCGCGCGGTCTTCGGCATCCTGCCCGGAGTCGAGGTGCCTGTTCCGTTCGATTTCACCTGGCTGGACGGCCAGACCCTGTTCGCTCCTCGCACATTGGGCCGGCTCAAGATGACGCTGTTCGGCAAGCGGATCCGCCGCGCCGACATCGCGTCCATCGTGCTGTCGGCTACCCCCGGATTCCCGGGGCGCAGGCTCCGCCTGTGGCCGTGCGAGCTTCTGGACGACATGCCGCAGATCGATATTCCTGCAAAACCGCTGATCGACGACCTCGGCCAGTGGCTGCCCGGCGAATGGCCCGGCAAGGTTCCCGGGCGAGCGGCCTGCACTGCGCGGCTAAACACCATGGCGGATTCCGCCGATCCCGATGAAAAGCGCGGCAAGATCGCAAACGGGCCCGACATGCACGAATCCACGCATGAGGTCAACGATGACGACGTCCGGCACGTCGTCCGGCATGCCGTCGATCACCCGTACGCCGCATTCCCCGTATGGGACCGCTTCGGCGGCTGGACCGGCAGACGATTCGAGGCGACCGGCTGGTTCCGCGTCGAACGGGAGACGAACCCCGACGGCACGACGGGGCGATTCTGGCTCGTGGACCCGGAAGGCGGTGCGTTTCTCTCAACCGGTGTCGACTGCGTCGGCGCGGGCATCCAGACCCGACTCGACCCGGTGCGCCCATGGCTGGACGCTCACACGGCCGGGCTGCTGGACCAGGCGATCGCGAAGGCCACAGCCGGTTCCGGGAGCGGGCGCGAAGGAACGAATGCAGCCACCGATTTCGGCGACCCGTCGTTCTCGTGGCGACCCGATGCCAGGGGCTGCAACGGCGTCAACGCCTCGTACGACTACGGGCAGGCCAATCTGCGCGCCGCGTTCGGCGATGACTGGTATGACTCGTGGACGCGCATCACCCGCAATCACCTGACCGACTGGGGCGTCAACACGATCGGCAACTGGTCCGATCGCAGGTTCATCAGCAGGGCCGGCATCCCGTACGTCCTTCCCGCCGACGAGCTCAACGGCGGATTCCCGAAGACCGAACTCATGCTGTTTCGCGACTTCCCGGACGTGTGCTCGCCCGAATACGCGCGCGACGCCGAACGATACGCGCAAGGTCTGCTCCCGTGGAGGGACGAAACGAACCTGATCGGCTACTTCATGCGCAACGAGCCGAACTGGGCGTTCGTCTACGACCTCAACATCGCCGAGGAGATGCTCGCCAACCCCGCCGACCTTGTCTCGAAGCGGCGGTTCGTCGAATGGCTGAAGGCGCGCTACAACGGCGAAGTCGACGTGCTCAACGCGGCATGGGCGGCGTCGTTCGCCTCGTTCGACGCGATCATCGCCGAACCGCGCTTCCGTCTGGCCACAGCGTTGCCGGGCAGTCTTGACGATCTGCGTGCGTTCTCGACGCTGCTTATCGACCGCTACGTGCGCGTGCCCGCCGAGGCGCTGCGCCGTGTCGACCCGCATCACCTGAACCTCGGCATGCGCTACGCGTACATCACCGATCGAAGCCTGCTCGCCGGAGCCGACTGCTACGACGTGTTCTCGATCAACAGCTATCAGCGCACCGCCTATGACCAGGTCGAGCAGGTCGGGCGCATGCTCGATATGCCGGTCATGGTCGGCGAGTTCCACCACGGAGCGCTCGACCGCGGCCTGACCGCCCACGGCATCCGCGGCGTCACCACGCAGACCGAACGCGGCGTGGCCTACCGGTACTACGTCGAGCAGGCCGCGCGCAGCCCGTACTTCGTCGGCGCGCACTACTTCCAGTACAACGATCAGAGTTCGCTTGGCCGCTTCGACGGCGAGAACTACCAGATCGGCTTGGTGGACGTGTGCATGCAGGAGTATCCGGAGATGGCCGAGGCGATGCGTGCCTGCCATCGGTCGCTATACGAGGTCGCGGCGGGGGAGCGCGGGGCGTTCGACCGCATCCCCGAGGAGATCAACCCGATCCACTACTGAGATACGGCCGTCGAACCGCGTTCGATGAGGCGGAATCCGGCGATGACCCGTTGGGGCATCGAGACCGGGTTGTCGCCGAATTTGCGCAGCATCATGGCCACGGCCGTCTCGGCCATGCCCTCGTAGTCGAGCGCGATGGTCGTCAGGCTCGGCACGCTCCATTCGCCCTGCGGAATGCCATCGAATCCGGTCACCGCCACGTCCTCGGGTACGCGCACGCCGCGATCGGCAAGACCGCGGAGCACACCGAGCGCGATGTCATCGTTCATGCAGCATACCGCGTCGTATCGCAGTCCCTTCGGTCTGCCGTCGTCGGTCCGACCGGTCGCGGTGTCGGCGATGCGGTGGCCGACGTCGGTGCCGCCGTTCGCGCCCCAGTCGCAGTCGATGGCGCCGCAATCGCCGGAGATTCCCAACTCATCGAAGGCGTTGACCGCCGAGCGCGCCCGTTCGTAGCGCGCGCGGCTGCTGGATACGTCGGCCATGGCATGCAACGGTATGGTGGCGCCTGCCACGCAGATCCGTGTGCGGCCCCGTCCGACAAGATGGCGGATGGCCCGGTCGATGCCGCCGGTGCTGGGAGCGTTGACCGAATCGATGACGATGTCGGTGCTGTAGTCCTCGAACATCACGGTCGGATGGTCGCCCGCGAGACGCGCCACCTCCCGGCTGTCGGTTTTGGCGGCCAGCAGGAACATGCCCTCCGAAAACGTGTCGTCCGATTGCGCGATCAGCTGCCGTTCGCGATCCGCCTCGAATCTGGTCTGCTGGATGATGAGCTGATATCCGTGCCGTTCGATGCTTGTCTCCATCGCGGTGACAAGACGACCGTAGAACGGGATGTCCACGGTGGGGATGACCAGCGAGAGGATGCCGGTACGGCCCGAGCGCAGCGCCCGAGCCGAGACGTTGGTGCTGTAGTTCAGGTCCTGGGCGGCCTTGAGCACTCGTTCGGCGGTTTCCGGGCGCACGTACGAGAGTCTCCGCAGCGCGCCCGATGCGGTTGATGGTGACACGCCGGCCTTGGCTGCCACGTCCTTGAGGGTGACCATCTTCGTCGTCCTTCGTCCTGTCTGTTGCGGTGTGCCGGCTTTCCGTGCGGGCCGGATCCTAGACGGCCTCCTGTGTGGAAGGGCACGAGCGTGTTCGTACGTCTGCATCGAAATGATTCGATGGTTCATACGATCTGACTGTGATGGTACTCGCAAAATCGCATCGCTTTGAATTGCGCGTGTCGCGCGTTCGATAGGTGATATTCCTTGGAATTGAAGGGATTCTAGGAAAAACAAAGCGTGTCGCAAGAATTTGACTTCGCTGTTGAATCGATATAGAATCGCAGCGTTGCGAAAACAAAGCGAACCTCCGGAGGGTACTGTAGCCCACCGAATCGTTTCGTAACGCAGACAACACAGTCAGCCTTTCACGTGGAAACCGGCCCGTACGGCGGCATGGGGAAGGGGAGGCACTCCCGGACACAACGAGGTCGGGGGCGAGGAAAGGAATATCAATGGCACGCAGAAGTGTGATGACGAAGGCGCTGGCGGCGATCTCGGCGATCGCGATGCTGGGCACGGTGGCGGCCTGCGGCGGCAGCAGCGAGCCGACGGCCACGGAGGACGGCAAGCCGATCCTCAAGATCCTGGTCGTCAAGAACACCAACACCGACAAGACCACGAACATGCAGTGGGCTAAGGACCTCGAAAAGGAGGCCGGCGTCAAGATCGAGTGGCAGGAGGTCACCGACGACCAGTGGGGTCAGCAGAAGAACCCGTCGATGTCCGGCGGTGAGATCGCCGACATCTCCCTGCGCGCGTTCAGTCCGGATGATGCCGCACAGTTCCCGGATCTGTTCGAGGATCTCTCCGATGACATGGACAAGCTGCCGAACGTGAAGAAGTTCTTCGACGAGAAGCCGGATGCGAAGAAGCTCGTGGCCGATCCGGAGGGGCACATCTACAACCTGCCCTCCTCCCGCGGCAAGGCGTACTCCGGTTCGGGCCAGAACATGATGATCAACAAGGCGTGGCTCGACAAGCTTGGCCTGAAGGTCCCGACCACTTGGGACGAGCTGGAGACGGTCCTCAAGGCGTTCAAGGAGAAGGACCCGAACGGCAATGGCCAGGCCGATGAGATCCCGATGAACATCCGCGCTCTGCAGACGGGTGGCTTCGGCTGGTACAGTCCGATGCTGCTGCTCAACTCGACCGGCATCGTGACCGGCTACAACAAGGGCCCGAGCGCGCAAGGCATCTACGTCAAGGACGGCAAGGTCAAGAACTACCTGGTCTCCGACGAGTACAAGGAGGTCATCAAGTACTACAACAAGCTGATCTCCGAGGGTCTGATCCCGGCCGACTGGTCCACCAAGCAGGATGACGCCTACTACGCCGACCAGACCAACGACGGCAAGACCGCGAAGACCGGCCTGATCTTCGGCTGGTCGCTGGAGGACTTCGGCGATCTGAAGGATCAGTACGAGGCGATCCCGGTGCCGGCCGCCCCGGGCGTGTCCGCGGACAAGGTCGTGTGGGACGGCTCGTCGAACGAGTTCGAGAACTTCAAGCTGTCCATCGCGGCCAACTCGCCGAACAAGGATGCGGCGTTCAAGGTGGCCAACCTCCTCTACTCCGAGAAGTACTCCGTCCAGCAGTATGTCAGCTCCTTCGGTGTGGCGCTCACCGATGACGGCAACCACACCTACACCATGGATGGCGACAAGATCAAGCAGCTCAAGGCCGACAACAAGCTGCCCTCCTTCGCCGATCGTCTCGCCGGCTGGATCCCGGACGAGGTGACCATCAAGGGCGACTACAACGCAGACGACATTCAGGAGGTCAACAAGGCGAACGAGGAGCAGCGCACGCACTTCGACCCGGTCAAGGACTACATGCCCGACTACGTGCGTCCGGACGCCACCGATGCGACCACGATCTCCAACAACAACACGCAGATCATGAACACCGCCATCCAGAAGACCGCGCAGTGGATGGCCGAAGGCGGCATCGATGGCGAGTGGGACGCCTACGTCAAGCAGCTCGAAAGCCTCGGCCTCAACGACAACGTCAAGCTCTGGCAGAAGTGGTACGACACCTACACCAAGTGATCGCCACCCGAGTGACTTGTAACCATTCGGCCGTCCGCGGGTGATTCACGTCCGCGGACGGTACGGGGCCGGACGGGAGACTTTTCTCCACACACAAAACCCGTCCGGCCCTTTCTCTTACACTTTCGCATCCAGATTCTTCAGCCAGCAAGGAAAGCAATCACCATGTCTGCATCTCGTAAGACTGCGGCGACTACGGCTGCAGCACCGTCGGGCGACGGCGCGGTCGTCGTCGACAACATCCAACTCGCCAAGCAGGCGCCGCTCGGCGTCAAGATCGTGCGTCACTTCAAGCGCTACGGCGCGCTGTGGCTCATGAGCCTGCCCGCCATGTGCTTCGTCGCACTGTTCGCCTACGTGCCCATGTACGGCCTGCGCCTCGCGTTCTACAACTTCAACCCGCGCGAGGGCCTGATGGGCGGCACGTTCGCCGGATTCAAATACTTCAACCAGTTCTTCAAGTCCGGCATGTTCTCGAACATCCTCGGCAACACGCTGCGCATCAGCCTGTGGACCTTGGTCATGGGCTTCATCTGCCCGATCATCCTCGCCCTGCTCATCAACCAGATCGGCTCGACGAAGATCAAGTCCTTCGTGCAGACCGTCACCTACCTGCCGCACTTCATCTCCACCGTCGTCATCGTGACGATGATCAACATCTTCCTCTCCCCGAACACCGGCATGATCGGCCGTCTGTTCCCGGGCAAGAACCTCTTGGCCGATGCCGACCTGTTCACGCCGCTCTACTGGATCACCGAGGTCTGGCAGCATGTGGGCTGGAACTGCATCATCTATCTGGCGGCGCTCTCGTCGGTCGACCTCGCGCTCTACGAGGCGGCGAAGATCGACGGCGCCGGTCGTCTCCAGCTCATCCGCTACGTCGACATTCCGACCATTCTGCCCACCGTCGGCATCCTGCTTATCATGAACATGGGCAACGTGCTCAACGTCGGTTTCGAGAAGGTCTTCCTCATGCAGAACTCGATGAACCTATCCGCATCCGAGGTCATCTCGACGTACACCTACCGCATCGGTATTCTCGGCAACCAGTTCAGTTACGCGACAGCAATCGGCCTGTTCAATACGTTGGTGAACTTCTTCTTCCTGGTGTTGGCGAACATCATCTCGAAGAAGGCGTCCGACACGAGCATCTTCTAAGCCGCGAAAGGAAAGGCAATCATCATGACAAGTGCAACCGTGCAGCCGTCCCTCGCGCCCAAGGCCAGCTCGGACGACATCCCCTGGAATCCGAAGGTCCGTCAGCAGAGGACCGTCTCCGACTGGATCACCGACATCGTGATCTGGGTCATCCTCGCCCTCGTGGTCGTCGCGGTCATCTACCCGCTGTGGTTCGTGATCATCGCGTCCGTATCCAACCAGACCGCCGTCAATCAGGGCCAAGTCGCGCTCTGGCCGGTCGGCTTCAGCCTCGGCGGCTACGAGAAGGTGTTCTCCGACGGCCGCATCTGGACCGGCTACCTCAACACGGTCATCTACTCCGTGGTCGGCACCGCCCTGAACATGATCGTCACGATCCCGGTGGCATTCGCGCTGTCCCGCCGCGAATTCAAGCCGCGCCGCGTGATCCTGTTCCTCTTCACCTTCACGATGTTCTTCGCCGGCGGCCTGATCCCGAACTACCTGCTTTTCAAGCAGCTCGGCCTGCTGGACAACTGGCTCGTGTTCATCCTGCCGACCGCCGTGTCCGTGTGGAACGTGATCATCGCCCGCTCGTTCTTCGAGACCTCCATCCCGGAGGACCTGCATGACGCCTCGCAGATCGACGGCCTCGGATACTGGGGCTACTTCCTGCGGATCGTGCTGCCGCTGTCCTCGGCCATCATCGCCGTGCTCGCGCTGTACTACTTCGTCGGCCACTGGAACGACTTCTTCACCGGCCTCGTCTACATCCGCGACTCCGACAAGCTCCCGTTGCAGAACGTGCTGCGCTCCATCCTGCTCGCGAACCAGACCGGCATGACCGGCCAGAGCTCCGGCGGCATGGACCTCCTCCAGCAGCGTGAGTTCGCCAACCAGATCAAGTACGGCGTGATCATCGTCTCCACCCTCCCGCTCCTCGTCCTCTACCCCTTCCTCCAGAAGTACTTCAACAAGGGCGTCATGATCGGCGCGGTCAAGGGCTGAAATAACTCTTGCCGGGGTCGATGACCGAACCGGAAGGCAATCTCTCTCCTTCCTGCCAACCGGTTCGGACGTCGGTCCTGGCATCCTCAATTCCGCATCCGTGAACATCCAACGTAGTCGATCCGAGGCGGCTTGTCCGCAATGTGCTGATGCTAGGCTTTTCCCTTGGAGGGAGAGCTTAGGAGCATAGGGAAGGTATGGGAACATGGCTCCACAAGCTCAAGCGGCCACGTTCGACGAATACATCCAGAACTATCGGCGCAACAGCGGTCATCCGATTCGCATCCTGCTGCACTTCTTCAAGGGCAGCGGCAGGGATCTGACCATCTCGACGATCGCGCTGATCGCCAAGCAGTCGCCGATGTGGGTCACGCCGATCGTGACCCGCAACATCATCAACTGCGCCACGGATCCGGCGTCGCATTCCGTCACGGAGATGGTGATCAACCTCGTCATCGGCATCTTCTTCATCGCGCAGAACATCGGCACCGCGTACCTGTACATCAGGCACTTCGGCAAGGTGAACAGGCTCATCGAACGGCGTCTGCGCGGCAGCCTCATCGCCAAGCTCCAGCAGCTGTCGATCCGCTTCCACACGGAGACGCAGTCCGGCAGGCTCATGTCGAAGATCATGCGCGACGTGGAGAACGTGGAGGTGCTGCTCGACCAGACCTACCGCAGCCTGCCGCTGGTGATCCTCGACATCATCATCGCCGTGACCGTCACCGCGGTGAGCAGCCCGACGGTCCTCGTGTTCTTCGCGCTGGCGATCCCGACCGCGATCTTCGCGATCTGGTTCTTCCGCCGTCCGATCCGCGAGTCCAACCACGACTTCCGCAATCAGATGGAGCGCACGCAGGCGGCCGTCGCCGAGATGATCGAGATGATCCCGGTCACCCGCGCCCACGGTCTGGAGAACGTCGAGATCCGCAAGATGGACCGCAAGCTCGAGTTCATCCGCTCCGCGGGCCTCAGGCTCGACATCATCAACATCGTGTTCGGCGCCACCAGCTGGGTGATCTTCCAGATCTTCCAGCTGCTGTGCCTGGGCTTCACCGGATACCTCGCCTACCGCGGGCGGATCTCGGTGGGCGATGTGGTCCTGTTCCAGACGTACTTCACGCAGATCGTCAACGGCGTGTCCAACATGATCAACATGTACCCGCTGCTCACCAAGGGCGTCGAGTCGATCAACTCGATCGGCGAGGTGCTCCAGGAGGACGACGTCGAGCACAATCCGAAGCAGAACGGCGTCGAACCGGGCAGGCTCGACGGCGACGTCGAATACCGGCATGTGGACTTCCGCTACAAGCCGGACCTGCCGCTCGTCCTCAACGACTTCTCGCTCAAGGTCAGGGCGGGGGAGTCGATCGCCTTCGTCGGCGACTCGGGCTCCGGCAAGTCGACGCTCATCAAACTGCTCATCGGCTTCGGCGAACCGGAGTCGGGGGCCGTGCTCGTCGACGGCGTCGACCTGAAGCGCATGGACCTCGACGCCTACCGCAGCCAGATTGCCGTGGTGCCGCAGAACACGATCCTGTTCTCCGGCACCCTGCGCGACAACATCACGTATGGACTCGAACACGTCGACGACGCGGAGGTCGAGCGGATCATCGACGAGGTCGGTCTCGACGACGTGGTCGCCCAGCTGCCCGACGGGCTCGACACGCTGATCGGCGAGCACGGCGGCACCCTGTCCGGCGGGCAGAAGCAGCGCATCTCGATCGCGCGTGCCCTGATCCGCCACCCGCGCATCATCGTGTTCGACGAGGCGACCAGCGCCCTCGACTCGGTCTCCGAGAAGAAGGTGCAGCACGCCACCGAGCGGATGATGGGCCACTGCACGACGTTCATGGTCGCGCACAGGCTGTCCACCATCCGCAACGCGGACCGCATCATCGTGCTCGAACACGGGCGCATCGTCGAGCAGGGGCCGTACGAGGAGCTCATGGCCGCCCGCGGCAAGTTCTGGCGGTTGAAGACCATGCAGGAGTAGCGGGAGATGACCTTCCCGAAGGTCCCTGCCGCAACCATCATCATCCACCAATCCACCATCACATCATCAGAACCATCAAAGGAGAATCCGACATGGCCACTCTCAAAGGCGTCCAGCTGTTCCGCGACACGGAAGGCAACGTAGCCCAGCTCCACGGCATCGGCGTGCAGCGCTTCGGCGAGCGTTGGTACGCGTACGGCGAGATCAAGAACGACGGCAACCTCTTCCAGGGCGTCGCCTGCTACTCCACCACCGACTTCGTTCAGTGGCGTCACGAGGGCACCGTCCTGCCGGTGGGGCAGGAGGGCGAGATCTTCGGGCCGACCCGCATCATCGAACGCCCGAAGGTCCTGCGCCGCCCCTCGGACGGCAGGTACGTCATGTACCTGCACGTCGACGGCGAGAACAACTATTCGTACGCGCACATCGGCACCGCGATCGCCGACTCGCCGACCGGCCCGTTTGAATTCCTCTCCACGTTCCAGTTCCGCGGCTACGAATCGCGCGACATCGGCGTGTTCCAGGATGAGGACGGCACCGGATACATCCTGTCCGAGGACCGCCCGCACGGCACGCACATCTACCGCCTGTCCGAGGACTATCTGAGCGTCGTCGAGGACGTGGCCTGCCTCAAGGGCACCGACTACTGGGCGGGCTACGAGTCGCCGATCATGGTCAAGCGTGACGGCGTCTACTACTGGTTCGGCTCGCAGCTGACCGGCTGGGACTGCAACGACAACATGTACGCGACCGCCTCCGACCTGCACGGCCCTTGGAGCGACTGGAAGCCGTTCACCCCGGCGGGCTCGCGCACGTTCGACTCGCAGTGCGACATCATCGTTCCGCTCGACGGCGCCGACCAGTGGCACGCCACCCGCTTCCTCTACATCGGCGACCGCTGGAACCCGAAGGACCTCGGCAACTCGCAACTCGTCACCCTGCCCATCGAGATCGGCGATCGCAAGGCGCTGCTCGAATGGCACGACGAATGGGACAACCGCCTGTAGGACACTCACCCGGGATTATCTCGGGGATCATCTCGGGAATCATCTCGGGAAAGGAACAACCATGTACGCACTCGGCAGCAACTCACCGGTGACACCGGCGTACGCCGACACCAAGGCCATGACCTCCCAGTTGGCAGACGTATCGATCCGATTCTCCGCAGACCCGGAGGGCATGGACTGGCTGCGCCACGACCACCCGTACGCCGCCGTGAGCGCGCCGGCCGGCATCCAGTCCACCGTCCACATGATGCGCGACGGCGACACGATCGTCACCACCATCCTGCTCGGCAACGCCACCGCCAAGACCATCAGCGCCTCGGTCGGCGACATCGGCATCACCCTGCCGCTCGAGGACCGCTACTGGGATGAGACCGGCGACTACTCGATCGAACGCCACTGCAACGCGCACCTCTTCTGCGGCGGCACCTGCAGTTGGATCCTCGCCCTGCGCATGAGCGGCAAGGCACCGCATCTGGGACTCGTCCTGACCGAGGGTGCGCTCGCCGACTACAGCGTCAGTCGCGACTTCAGCCACTACAGCAACGACCGCGGATGCTTCGTGCTGCATCCCGAGGCGATGGAGTTCGCCCCCGGGCAGACGCGCACGATCTCATGGACGATCTTCCCCTGCGCCTCGCGCGAGGACTTCCTGCGCCAGGCCGCGTCCCGCAGCCGGTTCATCGACGCACGCTGGAACTCGTACGTCATGTTCCCCGACGAGACGGCCGTATTGCGCATCCACCCGTCGTTCGCGCTTCAGCCGGGCGAGACGGTCAGCGTCAACGGACTGCCGGCCTCCCCGGACGGGGACGGCGGATACCTGTTCTCCTACACGCCCGACGACGCGGACGCGTTCACGCACGACACCTACCGCGACCGAGTCGGCGAACACCGCTTCACCGTCCGGGCCGGCGAGCGCACGGTCACGACTCGCGTGTTCGTCTCCACGCCGATCGACCGACTGATCGCCGAACGCGTCCGCTTCATCGCCGACCGACAGCAGTACCGCGGGCAGGACGAGCATCTCAGGGGCGCGTACCTACCGTATGACAACGAGGACGGCAGACAGTACTACTATGCGGGCGACGACAGCGGCTTGGTCGTCAACGACTACAACGCCGGCCGCGAGCGCGTCGGCATGGGACTGCTTCTCGTCGCCTCCCTGCGGGCGTTGGACAACGGAACCCTCGTGGACGGTACCGCGCAGCGCGATTCCGACGGGCTGCGGGAGAAGCTGGCCGACAGTCTGCACGACTACCGCTCGTTCGTCGAACGCGAACTGGTCGACACCGCCACCGGCGAGGTGTTCAACGACTCCCCGAGGGACAACGCCTATCGCCGTCTGTACAACGCGCCTTGGTACGCCGAGCTGTTCGTGGAGCTGTGGAAGCTCGACGGCGACGTCGAGGATCTCAGGATCGCCTGCCGCATCCTCGCATGGTTCTACGCGCAGGGGTCGTTCCGCTTCTATCCGATCGAACTGCCGATCCTCGCGCTCGAACACGCGCTCGACGAAGCCGGGGAGGCTGATCTGCACGACGAGATGCGCGACCTGTTCGTCCGTCACGCGCGCGAACTCGCAGGACTCGGGCTCAACTACCCGAAGCACGAGGTCAACTACGAGCAGTCGATCGTCGCCCCGGCCACGAGCGTGATCCTGCAGACCGCCGCACTGACCGGCGATCGGGCGCTGCTCGCCGCCGGATTCGAGCAGCTGCACGTGCTCGACCAGTTCAACGGATGCCAGCCCGACGCGCATCTCAACGAGGTCGCGATCCGCCACTGGGACGGCTTCTGGTTCGGCAAGCGCAAGCAGTACGGTGACACGTTCCCGCACTACTGGAGCGGGCTGACCGGCGACCTGTTCGATCTGGCCGCCGATCTCATGGACGACGGCGATCGGTCGGCGGCGTACCGCCGTCGTGCGGACGCCTCCCGCAAGGCGCTGCTGCAGCTGTTCTTCCCGGACGGCACCGCCTCCTGCGCCTACGTGTTCCCGTTCTCCGTCAACGGCGAGCGCACGCACTTCGCCGATCCGATGGCCAACGACCAGGACTGGGCGCTGTACTTCATCCTTCGTCACAGGCTCGACGCCGAGTGACGTCATCAATCCAACCAGCGGCATCGAAGACGACCGTTACGGACGGTAGAGAAAGGACACCGATCACCATGGCCGACACACCGACCTTCGCCGACCGCCTCGCCTCGCAGGGCGGCATGCTCTACGGCGGCGACTACAACCCCGAACAGTGGCCGGAGGAGATCTGGCACGAGGACATGCGCCTCTTGCGTGAAGCCGGCGTCAACGAGGTCACCCTCAACGTGTTCTCCTGGGCGCAGCTGCAGCCCAGCGAGGACGAATACGACTTCTCCAGACTTGACCGGATCGTCGAGACCGTCACCGACGCGGGGCTCTCGATCGTCATGGCCACCTCCACCGGCGCACTGCCCGCATGGATGGCCCTGCGTCACCTCGACGTCAACCGCGTCGACGAGAAGGGGCGCAAGATGCGCCACCGCGAACGCCACAACGCGTGCATCAACAGCCCGACCTTCCGCAGGTACTCGGCGGCGCTCGCCGGCAAGCTCGCCGAACGCTATGGGCATCTCGACAATCTCGTCGCGTGGCACGTCGGCAACGAATACGGTGGCATGTGCTGGTGCGACACGTGCGCCGAACGGTTCCGCGACTGGCTCAAGGCGCGCTACGGCAGCATCGAGGCCGTCAACGAGGCGTGGAACGCGGCGTTCTGGTCCCATACCTACCACAGCTTCGACGAGATCTTCCCGCCGAACGAGCTCGGCGACATGACCAGCTGGGGCGGCAAGGCCATTCTCGGCGGCTATTCCCTCGACTACCAGCGCTTCTACGGCGAGTGCGTGCTCGACTCGTACAACGAGGAGAAGGCCGCGATCCGCCGCTTCGACCCGGTCAATCCGGTCACCACGAACATGATGGGCACCTACCCGACCTACGACTACTTCCGCTGGCGCGACAGCGTCGACGTCGTCTCCTGGGACTCCTACCCGCGTCCCGACGCCCCGGCGGCGGACGTGGCCATGAACCACGAGCTCATGCGCGGCGTGGGCGGTGGCAGGCCGTTCATGCTCATGGAGCAGACCCCGAGTCGCCAGAACTGGATGGCGTACAACACGCAGAAGCGTCCCGGCCAGATGCGCGAGCTGAGCTGGCAGGCCGTCGCCCACGGCGCCGATACGGTCCAGTTCTTCCAGCTGCGTCAGAACCGTGCCGGCTGCGAGAAGTTCCACGGCGCGCTGATCGGCTCCGACGGCACCGACCGCACGCGCGCGTTCCGCGAATGCGCCGAACTCGGCGCCGAACTGAAACGCGTTTCCGGCCGCATTCTCGGCAGCCGAGTGGCGCCGGCGAAGGTGGCGCTCGTCTTCGACTGGCAGTCGCGCTGGGGCATCGGCCTGTCCGTGGGACCCACGATCTCGATGGACTACGTTGCTGAGGTGCGCCGCTGGTACGCCGAACTGCACCGCCGCAACATCCCGGTCGACATCGTCGGCCCGTACGATTCGTACGATCGCTACGACGTGGTGCTCGCACCCTGCCTGTACATGATGGACGCCTCGCTCGTCTCTCGTCTGCGTGCTTTCGTCGAGGGCGGCGGGCGACTCTTGCTGATCTCGCTGAGCGCCCTGGCCGACGAGCACGACAGCCTCTACCAGGGTGAGATCCCGGTGCCGCTGCGCGATCTGGCCGGCGTGTGGGTCGAGGAGACCGACGCGCTCGACCCGGCGAAGACCGTCGTGCCGCTGCGGTTCGCGGACGGCGCCGGCGACGGGACGGCGGCGACCCCGAACGGCCGCGTGCTGTTCGACGTGCTCGAGGCCGGCGAGGGCACGCAGGTGCTCGCCACCTACGGCACCCAGTACTATGCCGGTACGCCCGCCTTCACGTTCCGTCCGAGTGCGGGCAACGGCGGCGTCTTCTACGCCGCCACGTTCCCCGACGAGACGGCCATGCCGTTGTTTGTTGACCGGATCCTGGACGGCACCGGCATCGCCGGCCTGACCGCCGAACCGCTGACCGGCACGCCCGTCGACTCCGTCGCCGACATCGCCGCGCCGGCCGATGGGACGCCCGTCACCATCGAGGTGACCCGCCGCATCGCCGACGACGGCACGACGTTCACGTTCGTCCTCAACCCCGCGTACGCGACCGTCAGCGTCGACCTGCCGCAAGAGCTCGCCGGACACGACCTGCTCACCGACACGGACATCGCCGCGGGACCCCTCACCCTCGCCCCCTACGCCGTACTCATCCTCGAAACGGCATGGGCGCCGTGATCGCACGCAACACGCAACAGGCCAACAAACAGTGACAAGGACATGACGGCATGACGCAGTGTGCTCAACATGGAGAACCACGAGACCGACGAGGAGATGTTCCAAGCGATGAAACAGGTTTGGGGTGAAGAATGACGACGAAGACGGGATTCCTGTTCCGGGCGGTGCCGCGTGCGTACTCGCTCACCGTCTACTGGGACAAGCCGGAGACGGCCGGAGCATCCGACCGGTATCGGCTCCGTATCGGTGATCACGTCATCGACGGTATCGACCGTACGTTCGCCGTGATCGATGGATTGGATCCGGATACCGAGTACTCGGTCAAGCTGTCATTGCAACGGCGGACTCGTACGGAACCGGAAGCGCTTGCCGCTGCGACATTCCGCACCGCCGTCGTCAAAAGGATGATCGACGTCACCGCCGCGCCGTATCACGCGATCGGCGATGGCAGGACGCTCAACACCGACGCAATCCAGCGTGCGCTCGATGACTGCGGGCAGGACGAGGCAGTACTCATTCCAGCCGGCGTATTCCTCACTGGGGCATTGCGTATGCGATCCCATAGCGAGCTGGTCCTCGCCGAAGATGCCACATTGCAAGGCAGCACCGATCCGCGCGACTACGAACCTCGCGTGAAGGCACGCTTTGAGGGGCTCGAAATGGAATGCTATGCGAGTCTCATCACCGTGGGCGAGCTCGACCATACCGTCGGATGCACCACCGAAGACGTGACCATCCGTGGAAAGGGATCGATTCTCGGCGGGGGAGCGGAGCTCATGCACCGAGTCATCGACTCCGAACGCATACGACTGCGGGACGAGCTTGCCCGTCTCGGCGAGGCGATCCACGAATACGAGAACGCCAACACCATCCCCGGTCGTGTCCGCCCCCGACTCATCGACGTGAACAACACGCGCGGCTTCACCCTTGATGGTCTCACCGTCGGCCGGAGCTCCAGCTGGAACATCCACATGACCTACTGCGAGCAGGTGGTCACCTGCGGCTGCACGTTCGAATCGGTCGGTGTATGGAACGGCGACGGCTGGGATCCGGATTCGAGCGAGGACTGTGTGCTGTTCGACTGCCGGTTCCATACGGGCGACGACATGGTCGCCATCAAATCCGGCAAGAATCCGGAAGGCAACGCCATCGGAAGACCTACAAGTCATGTGCGCATCTTCGGATGCTCATCCAGCAGCGGCCACGGCGTGGCGATCGGCAGCGAGATGAGCGGAGGCGTCGAGGACATACGGATCTGGGATTGCGATTTCGCGGCCTGCCGATACGGCATCCACATCAAAGGCACGGCGAAACGCGGCGGTTACGTGCGTGACGTGACGGTGCGCGATTGCGTCATCGCCGCGATCACGATCCACGCCGTCTCGTACAACGACGACGGAGAAGGGTCCGGAAACGCGCCCGTGTTCGAGCGGTACCGGTTCGAGCACCTCGATGTGCTCGGTAGGCTACGCACCGAGAACGGCTCCGACAGGCCGACCACGGCCATCCTGATCCGCGGATTCGACGATCCCGAGCACTGGGTGCGTGACGTCACGCTACGTGATATCCGTCTTGGCGCAGTGCCCGATGGCAGTGGGCGCATCGAACTGGCCAACTGCAGGGACGTGCGGATGGATGGCGTGAGCGCCGTCGGTGTAGTTACGACCAAGGTCGATTGACGTACGGAATCCAACTCATGCAAACGAATACGACGGAGAACATGAACGTTAACGCGAGCGTCGCCGGTGAAGGCGGCGGCAGTAGTAACGACGACAGCGGCAGCGAGGCGTTGCATAGGGCGATGTCATCGTCCCAGAAACGTGCGATCACGATGCGGCAGGCGCTCGGCTACGGCATCGGCGACTTCTACGGCGGCGGCCAGTTGACGCTCATCGCCACGTATCTGTCGTTGTTCTGGACGCGGTTCTGCGGGATGGACATCGCCACCTCGCAGTCGGTCATCGGCATGAGCGCGCTGGTGAGCGCGGTGGCGGCCCTGTTGTTTGGCGTGCTCGACGACAACCTGTACCGCTACGACGTGGGCCGGCGGTTCGGACGCCGCCGGTTCCTGCTCATGCTCATCTCGCCGCTGCTGCTCACCGGCGTGTTCCTGTGGATTCCGGGACTGCCGATCGCGGCCTACGCCGGCATGTATGTGATCTGGGTTGTGCTGGCGCAGGTGTTCGCCACCGCATACAATCCGCTGCCGGGGGAGATGACGACTGATTTCACCGGTCGCACGAAGCTGTCGACGGTGCGCCTGTTCGTCTCGACCGGCGCGGCGACGCTGATCCCGCTGGCCGGCAGTGCGGTCCTGTCCGTGACGGGCGAGGATCGGCCGGTCGGGTATATGATCTTCACGATCGCGACGACCGTGGTGTTCTCGTTGGCGGTGTTCGTGTGCTGGCGGCGCACGTGGGAGATGACGCCGGAGGCGGCCGGTTTCGGCGCCTATGCGCGTGGCGAGGTGCGCGACGGGCACATCGGGTTCGTCGGCTGGATGCGGCGCGCGGTCAAGGTGCTGCGTGAATACGCGACGACCCTCAACGTGAAGGAGTTTCGCAAGCATCTGGCGATCTATCTGATGGTGCAGGTGTCGATGGACGTGTTCGGCCAGACGTTCGTGTTCTTCGTGGTGTTCGACTGGGGGAGCACGGCCGCGTTCGCCTCGCTGTTGCTCGGCTGCGCGGCGGTGTCGCTGCCGTTGATGCCCTTGTTCGGCATGGGCATGACGAAGCTGGGCCCGCGTCGCATGTACGCGATCAACTTCGCCGGGTGCCTCTCGGGCGTGGCCTGGCTGCTGCTGGTGTGGGTGCTGGCGGGGCATGTGCCGGGGCCGGTGTGGACGGTGGTGGCGGTTGCGGCCTCGTTGTGGTTCTTCGCGTTCAAGTCCCTGTGCGGTTATCTGCCGTGGGCGGTGTTCCCGTACATGGCGGATGTGGATCAGGTGGTGACGCGTCGCTACCGGTCGGCGACGTTCTCGGCGATCCAGGCGTCGTTCCGTCAGCTGTTCTCGGGGTTGGCCACGATTCTGGTGGGCGTGGTGCTGGGTGCGGTCGGGTTCGATGCGACCCGGTCGGTGCAGTCGCCGACGGCGCGGATCGGCGTGGGCGTGGTGCTGCTGGGCTGGTTCGGGGTGTCGATGATCCTGTGCTGGCTGATCTCCGCGCACCTGAGGATCGACAAGCGGACCGATGGCATGGTGCTCTCCGAGATCAACCGGTTGCAGTCCGGCGGCCGCAAGTCGGCGGTCGACAAGGAGACCCGTCGCACGATCGAGAAGCTCACCGGCATGCCCTACGACCAGGTCTGGCTCAACGGCGGACGGTAATGGGGCTGTCCGGTAACCATGCCGGCGGAGTCTCCCGGCGCCATGTCGAACGTGTGCATTTTTATGGAGGATTGGTGATGGCGGTTGCAGACAAGGAGCGGTGAGAAATGGCGAGGAGCACGGGGCATTCCCGTCCGGTGATCAAGGACGTCGCACGTCTCGCCGGAGTGTCCGCGCCGACCGTCTCGCGATATCTCAACGGCACCGTCAAGGTCTCCGAGGACAAGCGCGAACGCATCGCCAAGGCCATCAAGCAGCTCGGGTACGAGCCGAGCGTCGTCGCGCGCGCCCTGTCCAATCAGGAGATGGACACGGTCGTCGCGTTCGCCGCGAACCCGTCCGCCTTCTCCACCTCCGAGACGAACCACGGCGTCGAGGCGGCGGCACGCAGGCGTCGCTTCCTGCTCAACATCGTCTCGCTCGACGAATCCGACATGGATTCGGTCGAGCAGCGCGTGCGGATGGGCCTGTCCGTCCGCCCGGCCGGCGCGGTGGTCTACCTGTACGACAAGGCCGGCATCAAGGCGCTCGACTACATCCCCAAGGATCTGCCGCTAGTGGTCGTCGGCGGCAGCTTCGGTGACGGCGACTATCAGGTCGTCAACGCCGAACGCGAGGGCGGGCGATGGATGACGATGCACCTGCTCGACCTGAAGCACAGGACCGTATTCCACGTGGCACGCCCGGCGGGTCCGAACGACAACACGCGCACGAACGGCTGGCGTGACGCGCTGGAGGAGCGCGGCGCCGTGATCCACGAGCCGATCATCGTCTCTCCCGACGATCTGGAGGAGGCCGTCGAGGCCGGACGCCGACTCGGCGAGCGCGATGACGTGACCGCCGTGTTCGCCGGCAACGACGAGACCGCGATCGCCGTGATCAAGGGATTGAAGGAGTCGGGACGGCAGATCCCGGACGATGTGAGCGTGGTCGGCTTCGACGACCAGCGGTTCGCTCCCCTATGGCAGCCGGCGCTGACGAGCTACAGCCAGAACTTCCTCGAAATGGGGGAGCGCGCCTTCCGCATGCTCTACGAGCAGGTCAGGGCCAAGCGCGAGGGGACCGATGCGCCGCAGCCGCGCGTCGAGGTGGTCGAGGGCCGTCCCTGCCTGCGCGGCTCCGAAACCGAATACGTCCCCTGGGAGTGACGGACGTCGGTCGGAAAGCAATCGTTTACCGTTTACATGGTCGCCGGAAGGCGGCCATTTTTCGTATATGTGCGACGGTTCGTGTGATTTGCACCACGTCATTCGGTGGTGTATAGTGCAAAGCAATGGAAAGCGCTTACCAAACATGGTGGGCACGAGGGCCAGAACAACGCAAAGTCAAGGACACGTGACTGCAAAGCCGCAATCAGCGAAAGGACACGAAAGAACATGGCAGACAAGACCATCGGAGTCATCCTCAACGGCGCCACCGGCCGTATGGGCTACCGTCAGCACCTATGCCGCTCGATTCTGCCGATCATCGAGCAGGGCGGCGTGGAGCTGTCCGACGGATCGCACGTGCAGCTCGACCCGATCCTCGTCGGACGCCACGAATCCAAGCTTAAGGAGGCCTCCGAGAAGCACGGCGGGCTCAAGTACACCACCGACCTCGACTCGGTGCTCGCCGATCCGCACTACCCGCTCTACGGCGACTTCCTCGTCACCTCCGCGCGCGTCGAATCCCTGAAGAAGGCCATCGCCGCCGGCAAGGACATCTACACCGAGAAACCGCTTGCCGAAACCTACGAGGAAGCCTGCGAGCTCGTGCGCCTCGCCGAGGCCAAGGGCGTCAAGACCGGCGTCGTGCACGACAAGCTTTTCCTGCCCGGTCTGTTGAAGCTCCGCCGCCTGATCAAGTCCGGCTTCTTCGGACGCATCCTCTCCGTCCACGGCGAATTCGGCTACTGGGTGTTCGAAGGCGACTGGCGCGAATCCCAGCGCCCCAGCTGGAACTACAGGAAGGAGCTCGGCGGCGGCATGATCTCCGACATGTTCCCGCACTGGAACTACGTGATCGAAGGCCTGTTCGGCAAGATCAAGACCGTCTACGCCGAGGCGAAGACCGAGATCCCCGAGCGCGTCGACGAGAAGGGCAACACCTATCAGGCCACCGCCGAGGACGCCGCCTACGCGATCTTCGAGCTCGACAACGGCATCACCGTGCAGATGAACTCCTCCTGGAACACCCGCGTCTACCGCAACGAGCTGCTCGAGTTCCAGATCGACGGCACCCGCGGCTCCGCGGTCGTCGGCCTGTTCGGCGCCGAGATCCAGGTGCGCGACGCCACTCCGAAGGCGTTCTGGAACCCGGACGTTCCGGACCCGCACAAGTACATGGACGGCTGGCAGGAGATCGGCACCGACGAAACCTACGAGAACGGCTTCAAGGCGCAGTGGGAGGAGTACATCCGCGCTCTCGCCGAAGGCGCCGACTACCCGTACGACTTCGCCTCCGGAGCCCGCGGCGTGCGCCTGGCCGAGCTCGGCTACGAATCCGCCGCCAAGGGCGCCAAGGTGATCGTGCCCGAAGGCCGCTACTGATCGTACCGATCCCGTCTTTTGACAAAGAGCCTTCACGAAAGGACCTACACATGGCAACATTCACACTGATCGACAAGTCCGGCGAGACCAGCAGGGTCGAGGCGAATCCGGCCCCGGCGTTCGCAAAGCCCACGCGGCCGCTCAGATCCCGCATCGCCTACGCGGCCGCGCACGTCGTGCCGCTGGCGTGGGCCGACAACACGCCCGGACGGCCCGCCGAGGTCGACTGGAAGTCGACCATCGGATTCCGTCGCATGGTGTGGTCGTGGGGGCTCGGCGTCGCCGACTGCATGGACACCGCCCAGCGCAACCTCGGTATGGACTGGGCCGCCACCGCCGAACTCATGCGCCGCTCCGGTGCCGCCGCCAGGGAGTACGCGGCCAAGGAGGGCTGGGGGCGTTCCGTCGCCGACCTCGTGTCCGTCGGCGTCAACACCGACCAGTTGAAGCAGGGCGGCGACTACACGCTCGCCCAGATCGTCGACGCGTATCTCGAACAGCTCGACGTGTGCGAATCCGCCGGCGACGGCCCGGTCATCATGTGCTCGCGCCACCTGTGCCGCACCGCCAAGAGCCCGGCCGACTACATCAAGGTCTACGACGAGGTCATCGGCGCCGCCAAGAGCCCGGTCATCCTGCACTGGCTCGGCGAGGTGTTCGACGCCCAGCTGCACGGCTATTTCGGCTCTCCCGACTGGCGCGATGCCTCCCGCACCGTCCTGACCATCATCGAGCACAACCCGGGCAAGGTGCGTGGCGTCAAGATGTCGCTGCTCGACGCCGACTCCGAACGCTACATGCGCGCGATGCTGCCCGAAGGCACGATGATGCTCACCGGCGACGACTTCCACTACGTCGACCTCATCAAGGACGCCGAACAGGACGATCCGAAGCACGGTGGACGTGCCGTCATGCATTCCAACGCGCTGCTCGGCGCGTTCTCCGTGCTCGCCCCGCACGCCTCCGCCGCCATCCAGGCGCTCGACAGGGGCGATGAGGCCGAATACCTGCGCATCCTCGAACCCACCCAGGCGCTTGCGCAGCAGGTGTTCGTCCATCCCACCGAGTTCTACAAGACCTCCGTCGCATTCATGAGCTGGCTCAACGGCCACCAGAGCGCCTTCCAGATGGTCGGTGGCCTGCAGTCCGCGCGCAGCCTGCCGAACCTCTCCCACGTGGTCGAACTCGCCAACGCGTGCGGCGCCTTCGAGAACCCTGACCTCGCCACCGAACGCTGGAATGCGCTGCTCGCGCTCAACGGCATCAAGTGAACGCCTGAAACGTCTGAAAGGAAGAACATCATGACCAATCCGATCCTCTCCATGAATCAGGCGACGATCAAATACGCCGACCTCAAAGAGACCCTTGACACGCTCACCGCCGCCGGATACCGCAGCGTCGGCCTGTGGCGCGAACCGGTCGAGGCGGTCGGCCTCGACACGGCCGTCAGGATGGTCGCCGACTCGGGCCTGAGGGTCTCGACCATGTGCCGTGGCGGCTTCTTCACGATGCCGGAGGGCCCCGCACGCCGCGCCTCCATCGACGACAACCGCAAGCTCATCGAGGAGACCGCGGCCTTCGGCTGCAAGGTCCTCGTCCTCGTCGTCGGCGGCCTGCCGGAAGGTTCCAAGGACCTGATCGGCGCCCGCGAACGCGTCGCCGACGCGCTCTACGAGCTGGAGAAGGATGCGCTCGACGCCGGCGTCACGCTCGCCATCGAGCCTCTCCACCCGATGTACTGCACCGATCGTGCGTGCGTCTCCACGCTCGGTCAGGCGCTCGACCTTGCCGCGCCCTTCGACCCGAAGGCCGTCGGCGTGACCGTCGACACGTTCCACATCTTCTGGGATCCGCAGGTGCTCGACTCCATCGCCCGCGCCGGACGCGAGGGCCGCATCGCCACGTACCAGGTGTGCGACTACCGCACCCCGTTCGAGAAGGACGTGCTGCTCTCCCGCCACTACATGGGCGAGGGCGTCATCGACTTCAAGAGCCTGACCGAAGCCGTCGCCGCCACCGGATGGCGCGGCGACATCGAATGCGAGATCTTCAACCAGGCCGTCTGGGACACCCCGTTCGCCGAGGTCGCCGCGAAGGTCTCCGACGCCTTCGACAGGGAAGTCGCCCCGTACTGGCCGGAGCGCTGATTGTTCGTTATGCATCGCGCGCCAACTAAGGAAGCGCGCAGCATGGCCGCGGTCACCCTTGGCCGACGCGCCGGCCGGCGAGGGCGATTCATCGTCGATGATACGCCGATTCCCGGGTCTTCAGGGGAGTCCCCGGGCGGGACTATACTTGTTGCGGTTGAGATAGTTTTTCCGCATGTTGGGAGATGCACCGTTATGGCAAATGACACCGAGGCGAAGGACACCGAGCCGAAGGCCGTCGAGGAGGAGTTCGGCACCAAGCCCACCCCGGACGGTCTGGCCAGCCCGTCGATCGACGAGCTCATGGAGCACGCCGATTCCAAGTATGCTCTGGCGATCTTCGCCGCCAAGCGCGCCCGTCAGATCAACTCCTACTTCACCCAGCTCAACGAGGGCCTGCTGCAGAACGTCGGTCCGCTCGTCGAATACCAGAACAACGAGAAGCCGCTGTCCATCGCGTTCCGCGAGATCAACGACGGCCTGCTCGAGGAGACCCTCGGCGAGGACGACCTGTCCGAAGGCAACTGATCCGTGCGAGGCCGGTGGACACCGGCCGCATGGTTGACCGATAATCGAAGAACTCCGGTCCGAACTCGTCCGACACGCTTGCCCAAGCGTACGCGGACGAGTACAACTGACCCTCAGGAGCGAACAACGTAGGGCTCGCGCCGGCCGCAAGGTCTGGCACGGGCCCTTTTGTATCACCGCCGAAGGCAGCCGTTTCCGGCCTGCCGTGGACAGTGTCGGTCCTGATGTACAACCAACAATTCAAGAAACGTATCATTGTGCCCCGCACTTCCGGGCCCGAAGCGGCCGCGTATGCGAGGCGATAAGTCCGAAAGAGGGATGATATGACCAACCACGAGCGCAAGCTCATCTCCGCCGAATCCGTCACCGAAGGCCACCCCGACAAGGTCTGCGACCAGATCTCCGACGAAATCCTCGACGATCTGCTCAGGCAGGATCCGCAGTCCCACGTCGCCGTCGAGACCTCCGCGGCCACCGGCGTGTTCCTCGTCTTCGGCGAGGTGACCTCCGAAGGCTACGTGGACGTGCAGGCGAAGGTGCGCGAAACGCTGCGCCGCATCGGCTACACTTCGTCCGAGGTCGGCCTCGACGCCGACTCCTGCGGCGTGATCGTCGCCATCACCGGCCAGAGCGCCGAGATCAACCAGGGCGTCTCCCGCCTGAGCGGGGCCGAGGAGTCCGCCGCCAGCCGCGAGGAGCGCTACGAGGCGCAGGGCGCCGGCGATCAGGGCGTGATGTTCGGCTACGCCACCGACGAGACCGACGTGCTCATGCCGCTGCCCGTGCATCTGGCCCACCGACTGGCCTACCGCCTCGCCGAGGTGCGCAAGAGCGGCGAGGTGCCGCATCTTCGCCCGGACGGCAAGACGCAGGTCACCATCGAATACGACGAGCACGATCACCCGCTGCGCGTCGACACCGTGCTCATCTCCACGCAGCACGACCCCGAGGCCACCCACGAGTGGCTCGAGAAGGAGCTCAAGGAGCACGTCATCGACCCGGTGCTCGACGAGATCCTCGGCGACACGCTCAAGCACGACGACTACCGTCAGCTCGTCAACCCGACCGGTTCGTTCATCCTCGGCGGCCCTGCGGCCGACGCGGGCCTGACCGGCCGCAAGATCATCGTCGACACGTACGGCGGCGCCGCGCACCACGGCGGCGGCGCGTTCAGCGGCAAGGACCCGTCCAAGGTCGACCGTTCCGCCGCGTACGCCACCCGCTGGGTGGCCAAGAACATCGTGGCCGCAGGACTTGCGCACCGCGTCGAGGTGCAGGTCGCCTACGCCATCGGCGTGGCCGACCCGGTGTCCATCAACGTCGAGACGTTCGGCACCGAGATCGGCGGCGTGACCCGTGACCAGATCCAGCAGGCCGTGCGCAAGGTCTTCGACCTGCGCCCCGCCGCGATCATCGACGAACTCGACTTGAAGCGCCCGATCTACGCGAAAACCGCCGCCTACGGCCACTTCGGCCGCACCGACGTCGCCTTCCCGTGGGAGGAGACCAACAAGGTCGACGAGCTCAAGGCCGCCATCGCCGAACTCGCCTGAATCGACTGACCGAGCATCACCTGCTCCCATCGCGCGGTGATGCCACCCATGACGCGGTGAATATCCCATCGCGCGGTGAGGCCGAAATCCGAATCGTTGGAATGAAGCCGTTTTCCTACACCGCGCGATGGGACATTCACCGCGTCATGTCGTATTCACCGCGCGATGGGGTGTCTGACCGCGCGATGGAACGGGCCGGGGTGCGTCGGCCGGCGCGCACATGCCGCTACGATGGCTCCTATGAGTGACATGGACGCGGAACAGCTGACGCTTGACGGGCTCGCCCCCCGCAGGCGTCGGCGCCGCGCGCCCGCGGAGCACACGCCCGCAGCCGAACACCCCATCGCCCGCGTCGTCCTCGACGTGCAGGCCACGCATCTGGGGCAGACCTTCGACTATCTCATCGACGAGAAGCAGTCGGACGCGGCCATCCCCGGCATGCTGGTACGTGTCCGCTTCGGCGGGCGGCGCGTCACCGGCATCATCTGGGAGCGTGCCGACGCCAGCGACACACCATCCTCCTCATTGCGCTATCTCGAACGCGTTCTCGGCGACGACATCCTCGTCCCCGCCTCGATGCGACGCGACATCACCCTGATAGCCGACGCATACGGCGGCACGCGCGCCAACATCCTGCGACTCGCCGTGCCCCCGCGCGTCGCCAAGGTCGAGAAGGAGCAGCGACTCGTCGCCGGATTCGCGCGCGACGGCCGGGATGACGGGCGATTCGGCTCAGGGAACGGCGACGGAACCACTTCCGACTCGCCGGCCGCACGCATCGCCGCCCGCTTCGATCGTTTGAGCGGCATGTACGACCGCAATCTGGCCGCCCTGCAGGACGCGCTGCACGCCCGCGCGGCCGCCTTCCGCTCCTTCGTGTTCGACCCGCTGCCCGGCGTCGGCCAGGCCGCGGCCGCGCTCGCTTGGATGGCCGCCGAATCGCTCGCCGCCTCCCGCACCGCCGTCATCGTTCTGCCCGGCATGAAGGAGACGCGCGACGTCCTCGACTCCCTCGGCGCGCTCGGCCTGACGCCGTTCGGTCCCGGACGATCCGGCACCGGCGGCTGGAGCGGCGACGTCGCGGTCCTGAGCGCCGAAACCCCGCCCATCGACCGCTACCGCGCCTACCTCGCCGTCGCCACCGGACAGGTGAAATGCGTGATCGGACCGCGCGCCGCCATGTACGCGCCGGTCGACGGCCCCGGTCTCTTCGCGATCATGGACGACATCGCCTACCAGCAGGCCGACGGCATGATGCCCTATGCTCACGCGCGCGGCGTGCTGCGACTGCGCGCCAAGGCGCACGGCGGCGTGTTCGTCGCGCTCGCCAACGCGCGCAGCCCCCTAAGCCAGATGGAGGTCGCAGGTTTGCCGGGTGTCGGCGTGCCCGCGATGTCCGCTGCGACGGCCCCGTCCGGTTCGTCTGGTTCGTCCGGTTCGACTGGCTCGTCCGACCTGTCCGACGCGGTGAGCGGGCCGAGCGTCGCGATCCGTCCGCTGCCCAGCGTGCTCAAGGACGCCTCGCCGTGGATCCGCTGGCTCAGCCGCGAGGAGCTCGCGCGTCTGGCCGACCCGTCGATCGGCGCGCGCGTGCCGCACACCGCCGTCGCCAACATCCGCGTGGCGCTGAACGCCGGCGGGCCGGTGCTGTTCTCCATCCCCGCCGACGGCGTGGCCGAAGCGTTGAGCTGCGCCAACCCGAAATGCCTGCGTCAGGCGCGATGCCGTAAATGCGCGGGACCGTTGCAACGCGTGCAGGGCGTGGCCGTGCCCCGATGCCGCTGGTGCGGGGCCGCCGCCTCCAACTGGACCTGCCCGCACTGCCACGGCGACCGTCTGCGCGTCATACGCGTGGGCGCCGCCGGCACCGCCGACGAACTGCGCGGCCTGTTCCGAGGCGTCCCGATGCTGCTGTCCAGTCCCAGCCAGCCGCGTGGCGTCATCGAGGAAATCGACCATCGTCCGGTCATCGTCATCGCGACCCCCGGCGCCGAACCTCGCGTGCGCGCGAAGAGCGGTCCGGGGTACGGCTCCTACGCGGCGGTCGCGATCCTCGACGCGTGGACCAGCCTGTACGCGCCGGGACTCGACGCGCGCGTCGACACGCTTGCCGCGTGGATGCGCGCGGTGTCCCTGTGCGCGCCGCGTACCGCCGGCGGACAGGCATTGCTCCTGGGGGAGACCGACCCGGCCATCGCCCAGTCGCTGATGCTCTGGGATTCCTCGCTGCTCGCCTCGCGCGAACTCGACGAACGCGCGCAGACCGGCATGCCGCCGGTCGTCGCCGTCGCCTGCGTCTGGGGACGCCGGGACGCGGTCATGCGCGCGCTCAGGGCCATCGGCGCGCTGGACGGCGACATGGCCGTCTGCCCGATGCCGGGTGGTTCCGTCGGTGCCATCGGGATGGCGATGCCCGGCGTACTGGGCCCGGTGCCGATCCCGCAGCCGCGCACGGTAGACGCGCGCGAACTGGAGGTGACCGCCGACCGCGTGCGCGCCGTCGTCCGCGTGCCGCACGCGAGACGCGAGGAACTGGCCGCACGCCTCAAAACCGAGGTCGCACGCCATGTCGCCGCGCGCGAGGGCGGGGAACTGAGGTTCCAGCTCGATCGCAAGGACCTGATCTGACCGCATGGGAGCCCGTCCGATCCCGCACGCGGAGGCGTCCCGCGCGCATGGGAACATGATGTCGGCAAGGGGCTTGATGGCCCCCACGAATCATGGAAACGAAAGGAACCGCGATGAAGGGTTGGCCCGGAGAACCGGACATGGACTACGACGTGCTGGTGGCGGACGGCGAGGCCGCCGCGAACGCCGGCAAGCCGATCACCGACGTCATCTTCGACTTCGGCAACGTGCTCATCTACTGGGATCCGTCCGCGGTGCTCATCCCGCGATACGACAAGGAGACCATCGACCGGTTCCTCGACAACGACGTCTCCCGCTTCTACGACGCCAACGACCTGATGGACGGCGGCGCCACCCCCGAGGAGGGCGTCGCGTGGATGCGCGAGCACAGCGGCGACCAGTGGGCCGACATGCTCAAGTACTACCTCGACAACTTCGAGGACTCCCTCGTCGGCGTCGTGCCCGGCGCGCGCGTGCTCATCAACGACCTCAAGGCCGCCGGCATCGGCGTGTGGGGCCTGTCCAACTGGGAGAAGGAGCTGTTCCCGATCGCCGAACGCGCCACGCCGATCCTCTCCAAGCTCGACGGCAAGGTCGTCTCCGGATACGTCAGGCTGCGCAAGCCGCACAAGGACATCTACGAGCGCGCGCTCGCCGACTTCGGCATCGCGGCCGACGGCGCCGTGTTCATCGACGACAAGGCGATGAACATCGTCGGCGCGAACGCGGCCGGCATCCGCGGCATCCGCTTCCGCGACCCGGTCAAGCTGCGCGAGCTGCTCATCGACGCCGGCGTCGACATCCCCGACGTCAAGACCGTGAAGTGAGATCTTCGAAGTAAAGGACAAAAGGAATCACCACACATATGCTCAAACTGCTGTTCGCAGGCACTCCCGACGTGGCCGTGCCGTCCCTCAAGGCGTTCGCCGCCGACCCGCGATTCGACGTGAAGGCGGTCCTGACCCGCCCCGACGCGCCCACCGGCCGCGGCCGCAGGCTCACCCCCAGCCCGGTCAAGGCCGCGGCGCTTGAACTCGGCATCCCCGTCATCGACGCGAAGCCGCGCGATCCGGGCTTCCTCGACACGCTCGCCGGTCTCGACGTCGACATCGCCGCCGTCATCGCCTACGGCAACATCCTGCCCAAGGCCGTGCTCGACGCCGTGCCGCTCGGCTGGTACAACCTGCACTTCTCCAACCTGCCCGCCTGGCGTGGCGCGGCCCCCGTGCAGCGTTCCATCTGGGCCGGAGACAGGACCACCGGCGCCGACGTGTTCAAGGTCGGCGAGGGATTGGACGACGGTCCGGTCATCGCCACGATGAGCGTGGACCTGACCGGACGGGAGACCTCCGGCGAACTGCTCGACCGTCTCGCGGTCGAAGGCGCGCCGATGTACGTGGACGCGCTCGCCAGCGTGGGGGAGGGAACCGCCGTGTTCACCCCGCAGCCGGAAGGTGAGTTCGAGTACGCGCACAAGATCACCGTCGATGACGCGCGCATCGATCTCACCCAGCCCGTCGAGGCGATCGACCGGCAGATCCGCGCCTGCACGCCCGCCCCCGGCGCATGGTGCGAACTGTATCCGGAAGGAAAGCCGGCCGCCGGCGAGACGGTGGCCGAGGCTGACGAGCACGCCAGGCCCCTGACCCTGCACGTGCTGGCCGCCCGCCCCGCCGACCTTACCAATCCGAACGCGCCGCAGGCGCTCGCCCCCGGCGAGCTCAAGGCGGGCAAGAGGAACGTGTGGGTCGGCACCGGCACCGATCCGCTGGAACTGCTCCAAGTCAAGGCGCAGGGCAAGAAGGCCATGCGCGCCGCCGACTGGGCCCGAGGCGCCCGCCTCGCCCCCGCCGCCCGCCTCGACTAGTCGCGCAGGAACCCGAGCACCTTCGTCAGGTCGCGCTCGTTGATCGACTCATGGGCGGCGAGCTGGGTCTTCGGCTTCGCGCAGAACGCGATGCCGAGGCCCGCGGCCTGAATCATCGGAATGTCGTTCGCGCCATCGCCCACGGCGACGGTCTGCGCCATGTCGATGCCATCGCGCCTCGCCCACTCGCGCAGCGCATGCAGCTTGACGGTCTTGCACACGATCTCGCCGAGCACCTTGCCGGTGAGTTTGCCGTCGCGCACTTCGAGACGGTTCGCAAGCCAGTGGTCGATATGCGCCTCCTCGGCGAGTCGGTCGACCACCTCGTGGAATCCTCCGGAGACGACGCCGACCTTCCAGCCGTGCGCGTGCAGCGTGTCGATGAGCTCCAACGCGCCGTTGGTGAAATGCAGTTTGTCGTGCACGGTGTCGAACACGGAGACCGGCAGTCCCTCGAGCAGCGCCACACGGGCGCGCAGGGCGTCGCAGAACTCGAGCTCGCCGCGCATCGCGCGCTCGGTCACGGCCGCGATCTCATCACCGGCGCCGGCCGCCTCGCCCAGCTCGTCGATGACCTCCTCGTCGATGAGCGTGGAATCGACGTCCATCACCAGCAGACCGGGCTTCGACAGGGTGGGATTGTCGGCAGTATTGTCGTCAAGGGATTGCGCATGTTCTTGCATCATGCCTTTGATTGTCGAAAAACCTTGGGACAATGCCCATTATGATTTTTGACGCCATTCATGACGCCGCAATCCAGGCGAATTCCGCAATCACGATCGCAGCCCCGGCCACCCCCGTGTGCACCACCGGAGAAAGCGGGCTCATCGGCTCGATCACCGACTGGCTCGTCTCCCTGATGGAGACGGTCGGAGGCCTTGGAGTCGCCCTCGCCATCGCGCTCGAATCGATCTTCCCGCCCATCCCCTCCGAAGTGATCCTGCCGCTGGCCGGATTCACCGCCTCACGCGGCTCCTTCGGCCTCATCGAGGCGATCATCTGGGCCACGGTCGGCTCGCTGCTCGGCGCATGGGCGCTCTACGGCATCTCCCGCTGGGTTGGTCTGCACCGCATCCACAAGGCCGTCGACGTCATCCCGGGAGTCAGCCGCAAGGACGTCAACAAGGCCAACGACTGGTTCACGAAGTACGGCACCTGGTCGGTGCTCATCGGCCGCGTGATCCCGGTCGTGCGCTCGCTCATCTCCATCCCCGCCGGATTCAACGCGATGAACTTCGCGCAGTTCACCGGCTGGACGCTGCTCGGCTCGGCCGTGTGGAACACGATCCTCGTGTCCACCGGATACTTCCTCGGCGAAGGCTGGTGTTCGATCCTCGGCTACCTCAACGTGTTCGAGGACGCGGTGATCGTCGCCTTCATCGTGGTCATCGTCGTGTTCGCCGCACGCAAGATCCGTACAGTGGTACGTGACAGGCGGCGGTGACGCCAACGAGCAATCACGATAGGCGACGAGGAGACCCGAGGAACACATGACGGACGATCAGGAGCAGCTCAACCGGCAGGCGCGCGAGGAGACGGCCCGCGAACTGGCCTCGCTCAACGACCGGCTCATGGCCAGGAACCATGCGCTGGCCGAGGCGCTCACCCGCGCCGGCAAGGAGCTGACGAAGGCCAAATCACAGCTCGCGCAGCTCGCCCAGCCGCCGATGACCTTCGCCACGATGATCAAGGTCGACTCCACGCACCTCGACGATCTCGGCGTCCAGCACGCCTCCGCCGAGGTCATCACCGGCACGCGCCGCATGATCGTGCCCGTCGCCGCGAACCTCAACGCCGCGCGACTCGCCGCCGGCCGCACCGTACTGCTCAACGAGAAGATGGTCCTCGTCGAACAGCGCGACACCGACACCGTCGGATCCATCCGCGTCGTCTCCCAGACGCTCGCCGACGGCCGGCTCGTCGTCGCCGACGGCGGCGGCAACCCCACCGTCATCCGCCGTGCCACGGCGCTCGCGGGCACGTCCCTCGACAAAGGCGACCGCGTCATCGTCGACCCCTCCGGGCGCATCGCGTTGGAGAGCCTGCCGCACGAGGACGACGCCGATCTCGTGCTCGAGGAGACCCCGAACGTCGACTTCTCCGACATCGGCGGCCTCGACGAGCAGATCGGACGCATCAGGGACGCGGTCCAGCTGCCGTTCCTGCACCGCGAGCTGTTCGCACGCTACGATCTGACGCCCCCGAAGGGCGTGCTCCTGTACGGGCCTCCCGGCAACGGCAAGACGCTCATCGCCAAGGCGGTCGCGCACGCGCTCGCCGAAGGCTCGAACATGGGTGGCAGGGGCGTGTTCCTGTCGGTCAAGGGTCCGGAGCTGCTCAACAAGTTCGTCGGCGAATCGGAGCGGCTCATCCGCCTCATCTTCCAGCGCGCCCGCGAACGCGCCACCGACGGCAGACCGGTCATCGTGTTCATCGACGAGATGGATTCGCTGCTGCGCACGCGCGGCTCCGGCGTCTCGAGCGACGTGGAGACGACGATCGTGCCGCAGTTCCTCGCCGAACTGGACGGCGTCGAATCGATCGGCAACGTGATGGTGATCGGCGCGTCGAACCGCGTGGACATGATCGACCCGGCCGTGCTGCGCCCCGGTCGCCTCGACGTGAAGATCCGCATCGACCGTCCGGACGGTGACGCGGCGGCCGCGATCGTGCGCCACTATCTGACCGACGATCTGCCGCTCGAGGAGGGCGTGGACGCCGAGGCGCTGACCCGCGTGCTCGTACGCGACATCTACACGCGCTCCGAACGCCGCCATCTGGCCGACGTGCGCGACGAGCACGGCGTGTGGAACGCGCTGTTCCTCGCCGACGTGGTCTCCGGCGCCTCGCTGAAGAACGTCGTCGACCGTGCCAAGACCTACGCGGTCAAGGCGTCGATCACGTCCGGACGGGACGTCGCGCTGAACGTCGACATGCTCGCGCGGGCCGTCGAGGACGAATACCGGGAGACCCGCGACTCGCTGCTCGACGCGGACCCGGTCCAATGGTCGCGAGTCAACGGCTTCGACGCCGGCAGCGTCGAAGCCATCCGCGCCGTGGAACACTGACGGAAAGGAATCGCGCTCATGAGCGTTCGACGAGTAATGGGAACGGAGACCGAGTACGCGGTCTCGCAGCCGGGCGAGGCGTACGGCCAGCCGGTCAAGCTGAGCTTCACCGTGGTGGGGGCGGCGGCCGATGACGCCACACGGCACATCAGATGGGACTACCGGCAGGAGGATCCGGTCAACGACGCACGCGGCACCCGCCTCGACCGCGCCTCGGCCCGTCCCGAGATGCTCACCGATTCCCCGCAGCTCAACATCACCAACGTGATCGCGCCCAACGGCGGCCGCATCTACGTCGACCACGCGCATCCCGAATACTCCGCGCCCGAAACGACCGATCCGTTCGAGGCGCTTGCCTACGACCACGCCGGCGACCGGCTCATGCTCGCCGCCGCCCGCGCCGCAAGCGCGCAGCCTCAGATCCGCGACACCGGCCGGCCGATCGTCCTGCATCGCAACAACGTCGACGGCAAGGGCGCCAGCTGGGGCACGCACGAGAACTACATGATGGCGCGCGCCGTGCCGTTCACCGACGTGGCCGCCCTGATGACCGCGCACTTCATCTCCCGCCAGATCTGGGCCGGATCGGGGCGCGTCGGCCTCGGCGAGCACAGCGAGACCGCCGGATTCCAACTGAGCCAGCGCGCGGACTACATCCACGCGAGGATCGGCCTGCAGACCACGTTCGACCGCCCGATCATCAACACGCGCGACGAATCCCATTCCACCTCGGACAAGCGCCGTCTGCACGTCATCGTCGGCGACGCCAACCGCATGGACGTGCCGCAGGTCCTGAAGCTCGGCGTCACCTCGATGCTCCTGTGGACGCTCGAACACGCGCGGGACGCCGGCTACGACCTCGACGCCCTGCTCGGCCGGCTCCAGCTCGCCGATCCGGTCGAGGCCATGCACGTCGTCTCCCACGACCTGAGCCTCGACGCCGCACTACCACTCGAAACCGGCGGCGAGACCAGCGCGTGGCTCATGCAGATCGAACTGCGCCGGGCCGTCTACGAGGTCGCCGCCGCGATCCTCGGCACCGACACGAAGGGCGAACCCGCGTGGGAGGACCGTCAGACCCGCAACGTGATGGCCATGTGGGGACAGGCGCTCGCCGACGTCGCCGCGATCCGCCATGCCGACGACGACGCGCGACTGACGCTCAGGGCCGAGGCCGGACGCATCGAATGGCTGCTCAAATGGCAGCTGCTGGAGAAGCTGCGCCGCAAGATCGCCGGTGCCGGTGCCGGTGCCGGTGACACCGGGTGGGGCGATCCGCGTCTGGCCGCCGTCGACCTGTCCTGGGCGGCGCTCGACCCGGCCGCATCGGTGTTCGCCAAGCTCGAGAAGGCGGGGCGGGTCGAGCGTCTCGTCGACGACGACCGGCTCGCCGCGGCCGCGTCCGAGCCGCCGTCCGACACCCGCGCCTGGCTGCGCGCCGCGATCGTGCGCGCGTTCCCGTCCGACGTCGTCGCCGCCAGCTGGTCGCATCTGACCGTGCGCGTGCCGCGTGAGGACGGTCAGGACCTCTTGGCCGACACGTACGGCAACTCGTCCGCGGCCGAGGCGACGAGCGTGCGGCCGGGGGATCTGGTGAGCCTCGACATGTCCGATCCGCTCGCCTTCCGCAGGGAGAACGTCGAGAGCGTCGTCGCCCGTGCGGCCAACGCCGCCGAGGCGATCGGCGAACTCGCGGCTCGCGGCAGATAGCGTGCGGGTTGTGCTCCCCTGCGAGCGAACGATAAGATTGTGAGCCATGGCACAACAAGAGAATCTGCGTGACCTCGCGATGAAGGTCGCCCAAATCGTCCAGGCGGCCGGCAAGCATGCGCTGCAGGACCAGATGGCCCCGCACAACATGATCATCTCCCGCGAGAACCCCACCGAACAGTTCAACGTGGACGTCGACGGCCGTCTGCTGCGCTACATCTCCGGCCGTCTGGCCGACATGGAGCACTTCGACGGCTTCTGGCAGACGCGTCCAGCGCAGTCCCGCCCCGGACAGCGCTACTGGTGCGTCGGCAAGATCGACGGCTCCATCAACTACATCCGCAACATGAGCGAATGGACGGTGACCGTCTCCCTGTTCGAGTTCAACGAGGAGGGGTCCGCCCAGCCGATCCTCGGCGTCGTGCACGCCCCGGCGCTCGGCGAGACCTATCTGGCCGCCCGCGGCGCCGGCGCGGTGCGCATCCGCAGCACGCCGGTCGGTGAGAAGCGCGAGAAGGTCGTGCCCTCGATGACCTCGACGCTCGACGGCGCGGTCGTCAGCTACGGCATGTCCTACGTGCCGAGCGAGGCGGAACGCGCCCTGAAGACCGTGGCCGGACTGGCCGAGGCAGGCCCCGCCGACATCAAGCGCGTCGGCCCGGCCTCGCTCGACCTGTGCAAGGTGGCCGACGGCACGTACGACGCGTACTTCGAGCCGATGCTGCACGAGTGGGACATCCCGGCGATCTCCGCCGGCGCGGTGGTCGTCTGGGAGGCGCAGAGCACGCTGCGCCGCTGGAACGGCAACGGCATCCACTGGCGTCGCGCCAACGACGTGCTGTGCACCAACGGCATGATCGACCGCGAACTCAAGCCCTACCTCGTCCAGGAGTAGAACCAGAAGTAGAAGTGGCCGGCGAGACGCGAGTCAGGCCGTATGACGGGCCCCGGGAGCATGTTCCCGGGGCCCGTCGCGTATCGTAGAGGAATCGAAACGAACAGGAAGGAGCGGGCCATCATGCCTCAGCAATTCGAACAGGGTCAGTCGCAGCGCAACGACAACGAGCAGGTCGAGCAGGACGCGCCGCTCGCGGCCGCGCAGACCGAGACCGCAGCGGATACGGACGTCGACGCGCTCGACGCCGTGCTCGACGACATCGAAAGCACGCTGGAGACCAACGCCGAGGAGTACGTCAAGAGCTTCGTGCAAAAGGGCGGCGAGTGATGCCGCAGCTGCGTGACAGCGGCACTCGGGCGGCCCACGAATCGAACGGCACGCCCGCGGCCGAACTGAACGGCTTCGAACGCATCTTCGGCGTCGAAACCGAATACGGGGTGGCCGTCACCGGCACATCCGGCGCGCGGGGGCCGGTCGACGCCGGTCAGGTCGCGATGACGATGTTCCAGCCGGTCGTCTCCCGCGCGCGGTCGACGAACACGTATCTCGACAACGGCTCGCGCCTCTATCTGGACGTCGGATCGCACCCCGAGTATGCGACCGCCGAGGCGAGGGACCCCCTCGACGCGCTCGCACAGGACATGGCGGGGGAGCGGATCATGGCCTCGCTCGCCGCCCAGGCGCAGGAGCGTCTTCGCGTGAGTCACGGCGATCACGCCGCGATCCACGTGTTCAAGAACAACGTCGACTCCGCAGGACACGCGTTCGGCTGCCACGAGAACTATCTCGTGCGCCGTATCGTGCCGCTGGAGACGATCGAACGCCAGCTGCTGCCGTTCCTCATCACCCGCCAGCTGTACACCGGCGCGGGGCGGTTCACGCCCGACGGGACCGGCTTCCAGCTGACGCAGCGCGCCGACTTTCTCGACGAGGCCGTCTCGTCGGCCACCACGCGATCCCGTCCGATGGTCAACACGCGTGACGAGCCGCACGCCGATCCGGAGTCGTTCCGTCGTCTGCATGTGATCATCGGCGACTCGAACCGCTCCCACTGGGCGACATGGATGAAGCTCGCCGTCACGCATCTCGTGCTGTGCGTGATCGAGGACGCGGTCAGACGCGGGATCCCGAGCGGATTCGAGGACCTCGCGTTCGACGATCCGGCCGCCGCCAACCGCGCGGTGAGCCGCTGGCTGGACGGTGGCGCCGGTACCGACGTCGGTACCGCCGGTGCCGGGAGCGATGCCGCCGATCCGGCGGGAGCCCTCGCGATGCAACGCCGATATCTGGGCGTCGTCGAATCGTTCGTGCGCGATCACGCGGACGCGTTGAACGCCTCGCTGCCGAAGACGCCGGTGACTCTGGTGCTCGACCACTGGCGGTGGGTGTTGGACGCGTTGGAACGCCGCGACATCGCCGAACTGTCGAAGCGCGTCGACTGGGCGGCCAAGTACCGTCTGGCCGAGGCGCTGCGGCGGCGTCGCCCCGACGTGGGCTTCGCACAGCTCGAACGCATGGAGCTCGACTATCACGACGTGGCCAACGGCAGACTGTACGGTTCGCTGGTCTCGCACGGCCAGCTGGACGAGGCGGTCGATCCCGCGCTCACCGTGGCGGGCGCAGGATCGGGAACTGGCGCGGAGGCGGCGGATCCGCGCCACACC
>NZ_JFAL01000011.1:0-23474 GCF_006454495.1 Bifidobacterium sp. UTCIF-38 | reverse complement strand
AGGATCGGGAACTGGCGCGGAGGCGGCGGATCCGCGCCACACCCCGCCGCAGGACACGCGCGCGGCACTGCGCGGCGCGTTCGTGCGGCGTGCGCTCGACGCCGGCGTGCAGTTCTCCTGCGATTGGACGACGCTGGTCGTCTCCTCGCCTGTGCGCCGCGAGGCGACGCTCCTCGACCCGTTCAGCGCCGAGCCCACCCCCGAATACCGGGCGTTGATGGCCCAGATTGGAAATTAGTTTCTGGCCCCCTCTGACGAGGGGGCTCCCGGCGGAGCCGGGTGGGGGAGAGAAGCCGAACAGGAAGGCCAACCGTTCTCGGTTGACCTAAACGAAAACCCCGACCGTCATGGTCGGGGTTTATTCGTGCCTCGCGCCGCAGCGCGGCTGGCCAACAATCAGTTGTTGGTGACGGCCTTCTTGAGCAGGGAGCCAGCGGAGATGCGCACGCCGTAGGTGGCGGGGATCTCGATGGTCTCGCCGGTGCGCGGGTTGCGGCCGGTGCGGGCGGCGCGCTTGACGCGTTCCGCGGAGAACAGACCGGTGAGCTTCAGGCCCTCGCCAGACTGCATGGCCTCGACGAACACATCCTGGAAGGCGTTGACAGCGGCCTCAGCCTGAGCCTTGGTCAGGTTGGACTTCTGGGCGATCTTCGAGACGAGATCAGACTTGTTGTATGCCATAAAGCATCCTTCTTTGTCCGGGGACTGGCTACTGCATTGCCGGTCCGTTGTTTGTCATGAATGATGATAGCGCATGATGTGACCAGATGCCGCATTTTCCAACGTTTTTACTGGTTTCACACCATATTGCGCCTGTCGAGCCAGCGCATCGCCAACGCACCGAGCGGGATGCGCAGCCAGTAGAACAGCGCACGGTACAGCAGCGTCGCCGACAGGGCCACGCCGGCCGGGACTCCGGCCGCGCCGAACGAGAAGACCAGCGCCGCCTCGACGCCTCCGAGGCCGCCCGGAGTGGGCACGGCAGAGCCGATCGCGTTGGCCAGCAGGAACAGGAAGATCGTCTCGAACGGGTTGGTCATATGCCCGAACGCCAGCAGGGACGCCCAGAACTCGAGACCGGTCGCCGCGTTGAGCAGCAGCATGCCGATCGCGCTGAAGGTCAGCTGGCGCGGGTTGGAGAGCACGTCGATCAGCTGGCGCGCGTACGCCTTGGCCAGCGGCAGCAGCCTCTCGGCGACGAGCCTGCGCACTGGGGGGATCATCATCGCGATCGCCAGCGTCATGAGCACGACGCCGATGACGGTGATGAGCGTGTTCGTCGGGATCATCGAGCTCAACGCGGTGGATCCGGTGAACAGGCCGATCAGCACCAGCATGATCACGGTGCCGCCGTAGTAGACCGCCATCACCGCGGTCATGATCGCGGTGGCCGTCGTGTTGCGATACCCGGCCTTGCGCAGGAACTGGAGGTTCACGAACGCCGGGCCCACGCCCGCGGGCATCGAGACCACGGCGAATCCCTGCGCCACCTGCGACATGAAGATGCCGAGCGGACGGCGCTTGTCCTTCTCGATGAACGCGCCCAGCTCGATCGACGAGCCGAGGATCGCGAGGAACTCGAAGACGAGACAGACGACCGCCATCACCGGATTGGCGTTCCTGACGGCCGCGATCACCTCGTTCGGCTTCAGCTGCGTGAACACGACGACGACCGCGACCATGAGCAGCGCCGTGCCGATGAACGAGCGCGGCGAGAAACGGGAGAGCTTCACCGGCTCCAGCGCACGCTCGTCCTCCTCGGGCGCGAGCGCGCGCAGACGGGCGCGAAGATCGTCCATCACATGCCTGTCCCACCCCATGAGCGCGCGCGTGCCGGCGGGGACGGCGGCCTTCTGCACGAACGGCGTCAGCGCGATCATCTGCTCGTCGCCCCACACCGTGCGTCCCGCAGCGATGGCGCGTTCCGGGCCGATGAGCACGGCCAGCAGCGTGAGCAGCTGGACCTGGTCGAGCGCCACGTTCGGCGCGGCGCTCGAATCGTCGCCGTTCTGCCATCCCGCGATGATCGGCGTACCCGATTCGAGCCTCGCCAGCGTGTCCGGGGTGATGCGCCGGTGCGTGTACCCGCGGCGGTTCGCCACGGACAGGTAGCGCATCAGGGCGATCGCGTCGTCGTCGGACAGGGTGTTGAGATTGCATTCGCGCATCGACTCGCTGCCGCGCAGCACGAGGATCGACGTCTCCCCGGTGTCGGCCGCGCCGTAGACGTGCGGGGTCGACAGCCCCGCGTTCTTGAGGCCCAGGATCATCAGCATGTGATGCTGCGTGGCCTCGCGCGGGGAACGATCGCGGCGCATCGACACGCCGGTGAAGCGGATCCACTGCCACAGCTGGCGCATGTATCCGGCGGTGTGCACCTGGGTGTCGAGCGCGGAGACGATGAACCGGCGGCCGAGGTCGTCGCGCACGTCGTAGACGCGCGAGCCCTCGACCAGATCGTCGTCCAGCGTGGTGCGGAACGATCCGCGCGACGTCGGATCCGATTCGACGCGGCGTTCGAGCGAGGTGACGCGAAGGCCGATGCCGTTCAACGCCTGGACGAGGTCGGCGCCCCACGTGCCCTGGTTCTTCGTGCCGATGCCGAAGCGCAGCAGCATGCCGATCAGGCGTCCGGCGGCGAACGAGACGAGCACGCCGGCCACCGAGTTGACCGACAGCAGGATGAGCAGCGCGGCCACCGTGTAGAGGATGTTCCACCCCCATTTGACCGTCGTGCGCGTGCGACGCGGACCGGCCACCGTCAGCAGGGCCGCCGCCCCCGCATAGAAGTCGGGGAACAGTCCGGCGCCATACGTGCTGCTCGCCGAGCCGAGCGCGGAGATCATCGTCGCGCCGCCGAACGACGAGACGGCCAGCGAGATACCCCAGATGAAGGCCATGCCGCCGAACAGCGCGAGCAGCGCCAGCACGGCCTGCAGCCATTCGCGGGCGATGAGCAGCTGGGCGATCGCCATGACGACGATCACGACGATCGCCAGCTGCTGCAGCATCGACGTGGGCAGGTCGACCATCCAGTTGAGGGTCTGCCCGGCCACGTGATGGGCGTCCGATTCGATGCCGGAGACGAAGCCGTTGAGGTAGATCGCCGACAGCATCGCGACGACGGCGAGCAGCACCGAGGCGCCCGCGTGCAGCAGATCGCCGAAATCGTGGATGCGCCTGGGCGGCACGTCGTCGATATGCGGGTTGGAGGGGTCGCCCGGCGCCGTCTCGTCGAAATCGATGGAAGTCACGTCCGTCAGCGGTCCGTCAGCGGTCGAAATCCACCAGCCTGCTCGCCACACCGGTGTAGGTGGCGGGGGTGAGGGCCTTGAGACGCGCGGCGGTGTCGGCGTCGAAGGACTGCTGGTCGATGAACGCCTCGACCTGCGCCTGGTCGATCGTGTGGCCGCGCATCAGCTCCTTGACCTTCTCGTACGGCTTGTCCATGCCGGGCAGGCCGCGCAGCTCGCAGGCGCGCATCGCCGTCTGGATCGGCTCGCCGAGCACCTCCCAGTTCGTGTCGAGCTCGTGCGCGATGACGTGCTCGTTCGGGTGGATGGACTTCAGTCCCCCCATCAGGTTGTACAGGGCCAAGAGCGAGTAGCCGAGCGCCGAACCGATGTTGCGCTGCGTGGTCGAATCGGTCAGATCGCGCTGCCAGCGGGACTCCACCAGCGTGGCGGAGAGCGTGTCCAGCAGCGAGCAGGACAGCTCGAAGTTGGCCTCCGCGTTCTCGAAGCGGATCGGGTTGACCTTGTGCGGCATCGTCGAGGAGCCGGTCGCGCCCTTGACCGGGACCTGCGCGAACACGCCGCGCGAGATGTACATCCACACGTCCACGCACAGGTTGTGCATGATGCGGTTCGCATGGGAGACGGTCGAGTACAGCTCGGCCTGCCAGTCGTGGCTTTCGATCTGCGTGGTCAGCGGGTTCCAGGTCAGGCCCATGCGGTTGGTGACGAACTCGCGGGAGACGGCGATCCAGTCGACGTCCGGGCAGGCGGCCAGATGCGCGCCGAACGTGCCGGTCGCGCCGTTGATCTTGCCCAGATACTCCTGCTGCGTGATGTGCTTCAACTGGCGGTTCAGACGGTAGACGTAGACGGCGAGCTCCTTGCCGAGCGTCGTCGGCGTGGCCGGCTGGCCGTGCGTCAGGGACAGCAGCGGCAGGTCGCGGAACTCGTCGGCCTTGGCGGCGAGATGATCGATGATCTCCTCGAACGCGGGCGTCCACACCTGCTCCATCGCGTTCTTCACGCAACGGGCGATCGACAGGTTGTTGATGTCCTCGGACGTGCAGGCGAAGTGCACGAGGGTCTTGAGCGCATCGTTGATGTGCGTCAGGTCGGCCGGGGCCTTGTCGAACTGATCGTCGATGTAGTACTCCACGGCCTTCACGTCATGATGCGTGACGGCCTCGTGCGCGGCGTGCTGACGGATGCCCTCGGCGCCGAAATCCTCGGGGATGGAGCGCAGGAACGCCTTCTCGGCGTCCGTGAACGGCTCGACGCCGTCGATGATCGGCCGGTTGCCGTTGCCCTCGAAGCCGTTGGCCAGCAGGATCATCCACTCGACCTCGACGCGCATGCGCTCGCGGTTGAGGGCCGGCTCGCTCAGGTATTCGACGAGCGGGGCGGTGGCGTTGTGGTAGCGGCCGTCGAGCGGCGTCAGTGCGATTGCGGGGGAAATATCGGTAAGCTTCATAACTCTTTAGGGTACTTCCAGCCGTGAACCGCGAACATATGGTCTCCATGATCCTCCGCGGCGATCATCCGCGGCGAGGGCCAATCGATCCTCACGTTACCTGAAACGTGCGAATCATCCCTATACTGGCCTATCGGCGTTCCCACCCGAGCCGCGCAGGTCAAGGAGCGTCTCTGTAGGCATCACTGTGCGCGGCCGTAACCGGCAGGGGGAGTACCATGTCCGCAATCGACAATCGTCCATCTTCGTCCTCTTCGTCCTCATCCGTTCCTTCGGGCGTCCCCGGCGTTCTCGGCGCCTCCCGCCTCAAGTGGCGTCCGGTCGACATCGCCGTCGGCGCGGCGCTCGGCGCGGCCTGCGGCGTGATCTTCTGGGGATTCAACTTCGCGTACATGCCGATCTCCTCCGTGCTGGGTGCGGTGCTGCCGGGACTGGCATCCGTGACCCATGCGATGTGGTACTTCTCCGGCACGCTCGCATTGCTGATCCTGCGCAAACCGGGCGCCGCGATGTACGTCAACGTCGTCGGCACGCTCGTCGAGACGGTGATCGGCAGCCAGTACGGCGTCGGATTCGTCATCGTCTCCGCGCTGCTGCAGGGCCTGTTCGCCGAGATCCCGTTCGCATTGACCCGGTACCGCGTCTTCAACCTGCCGGTCTCGATCGCCTCAGGACTGCTCGTCGCGCTCGAATACGGCCTCTACCTGCTGTTCTTCCGCTATCAGGGCGTTTCGATCGTGAGCCCCCGCGGCATCGTCCACATGATCTCCGAGCTGACGGGCGGCGCTATCCTAAGCGGCGTCATGCCGTGGTTCCTCATGCTGGGACTCGTCGGAACCGGCGCCCTCGACCGTCTCGCCTCAGGCCGCGCCCTCAGCGACACCGAGTCCTCCTCTCGGGTGTGATGCCCTGATTCCGGCAGCATAAGACCGGTCGGATAAGAAAAATGGCTTCCATCCCCGCGTCGCATGGGCGTTGCGTGGGGGAGGAAGCCATTTGCGTATCAGGGGGATGCGCCAGATTCCTCAGATGCCGAACTCCTTCTCGGCCTGCGTTCTGACGGAGTCGCCGACCAGTTCGGCGGTGTCGGACTTGGCCTGTTCGATGCGTCCGAAGAATGCGTCCGCCTCCTCGTAGTTCAGCGGGTGTCCGGCCTCCTTGGCGATCGCCATCACCTCGTCGATGGTCTCCGCCTCGGCCAGCTTCTCGTCCAGTTCCTTTTCGTCAATGCCGGTCATGATGACTCCTTGACTTGCATGCCGCCGTCCGCGTCCGACGTCATCGGCGTCGCAGAAGGCGGTGTGGGGAACCCCGCCCTCGGAATTCCTTGGCTAGAGCGGTATTGTAGTCGTTTCCGTCGTTGGTGAGTAGGGGGTATCGGGCGTTTCCGCGGTCGAAGGGGACGGCGGTTCGGATCTTTCGCGAGTCATGTCCGCCGGGGACGCCACGGATTGTCACAACTCGCTTTTCATCGTCCTTCCGGCGCGTTGTGGCATATTTCGTTGTCACGACGTGCTGGAATCGGTGTGAATTGCGGGTTGTGGCGGGGTCGGTGTATCGCTTGCGCGGAGGGGGTTGGGTGAGTGTTGTCGAAATGCTTGGAATTCCGCCATTTTCACGATATTGCCCGTTGCTTTGATCGCGGTCGGTGGCGTGCCGCGTCGGTGATTTGTGTCACGACGCGCGACAATCATCCGAAATCGCATGTTGTGACAAGCGGTACGCTCGTCTTGGATTCGACAGTCTTGGATTCGACTGGACGCGGCGGATCGGATGGGGGTGTCGTATGGATGACGATGAGCGGCGGTGGATCGAGGACACTTTGGAGCGGCTGTCCCATTCGGCGTTCCGGGCGAAGTTCGCGCTCGCGGCCAAGGACCGGGCATATGCGCGCGCCAAGGGCAGGGACGTGATCGAGCGCCACGCGCATGAGATGCTGTGCGATCGGGTCGGCGACGCGACCCCGAGGAACGACGGTCGCCAGACCCCGTGGAAGGGCCATCCGGTGTTCACCGCGCAGCATGCGACCGCCACCTGCTGCCGCGGTTGCATCGAGAAATGGCATCACATCCCCAAGGGCCGTGCGCTGAGCGAGACGGAGATCAACCGTCTCGCCGACCTCGTCATGGCATGGATCGAACGCGACCTCAAAGACCATCCGGCGCCGGCCGCGAAGCCGGAGCCGTCCGCCTTAGAGCCGACCCTGTTCTGATCCGGACGTCACGCCGACTGTCTCGGCACGACCTCGGTGGGCAGCCAGACGATGCGCTTCGGCTCGTCGCCCTCGATCTGGGCGAGCACCATGTCCGCCATCTCGATGCCGAATCGCCCGATCGGCTGGCGGACGGTGGTCAGCGGGGGAGTGGACGCGGCCGCATCGGGGCTGTCGTCGAACCCCGCGATGGCGATGTCCTGCGGCACGCGCACCCCATGCGAGACGAGATACTGCATGGCGCCCGCGGCGATGCAGTCGTTGGCGCACATCATCGCGTCGATGCCGTGATCGCGCAGCAGCTGCGCGATGTCGAGGGCGTCGGGATTGACCCCGGCGAAGTCGGCATCGGGGGCGACGTCCGGCCTGTTGCCATCGGCGGCGTCGTCGCGGATACCGGCGAGTTTCGCGAGCAGCAGGCGCACGGCCTCGCGTCCGTCGGCGCGGCTCCAGCCGTAGGCGTCGACGACCAGATCGGGATCGAACAGGCCTCTCATCGTGCTGCGGAACCCCTCGAATCGCCCGTACGAGCAGGGGATGAAGTTCGGGCCGCGAAGGTAGGCGATGCGCCGGTACCCCTGATCGAGCATGTATCGGGTCAGCGCCGTCGACGCCGCATGGTTGTCGATGTCGACCGTCGGGAACGGCGACTGTCCGCCGTAGCCCACGCCGGAGACCGCCACCGGGGCGTTCGATTCGCGGAAGACGGTGAACAGACGGTCGCCGACGTGCAGGTTGTTGAGGATCCATCCGTCCGCGAACCCGCTGCGCACCAGCCGCGCGATGCGTTCGGCGGCCTCGTCGGTGTCGCAGATGAGCACGACCAGCTGATAGCCGGCCTCGCCGAGCCTGCGGTTGGCGTTGACCATGATCGTGTTGATGTTCGGATCGGTGGTGATGGTCTCCGGCTCGCCGTGCATGACGAAGGCCACGGTCTGCGTGCGCTGTCGCACCAGCGATCGTGCGGCGTTGTTGGGGATGTAGTTGACCTCGCGCACGGCGGCGGCGATGCGTTCGGCGGCCTCGGGGGAGACGTGGGGGTTGCCGTTGAGGAACCGGGAGACCGTCGCGTACGACACCCCCGACACGCGGGCGACGTCCATGATGGTCGGTTTTTTGGGCGTGCGCTTGCCCCTGTTTCCGCCGTTTTCGCCCGATTGATCGCCCATGGCGCACCTCCGATCGCAGACAACTGGTTTGTAAACGTTTCCATATCAGTGTACACTGTCATCTCGTAAACGATTACACGGCTTATGGCAAGCCGAAAACGCAGCGGCAGAGTAGCCGTTGCGCTCGAGGAAAGGAACGACATGAAGCGAACGGCTCTGCGCAGAATCACCGCGGCGACGATGGTCGTGGGATTGGGCATCGGACTGGCCGGCTGCGGCGGCGGAGACGGAGGCAACGGCGCGTCCGGCACCATCGGCACCGCCGACAACCCGGTCGAGATCGCCGTATGGGGCTGGGAGCCCACGCTCAAGCAGGCGACTGCCGCCTTCGAGAAGGAGAACCCCAACATCAAGGTCAAGGTCACCAACGTCGGCTCCGCCGTGCAGACCATCACCTCGCTGCAGAACGCCATCAACGCCGGCTCCGGCGCGCCGGACGTCGCCCAGTTCGAATACCACGCCCTGCCCCAGTTCGCACTCGCCGGATCGCTGTCCGACCTGTCCGACAAGGGCGCCAAGGACTACGCCGACTTCTACACGCCCGGCACCTGGAGCCAGGTCAACATCAACGGCGGCATCTACGGCCTGCCGATGGATTCCGGCCCGACCGCCCTGTTCTACAACAAGGAGGTGTTCGACGCCGCCGGCGTCACCGAACCACCGAAGACCTGGGACGAGTACTACGAGGCCGCCAAGAAGATCAAGGCGCTCGGCGGCGGCCACTACATCACCGCCGACACCGGCTCGGAAGGCTCGTACACCATGCTCGCCAGCCTCATCTGGGCCGCCGGCGGCCGCCCGTACGAGATCAAGGACGCCGAGAACGTCTCCATCACCCTCACCAGCGACCCGGCCGTCAAGAAGGTCGCCGACTTCTGGCAGAAGATGATCGACGAGGGGCTCATCAACACGCAGATCAACTCGTGGTCCGACGAATGGAACCGGGGGCTGGGCGACGGCACCATCGCCTCGCTCAACTACGGCGCATGGATGAGCGCCAACCTGCTCGCCAGCGCATCGCAGGCCTCCGGCAAGTTCCGCGTCGCCACCATCCCGCAATGGGATGCCTCCGCCAAGCCGAGCAACGGCGAGGCCGGCGGATCCACGCTCGCGATCCTCGCCTCCAGCAAGAAGCAGGAGGCCGCATGGAAGTACATCGACTTCGTCAACCACGAGCGCAACGGCATCAACGCGCGCGTCGACAACGGCGCGTTCCCCGCCGACCGCGAGACCCTCAAGTCCGACGACTTCCTCAAGGGATCGGCGAAACTGACCGACTACTTCGGCGGCCAGGAATACAACAAGGTGCTCGCCCAGGCCTCCGACGAGGTCTCCGAGGGCTTCTCGTACATGCCGTTCAGCGCCCACGCGATGAGCATCTACGGCGACAGCCTCGGACCCGCATACCGCGGCCAGAAGACCCTGAACCAGGCGCTCGCCGACTTCCAGAAGGCGTTGACCGACTACGGCAGGGATCAGGGCTTCACCGTCACCAACTGATCGCTGATCCGACTGATCCGCTGGTCCGGCTGGTCTGACCGCCGCATCTCAATACTTGTCCTGAACACTCCAACCGCGAAGCCGGTCCTCCCACTTCCTCGGGGAGGACCGGCTTCATCCTGCTTGCGCAGAGGCAATGACATGAGGATCGAGATGTGATGATGCATCGAGAATTTCAGAGCCTTCGCCAGTTTGTGTGGTGTGTGGTTGAGTCTCGGCCATCTTCGCCGGGGCTTTACGGGCACGGCGGCCGAGGACGTCCGCATCGTCGACGGGCCCATGCTCCGAACCCGTGCTCGAGGTCCGGATCCACCCTCGTGCGGGCATGCTCCGATGCTCGAGATGCGAACGGAAGCGCCCGGGCTATGACCGTGGCGGCAGTCTCGCGTGGGACTCAACGCGGCCAAGGCCGATTTCGGCGTTGAGTCCCATGAATCCGTGGGACTCAACGCGATTCCCCGCGTTTTTCACGCTGAGTCCCGCGACAACACCCGCCCACACCGTCACCGGACCGGGAACGACCCGTCAGCACCGCCGCGAAACGGCGGAATTCCAACGATTCCCATGCCGTGGCCGACGGGCGGGCGCAGGGCAGGGCGTTCAGGCCGTGGGACTCAGCGACGAAATCGCCCATAATCGCGTTGAGTCCCGCGAATCCGTGGGACTCAACGTATGTCTCGGGGCATGGTTGACGCATGTCCTGGGGCATGGTTGACGTCGGGCAGCGGTCGGCGGCGCTGGTAGTCCCGGGTGGTGTCGAGCGTCTCGCCGATCTCGTCATGGCATGGATCGAACGCGACCTCAAGGACCATCCGGCGCCGGCCGCGAAGCCAAAACCATCCGCCTTAGAGCCGACCCTGTTCTGATCCGGACGTCGAAACGTGCGCGATCATTCGCCTCGCGCGTCGCGATACCTGCGGCAGGCGTCCACGAACGCCACGGCGAGCCGGTGGCTGTCCTCGGCGTCCGGCGTCTGCTCGGGATGCCACTGCACCGCCATGAAGAAGTCACGGTCGTTCCGATACGCGGACTCGACGATCCCGTCGGGTGCCGTCGCCTGCACCGTGATGTCCCGCCCGGTCTCATGCACCGCCTGATGGTGCACGCTGTTGACCGCGAGCGCATCCCGTCCCAGAATCCCGCGCAACGGCGAGCCGGCGGCGATGGACACCTCGTGGCTGGGTTCGGCATACGGCTTGTCTTGCCAGTGATTCAGTGCGCCCGGCACATCGTCGGCGATCTGCTGGTAGAGGTTGCCTCCCGCGAGCACGCACATCATCTGCAAGCCGCGGCAGACGCCCAGATACGGCATCCGGCGTTCATAGGCGGCGGTGAGCAGCACCGGTTCGGCGTGGTCGCGCAGGGGCACGAGCTCGTCCGTCGAATTAGGCGGGTGCCGCCGTAGAGTGCGGGATCGATGTCGTTGCCGCCGGGGATCATCAGGCCGTCCGCACGCCCGATCATGTCATGCAGGTAGGTGTCGTCGTCGGACGAGTCCACGCGCAGCACCTGCACGCCGGTCTGGTCGTGGTCGTCGCGATCGGATTGGTCGTCATCGTCATGGCGATGCTGCTGTATCTGGTCATCCGCTGATCGACGTCGAACGGACGCTGGATATTCGGCGAAACCCGGCGTAGTGTCTATGGCGAGAGGGAAGTAAATGCGACATCATGTCCATTAAGAAAAGTTGACAGCATGTCAACACATCCCCAAGGAGGCGGAACATGTACTATTCCAACGGCAACTACGAGGCGTTCGCCCGACCGAAGAAGCCCGCAGGCGTCGACGGCAAGTCGGCCTACATCATCGGCACCGGACTGGCGGCCCTGTCCGCCGCATGCTACCTCGTGCGCGACGCGCAGATGCCCGGCGAGAACATCCACATCCTCGAAAAGGACGCGGTCCCCGGAGGAGCATGCGATGGCGCCGAAATCCCCGGACTCGGTTACGTGATGCGCGGCGGACGCGAGATGGACAACCACTTCGAGGTGATGTGGGACCTGTTCCGCTCCATCCCGTCCATCGAGACGCCCGACGTCTCCGTCCTCGACGAATACTACTGGCTCAACAAGGAGGACCCGAACTACTCGCTGTGCCGCGCCACCAAGGATCTCGGAAAGGACGCGGAGACGAACGGCAAGTTCGGCTTGTCCGACAAGGCGTCGCAGGAGATCATGAAGCTCTTCTTCACGCCCGACGAGGAGCTCTACGACAAGCCGATCACCGACTTCTTCGACGACGAGGTCCTGAACTCCAACTTCTGGATGTACTGGCGCACCATGTTCGCCTTCGAGAACTGGCACTCCGCGCTCGAGATGAAGCTGTACATCAAGCGCTACATCCACCACATCGGCGGCCTGCCCGACTTCTCCGCGCTGCGATTCACCCGATACAACCAGTACGAGTCGATGATCCTGCCGATGGTCAAGTACTTGGAATCGCACGGCGTGCAGTTCCACTACAACACCAAGGTCGAGAACGTCGAATTCGCGATCGGCGGCGGAGACGGCCCGCGCCGCGAACGCACCGGCGTCGGCCAGGACACGATCCTCAAGATCCAGGCGACCTCCGGCGTGTTCAAGCGCAACCCGTTCAGCTCCGACACGAAGAAGCTCGCCGTGCGCATCGACATCGACCATGAAGGCGACAAGTCGTCCATCGACCTGACCCCCGACGACTACGTGTTCATCACCAACGGCGGCTGCGTCGAGAACTCCACCATGGGCTCGCAGCACGCGCCCGCAGCATGGAACCCCGACCTGAAGCCCGGCGGTGGCTGGGACATGTGGCGCCGCATCGCCAAACAGGACCCGAGCTTCGGCCACCCGGACAAGTTCTGCTCCGACCCGCAGGCCACCAAGTGGATGAGCGCCACCGTCACCACGCTCGACGGCGAGATCCCGCCGTACATCAAGCGCATCTGCAAGCGCGACCCGTTCAGCGGCCACGTCGTCACCGGCGGCATCATCACCGTCACCGACTCCAACTGGCTCATGAGTTGGACCTTGAACCGTCAGCAGCAGTTCCGCGACCAGCCCAAGGACCAGCTGTGCGTGTGGGTCTACGGCCTGTTCCCCGACAAGCCCGGCAACTACATCAAGAAGCCGATGACCGAATGCACCGGCGAGGAGATCTGCGCCGAGTGGCTCTACCACATGGGCGTTCCCACGGAGAAGATCGAGGCGCTCGCCAAAACCCACGCCAACACCGTGCCGGTGATGATGCCGTACATCACGGCCTTCTTCATGCCGCGTGCGGCCGGCGACCGTCCGGACGTGGTGCCCGACGGCGCCGTCAACTTCGCGTTCCTCGGCCAGTTCGCCGAGACTCCGCGCGACACGATCTTCACCACCGAGTATTCGATGCGCACCGGCATGGAGGCGGTGTACACGCTGCTCGACGTCGATCGCGGCGTGCCCGAGGTGTGGGGCAGCGTCTACGACGTGCGCAACCTCCTCAACGCCACCGTCAAGCTGCGTGACGGCGCACCCGTGACCGACATGAAGCTCAACTTCGTGGAGAAGGCCGTGCTCGGCAAGATCCTCAAGAAGCTCGACGGCACCGACATCGCCACCCTCCTGCGCGAGTACCACGTCATCTGACGCCCGATACGACACCCACGCCCCGCTTGCTGCATCCGTTGCGGGGCATACGGCGAGAGATCTCGGTCATCATATGACCGTTATCTCTCGCCAGTCGCTCCGCAGCGAGAGATAACGGTAGCTGACCAGCCGTCATCTCTCGCTAACTACCCTTGTAGCGAGAGGTTATTGTTGTTCAGAGACGGCAACTTCTCACTACGGGGGTGGTTAGCGAGAGATTTCCATCAGAGATAAGCAATGATCTCTCGCTGACCGCCCTTCAGCGAGAGACCTTGGTCATGAGACTGTGGGTATGTCTCATTTGCCTAATTGATGCCACGGCACACGGAGGTGAAATGCCCGTATCGGACCGTGACGTTCCCGCGATAGCGTTCCGCCGGCTGCGGCAGCCGTTCGATCGAGCCGAGACAGGCCTCTGCCGCCGGTAAAGGATCGCGTGGTGGGCGTGCGGGTGGAACCGGCGTCTGCATTGCTCGAAGCGACTGTTATATCAGTTGGCGTGATAGTGATGCCAAGACTGCATGCATCGTTTTGGTCAGCGTATTTGATCATATTACTGGTGAATTCATCGATGCCTGCGTGGATGATATCCAGTGTCATTGGGTCGTAATTCTGAGGCATGTTGCCCGTGATGGACGTGCTGATGGTGAATCCAATATTGCGCATCTCCTCTTCGGACTGTGCGAGATGGGCCACAAACATTTCCATTTCGGTATCGGGATCAGGTGATGCAAGCGATGCATCGGTTTTGGAAAACGAATTCCGGCCAGTGGAATCGGCATTGATCGGTGTTTCCGAGCTGAGAACGTCGATCGTTGATCGTACGATTTTGAGCAGTTCCTGCGATATATCAGCAAGTTGGATGATCTCAGCCCGGTATTGGTCAGGTTGTGCAGGCCGCTCCTGCCATGCTTGCAAATCATGCTGCATGCGAAGTACCTGATAGGCGAGTCTATTGGTCACCTGATCATGAAGTGTGGCGGCTATCGTTTCGCGCCGTTGCCGTTCCGCATTGATCTCTCGTTGCCGTTCCAGTTCCCGACTCATGCGACGCATGTTCGCGACGTCGTTGCGCCAGTGCAATCCGATGCCGAGATACGAGGCTGCGGGAAGCGCAACCGCAATGATCATGTCAAGAGCATGCGACGGGTTTACACCGGTCATGCCCAGCATGTCATGAATGATGATGACGATGACGGATTGGGCTATCCCTAGGGCAATCCCCGGAAGTGAGAACCGATAGGACAACACCATCAACGCGGTGGCGAATGATGGGAACAACGGTAGCATCAATGGTGACAGTGCAGGGATGGCGTTGATGCCTATCAGTAGCGTCGTCTGCATCGATATGGCGGTTACGGGGAACCGTAAGGTGATGATGCACAACGCCATGACGGCCGCGGCAAGTATGCAACCGATCCAATCGATCGTTCCCACAATCTGATCGGCTGCCAATAGAACGATTCCATATCCATAACTCGCAGCAATTGCGATTATGCGTGCGACCTGCCATACGGCGTCGTTTGGCATGGTTCGTTGTTCATGCGAGAGATATCCGATTGTACTGGTTTCATTGCTGTTGCTCCGATTCATAACAGACCGCGTTTCTCGCATAGAATGATGGCGTGGATTCGGTTACGTGCATGCAGTTTGGCCATCGCTCGCTTGGCATATGTGCCGATGGTGAATTTGCTTAAGGATAGTGAATGGGCGATCTCCTCGGTCTCCAATCCCTCAGAGTACATGCGCAGGATCTCGATCTCCCGAGCGGACAGTCGATTCTCATCCGCATGGTGTGTATGTCGAGAATCCATTGCATCAGCATCATTGGCTGAGGTCGCGGACTGCACATCGGGAAATTGGACTGAAGCGTCAACGGGACATTGCACTGCCAGACCTGCCGACGCATGCCGAATCGCGTTGGTTAATCCACGAAGATCCGTTTTGGAAATCAATGCCTGAGCTCCAGCCTCGGCGGCGATGCGGGCATAGCTGCCCAACGCGAACGAAGTCATGCACACCAATCCGACCGGTAACGATCGGCGACGCAGCGTTCTGCACACCTCCGCGCCGCTTGTGACCTCCATGGACATGTCGACCAGCACCACCTGCGGTCGCGTTCCCGGATTCAGGCAGTTGTCAACCGCATCATCTCCCGAGACTGTGGTCCACAATATGCGCAGCCATGGCAGATCGCGCAGTATGCTCGAGAGCGCGGCCAGCGTCAGGTGATCGTTGTCCACGATCCCCAACGTCACTTTTTCCCCGTCTTGCTTCATACCTTGATGATACGGCTGGTTGTTTTCGACACTCTGTTATGTCACTTATGGAGGGACATGGGTGGAACACTCTGCCTGAGTGTTGATACATTGAAATTGTTCTGGAAATAATCCAGATCACTACAATACATAGTTCCTTTTGATATCAATTGGATTGTGTATATGTAGTATTGATATAAATTGGAGGACATTATGTCTATTATTGAGGATAAAGCATCTAGGATTAAAAAGTTGGCAGTTGTACTGCTGGCGTGTGGTTCGATGACATTTATTCCAGTGGCATCTGCATCTGCGGCAGAGTCGGATGTTATCGTTCCTACTTTGGAGAATGGAGAATACGAAATTCAGCCTTTGTGGCTTAATCCTGAGGGTAAGCACACTCAGTATCCTGCCCAAGGGGGAGTTTGGGAATGGGGCTTCTGGAATGTTAAGATTCGTTCGTATTACACGCATAGTACGCGAGTTCATGGTTCTTCGGTTTCGTTGAACGGATCGACTGTTCGCAGTATTGATACCGCTCGTGGCAAGCGTTCTATTGCAGAGAAGTATGCTGTGAATTATTGGGGAAATAACGACGCTTATTACTACCGCGTTCTTTAATGGTCATGTAGTTAGTCGGTGGCATTCTTTTCAAGATTGGCATCGGCTTTTCTTTTTCATTGAGAGTGTGGTTTATGCATCGTCGATTATTTTTCGCGGTATCCACGTTGGTGTTCCTGCTCGCTTCATTGCTGTCCGTCATATCCAGTGATCTACATGATCGTGCATTACCACAAGGAATCCACGCCAACGTTTCGATGATGCTGGATTTCCAATCATCCGGCATGGATGACGCTCGGGCGCTGCGGGAACTCACCAACATCGGCGATCAGCGCAAGCTCGGCATCGTCAAGGTCATGCCTGATCTTGACGGCGATGCCGCGGAACGGCAGGTGTTTGTCGCGATGGATGCTACGGCACGCGGACGGCTTCCCGTGGGAACATCCATCAGACGTTTCGGCAACATGCCGGATTCCACAGTGGTGACGGATTCTCGTCTATCGTCGGCATCCGCCAGCGGACAGTACTACCTGATTCGCGGCGACCAATCAGATGTCGGGCTGCATGACTGGCTGAACCGCAACGGGGTGACGGTGACATGGGGCACCGATTCGCTACGTGATGATATACGTCTGCTGGTATCGCAGTTGAGTTTCATGATGTCGATGGCGGCGGCTCTTGCTCTGATAGCGACGATGGTCCTGTACTGGATGGCATCCAAGGTTCGTTCGCGGGCATTGCGTGTGTTGGCGGGCGTTTCGACATGGCGCATTCAGAAGGACGACATGATGGGTGTTCTGGTGCCGTCGCTGTGCGCGGCAAGTTGCATCGACATCACCGCGGTCACGGCGGTTGGTGTGATCAAGGGGCTCGTGTTTATACCATATTTCTTTCGCATGTTGTTGGTGCTCGAGGGCGTGATGTTGTCCGGACTGTTCGTGGCGATGCTGATCGTGGGCGCGGTTTCATGGCCTTCGGCCGTGATGATCATGCGTCGCGCATCCGGCAACATCGGTCTGCGACGGTCGGCTCTCGCGATGAAGTCGGTTGTGTTCGTGGCGGTACTGGCGGTAACCGCGCCTGCGATGTCCGCCATGGCGTCAGCCGATTCGTCGGCACGCGAGCAGCGCGTGTGGGAACGTCTGTCCGATCAAGTTTCGATAGCCCTGTCCTACAATGACGATCCGCGACTGGATGCCAAGGTCGCGAACGTGTTACGCGCCATGGAAAGTGAGGGGAAGGGGGCCCTCTCCTATACGTTCACCCCGGAAACGACCGGGGAGACCGGTACCGATCCGGTGGCCTTGGTCACGGAAGATTGGCTTGATCTGGTGCGGGTCGATCCGAAACATATGAAACATGCCATACGTGTCTCGCAGGACCGCCTGTCGACGGAGGCGAAGGATGTCGTCTCCCAGCTGCCGGGATGGGCATCGGATTCACGCCACGGTGAGGACATGATCAGGCAGGCCAGATACTACATCATCGATGGCGACACGATACCGGTGCTTCAAGGAGGCTCGGACACCATGCTCTTCCCGAAACGACTGACGCTCATCGTCCTTGACGATTATTCAGGATTCTCCGACTCCGGATTTCTGGTGCCGGCGGCAACCACCCGCAACATTGTGATGACGGGATTACAGGACGTGCGATCCAGATTGCAGCGTGCCGGATTAGCGCAACGGGCTCAGGTACGCTATGTCGCCGAGGAACAGATCCTGCAGAGTCAGTTCTCCACGTATTTCGCCTGGCTGCAGGCCGCGGCGTTCGTCATGCTCATCGTCTCGTTCGCACTGACGGTCATGGTGCATGCGATGGTGCGCGCCGCACTACGTGCCAGACACGACTACCCGCTCATGTTGAACGGTATCCTCGCCGGTCGCTTGGCGGAATTCACGATACTGGCGGAAAGCGGCGCGGCGTTGGCGGCGGGAGCCGTCATCACCATGATCGCGCTCCATTCGACGGGCGCCACGGCGGCATTGGCAACCGGCGCATTGACGATACTGGCGATCCTCGTCTCGGCTCTGTCCCACATCCTGTCCGTGCGGCGTATGTTCAAGGCCGTCAACACCCGCACTCTGTAACCGTTTTTGCGTGGATATTTTGAACACGCCATGGAAAGGAATCTCATGACCACCATAGAATGCGACAATCTGACGGTGCACATCGCCGGACGGACAATTCTTGAGCACATCAATCTGCATATTCCGGAAAGTGGCATGATCGCCCTCACCGGACCCAGCGGATGCGGGAAGACCACGCTGCTGCACACTCTTGGACTTCTGCAACAAGCCGATGACGGGCGGCTGATCATCGACCATGAGGATGTCACGTATGCGTCGTCCGGCAGACGCAGACGATTCTGGCACGATACGGCCTCGTTCATCCTCCAGGATTACGGCATCATGGACGAGGAAAGCGTGGAGTTCAACGTATCCATGCAACTCGGCCCATTCGGTCAGCGTGCCGGGGGAGACCGTAGACGAATCCATGAGGCGCTCAGAGCAACAGGTTTGGCGAAGCGAATCCAGGAACCTGCATCCCACCTCAGCGGAGGGGAGAAGCAGCGCCTCGGTATTGCGCGCGCGATATACAAGAATGCATCGGTGATCTTCGCGGACGAGCCCACTGCATCACTCGACGCGCACAATCGTCAGATCGTCATCGATCTACTGCGACGCCGGGCCGGCGAGGGAACGACCGTAATTATCGCTACTCATGACCCTGTTCTGATGTCTTCATGCGACTGGAATTATCCGGTGGGCAATCACAGCAACGCGAGTTTGGGCGATACTGCAACAGCAGCATCCGACGAACGATCCGTCACTTACAGTGCGAATGTCGCAAAAACACATAAGGAGCCTCAATGAAGTACGCGGACAATTCGACAAAGGCCAACCGTAAGACGAGTCTCGGTCGGAAAGTGGTATACGCAGCCGTCGCTTTCGTCGTAGCCGCGGCGATCGCGGTCGGTCTAATCCTGACGGGCGTCATCCCGATGAGAAGAGGCAGCGCGGGACTACCATGCGATGACCTCACGTCGTATCAATCGACGCAGGATGCCTATGATACGCATCGATCTATCATCGATTCGATCAAAGCCGTTGGGAAAGGCGTCTCGATCACCGTCAAACATGCCGATTGCCCCACGGCATCGCAAGATGAAGGCTATCTGGAGATCACGTACCGAGATGAGGACGAGCGAAACGCCATCATGAAGATCCTTGATCAGGCGGAACTCGGAATATACGCTTCGTTGGTTCAGTCTGGAGGAGCAGGATTGTTCTGACAAGGCACAGATATCGACTAGTATCCTGCGCCGTAAAGTCATTGTTGAATTGGCCATCCCTCAGGCCTGCTTCAGGCCTGCTTCGCGGTCTGGCTCGTCCCGCGATTACGGACGCGCTGCGCGCGTCATGCTGGCTCGCCTGTCGGCCCCGCACGTTGCCTGCAAACGGCGAAACTGTTTTCTTCACGGTGACGTTTTGGCCAACGGCGACGCCCCGACAAGGGGAGATGGGATGAGACCAACGAATTTCCGGTGGAGGTACTAGACACTCGGCCGCGCCATCGCAGACCGACTCAATTGCGTCGCCCGGCCACGCCACCTCAGTCATGCCGTCCGTCCACGCCTCAGCTGTGCCGTCCGGCTATGCTCTGGCTGTGCCGCTCAATGCATTTTTCAGTGTTTTTGACGTTGAGCGGCATGACGATACGTCATTGCTGCCTCGCCAACTTTTTGACATGTTGTCAAAATGGCCATTTTCCAACGATTCCGCAATGGCCGGTATCGCAAGGACCGCCCCTGTCGCCGATGTGTCTGCCGCTCAATGTGAAAAAGCGCCGAAATTGCGTTGAGCGGCACGGTTTTCTGCCGCTCAACAAACATCAACCGATTGACATGCACTGAGTGGCAGCCCCATCGCGACTCATCGCGCATTCATCCTCGATTCACCCCAATCGACGTATCGGCCCCTACGGAATCAAACGTTTTCGCCACTTCCCCCACCTCCTCAACGCCGGATCCTACAGGATCGGACGAAATGTGTGTGTTCAATAGAAAGTGGGCCGTATGGGCGTGTGGAAAGGCTCCGAAGCGGGCCCGAGGGGGTGGCCAATTCAACAACGAACTTCCAACGGGATACTAGTGGGTTTCTTTGTCATTGGAGTGATGACGAAGCCGCAACGGAACCACAGCTAAACCAACAAGAAGCGGGGGATGACGGTACGCTGATCGAGACCGTAGGCTTGGTCGAGCGGCCTTGAGCGTGTCCCGATCAGCGTACCGTCATCCCCCGCGGTCAACGCTGGACAGGCGGAACGAAAGTGCCGGCAGGCTATCGCCAGTCAGAAGTCGAAGTCGTCCGGGTCGGCGCCGTTGCGGCGGCCGGTGTCGATCGCGTTGACGGCGGCCATGTCGGCGTCGGACAGCTGGAAGTCGAAGACGTCGAGGTTCTGACGGATGCGATCGGCGTGCGTGGACTTCGGCAGGACGATGACGCCGCGCTGGATGTGCCAGCGGATCACGACCTGCGCGGCCGACTTGCCGTACTTCGCGCCGATCTCGGACAGACGCGGATCGGCGAGCAGCGTGCCGCCGGTGCCGCCGAGCGGACTCCACGCCTCCACGTCGATGCCCTGCGCGTGCGCGAAGTCGATGAGCTCCTGATTGGCGAACTGCGGTGAGGATTCGATCTGGTCGACCGCCGGCTTCACGTCCGAATTCGCGAGCAGCTCCTCCAAGTGATGCCGCTGGAAGTTGCTCACGCCGATCGCCTTCGCGCGGCCGGATGCGTAGATCGCCTGCAGGTCGTCCCATGCCTGCTGCCAGCCGTCGGCCGGCCAGTGGATCAGGTACAGGTTCACGTAGTCGAGGCCGAGACGCTCGAGGCTCTCCTCGAACGCGTCCTGTCCGCGGCGGGCGCGGATGTCGTCGTTCCACAGCTTCGTCGTCACGAAGATGTCGTCGCGAGGCACGCCGGAACGGCGGATGCCCTCGCCCACGGATGTCTCGTTGCGGTAGATCATCGCCGTGTCGATGTGGCGGTACCCGGCCTCGAGCGCCGCAGTGACCGCGTTGACCGTGGTGTCGCCGTCCGGCGTCCGGAACACGCCCAGTCCCACCTGCGGGATGACCGTTCCGTTGTTCAGCGTGATCGTCGATTGAATCGCCATGATGCTCCCTTCGTGGCAATGGTGTTTTCCCTTCACCGGCCATTGTACGGTCAGGGCGCGTATCACCTCATACGCCCGGACGGATAATTGGGGGCATGGATCAGATGGGTAGCGGAAATGGGAATGCGAACGACTTGACGCCGTCGGGATTGACGATCCGGCATGCGACCGCATCGGACGTCGACGCGATCGCGGCCGTGGAGACGCTGTGCTTCCCGACGGCGGAGGCCGCCGGCAGGGAGACGATCCGCAGACGGATTGCGGCATATCCGGAGTGCTTCTGGCTGCTGTGCCGCAATGATGGTCCGGCGGATGCCGCCGACGAACGCATCGTCGCGTTCATCAACGGGTTCGCCACGGACCGCGCGGATCTGACCGACGACATGTACGACGACCCGTCCGGGCACAATCCCCAAGGCACGTGGCAGATGATCTTCGGGGTCGACACAGCACCGGAATACCGGCATCGCGGATACGCGAGTCTGCTGATGCGCCGCGTCATCGCCGACGCCCGCGCCGCCGGACGCAAGGGACTGGTGCTCACCTGCAAGGACCGGCTCGTCGGCTTCTACGCACGATTCGACTACGTGGACGAGGGAATCAGCGGCTCCACGCACGGAGGCGTCGTCTGGCACCAGATGCGATTGACGTTCTGACGTCGACGTGCGATCGGATGGAGAGCACTGACTACGATGGGCGGCATGGATATGCGGGATGAAGAGCGAAAGACCTGTGGGGAACCGCCGCGCTACGCGGCGACGTTCGATTCGGGGACCACGGCGCTGAAGGGCGCGCTGGTCGCGGAAAACGGCCGCATCGTGGCGAGCGCGAGCGAGGATCTGGACCTGATCATCGCGGGGCCTCACGGCGAATACCGTGAGCAGGATCCAAACCAGTGGTGGCGCGCGTTCGTCGTGGTGAGCCGGCGGATGCTCGCCGACGCGGCCGCGAACGAGCCAGGTTTCCATTCGGGTGGCAAAGATCGCATCGCCGGACTCACCTTCAGCGGGCAGATGCAGGACGTGATCGCATTGGACCGCGACCTCAATCCGGTGCACAACGCCATCCTCTACTCCGACGGACGGGCGCAGGAGGAGGCCGACGAACTTGCGGAACGCTACGGGTCCAAGCGATTCCTCGACGTGGTCGGCAACCGTCTCGAGGGCTGTCTGCCGCTGCCGAAGCTCATGTGGATGCGCGCGCACGAGCCGGAGCTTTTCGCCCGCACCGCCCACGTGCTCATCAGTTCGAAGGACTATCTCATCGCGCGGCTCACGGGCCGTTGCGTCGGCGACGTCGCCGCCTGCTCGACCGCCGGCGCGATGGACATCCGCTCCGGCGAGTGGGATGCGGGACTGCTCAAGACGAGCGAAATCGAACGGGGGATCCTACCCGAACTGCATCGCCCGCAGGACGTCGTCGGTGAGGTGATGCCGGAAGCCGCCGCCCTGACCGGGTTCGCAGTTGGCACCCCGGTGTTCGCCGGTATCGGCGACGCGGGAGCCACCACGTTCGCCAGCGGCGTCGACCGTCCGGGACGCTACAACATCAACCTCGGCACGTCCGGCTGGATCGCGACCGTCTCGCCCGAGCCGTTCGTCGACAAGCCGGGCGCGGCGAACCTCGCGTTCGGCGTGGCCCCGGGATTCGTCAACGCCGTCCCGTTCCTCAACGCCGGCGACGTGCACAAGTGGGTGACAAGAGCGCTCGCCGGCGAGACCTCCGCAAACCCCGAGACACCCGACTACGCCGCGGCCCACGACCTCATCGAACGATCCGAGCCCGGATCGAACGGCGTCCTGTGCCTGCCGTACCTCGTGGGGGAGCGGTTCCCGGTTATGAACCCGTCGATCCGCGGCGCGTACGTCGGCATCTCGCCCGACACCACACGCGCCGATCTCGTCCGGGCGGCGCTGGAGGGCGTCGCCTTCTCGATCCGTCAGGGCATGGAGAGCTTCGACGCGGCGCCGGAGGAGATCTCCCTGATCGGCGGCGGCGCCCGCGAACCCGCATGGTGCCAGATCATGGCCGACGTGCTCGCGCACGACATCAAGGTCTTCACCAACGCCGACATCCTCCCCGCGGTCGCCCTGGCCTCCCTCGTATTCCAGAACCCCCGGATCCTCACCGACGCGATCCAAAGCACGACCTACACCCCCGACCCGGCCGCAGCAGCCGTATACGACACTATCTATCCCAGATTCCTCACCCTCTACCCCGCACTGTCAACACTGAAGTAGAAGGCAAAACGTAACAGAAATGCAAAGGAGCGGAGGACGGCGAC
>NZ_JFAL01000010.1:0-15808 GCF_006454495.1 Bifidobacterium sp. UTCIF-38 | reverse complement strand
GGCGACAAGATAACGAAATCTCACGATTCGGCTGGAATTGGACGCTTCCCGACGATTCGTGCGCGAACGTTGTTACGATGGGCTGTTATGAGCGAGAACAGCGAAAACATCATGCGAATCATCGATCTTCGAGGCAAGAGCCTCTCCCGTGCCGAGCTGCTGGCCGCGATGCCGCGCGCCGCCATGGGCACCTCCGAGGCCACCGATCTGGTGCGTCCGATTCTGGATGACGTCAAGGAGCGCGGAGCGGCGGCCCTGCGCGATTTCGAGGAGAAGTTCGACCATGTGCGCCCCGAGCACCTTCGCGTGCCGAAGGAGGCGTTCGCCGAATCCCTCGAGACCCTTGACCCCGAGGTCCGCTCCGCCATCGAGGAGTCCGTGCGCCGCGCACGTGCCGTCGCCGCCAATCAGGTGCCGAAGGACTTCTACACCGATCTGGCCGAGGGTGCCCGCGTCGCCGAGCGTTGGATCCCGATCCAGCGCGTCGGTCTGTACGTGCCGGGCGGCAAGGCCGTCTACCCGAGCTCGGTGATCATGAACGTGGTGCCCGCGCAGGCCGCCGGCGTCGAATCGCTGGCCATCGCCACCCCGCCGGCGCGTGACGGCTCCGGCCTGCCGAACCGTACGATCCTCGCCACCTGCGCGATCCTCGGCGTCGACGAGGTGTACGCGGTCGGCGGCGCCCAGGCCGTCGCCATGTTCGCATACGGCGCCAAGGGCTCCGAGCCGCAGGACGGCGACGTGCTGTGCGATCCGGTCGACAAGATCACCGGCCCGGGCAACATCTTCGTGGCCACCGCCAAGTCGCTGGTCTCCGGCTTCGTCGGCATCGACGCGGTCGCAGGCCCCACCGAGATCGGCATCATCGCCGACAAGACCGCGAACCCGAGCCTTCTGGCCGCCGATCTCATCGGCCAGGCCGAGCACGACGAGCTGGCCGGCTCCGTGCTGTTCACCGACTCCACCGAGATCGCCGAGAAGGTGCAGGAGAACCTCAACTACCGCGTGCCGCGCACCGAGCACGCCGAGCGCGTCCACACGTCCCTGTCCGGCACGCAGTCCGCGATCGTCCTGACCGATGACCTCGATCATTCGATCGACGCGGCCAACGCGTACGCCGCAGAGCATCTGGAGATCCAGACCGCCGACGCGGATGCGGTCGTCAAGCGCATCAGGAACGCCGGCGCTATCTTCCGCGGTCCGTACTCCCCGGTGCCGTTGGGCGACTACATGTCCGGCTCCAACCACGTGCTGCCCACCGGCGGCACCGCCCGCTTCGCCGCCGGTCTCGGCGTGCACACGTTCATGAAGCCGGTCGAGGTCATCGAATACGACGAGGAGGGCCTGAAGGCCCTGGCCGCGCGCATCAACGCGTTCGCGGTCTCCGAGGATCTGCCCGCGCACGGCGAGTGCGTGCTGTCCCGCTTCGTCAAGGACCCGTACGACAAGGCCACTCTGCGCGAGCAGGAGAAGGAGGCCGGTCTGCTGTGAGCGGGAACAACGAGACCAACGGCAACGCGATTCCGGCGAACCTGCCGCTGAGGAACGATCTGATCGGCGAGGAGCCGTACGGCGCGCCCCAGCTCGACGTGCCGGTCTGCCTTAACGTCAACGAGAACCCGTACGCGCCGGATCCGGCCGTGTGCGACACGATCGCCAGGCGCGTGCGCGAGATCGCGCCGACGCTGAACCGGTACCCGGATCGCGAGCACATCGAACTGCGCAAGGCGTTCTCCGACTACCTCGCGCGCGAATCCGGCACCCGTCTCGATGTCGACGAGCTGTGGGGTGCGAACGGCTCCAACGAGATCATGCTCCAGCTGTTCCAGGCGTTCGGTGGTCCGGGCCGCACCGCGCTCGGCGCCGACCCGACCTACTCGATGTACCCCGAGTACGCGCGCGACACGTTCACCGGCTGGAAGCTCGCCCACCGCAACGAGGACTTCACGCTGAACGTCGAGAAGACCATCGAGGCGATCCACGAGGTCAAGCCGAGTATGGTGCTGCTCACCAGCCCGAACAACCCCACCGGCACGCCGTTGGCGATGGAGGACATCGAACGCATCCTCGCCGCCTGCGAGACCGCTGAAGTCGAGGGCGCCGGCGAGGGCGTGCACCCGATCCTCGTCATCGACGAGGCGTACGTCGAGTTCCGCAAGCCCGGCACGCCAAGCGCCGTGACCCTCATCAAGGACCATCCGAACCTCGCCGTCTCGAGAACGATGAGCAAGGCGTTCGCCTTCGCGGGCGCGCGCGTCGGCTACCTCGCCGCGAGCAAGGGCATCATCGACTGCGTGCGCATCGTGCGCATGCCGTACCACCTGTCCGCCGTGACGCAGGCCGCCGCGATCGCCGCGTTCGAGCACACCGACGAGCAGCTGAGCCGCGTCGAGCACCTGCGCGAGACCCGTGAGGCCACCGCCGAGTGGCTCAAGGCCCAGACCTACAAGGGCGAACCGCTCGAAGTTGCCGAATCCGGCTCCAACTTCCTGCTGTTCGGCGGTCATTTCGACGACCGCGAGGCGATCTTCGACGAACTGCTCAAGCGCGGCGTGCTGATCCGCGTCGTCGGCCCCGACGGCTGGCTGCGCGTGTGCATGGGCACCGACGAGGAGATGGCCCGCTTCCGCGAGGCGCTCGTCGAGTCGATGCGTCTCGTCGAGGCCCGCTAAGAGCCGTCTGAACCCAGTCGATAATAATCGATCAATCGATACCCAATCGATAAAGGAGCGTAAGCATCATGGCGCGCACCGCGCACATCGTTCGCGAGACCAGCGAATCGCACATCGACCTCGAGCTGAACCTCGACGGCACCGGACAGACCGACATCGACACCTCCGTGCCGTTCTACAATCACATGATGAACGCGCTCGGCAAGCATTCGCTCATCGATCTGAAGATCCACGCGCACGGCGACACCGACATCGACGTGCACCACACCGTGGAGGACACGGCCATCGTCTTCGGCGAGGCGCTGAAGCAGGCGCTCGGCGATAAGCGCGGCATCCGCCGGTTCGCCGACGCCACCGTGCCGCTCGACGAGGCGCTCGCCAAGGCCGTCGTCGACATCTCCGGACGCCCGTACGTGGTGTGCTCCGGCGAGCCGGAGGGCTTCGAATACTGCATGATCGGCGGGCATTTCACCGGTTCGCTCGTGCGTCACGTCATGGAGTCGATCGCCCTGCACGCCGGCATCTGCCTGCACCTGCAGGTGCTCGCCGGCCGCGACCCGCACCACATCGCCGAAGCCGAGTTCAAGGCGCTGGCACGCGCACTGCGGTTCGCCATCGAACCGGACCCGCGCATCGAGGGGCTGATCCCGAGCACGAAGGGAAGCCTGTGATGGCGGACGACTTCGACGACGACAAGGATCGCTCCGGCCGGGATTCCGACCCGGGCGATTCGCATCTGACCGACGAGGACATCGCCAAGGCACTGGAGGGATTCGAGAAGGAGTTCGCCGACGAGGAGACCTCCGACATGTCCGACGTGGACGACCTCGACCCGCATCCGGACTCGGGCGTCGATGACCTGTCCGACGATCTCGACATCGACATCCCGGACGACGCCTCGTCGATCGACCCGTCGTTCGGCTTCGAGGATGCGCTCGACGGTCTGCTCGGCAACAAGGCCAAGATGGCGGCGCTGGTCACGCGCATCGCGTCCGCGCCGCTGCTCGCCGCGTTCTGCCAGCTGTCCGACATCTCCGCAGACTGCGTCGGCTCGAATCAGGGCGCGATCGCGGTCCTGCGCAATCTCGACGGCGACGGCCCCGAGGCCGCGGCCCGCGACATCACCACCGTGGTCGGCGGCATGAGCGTCGTGCTCGGCGTCAACCGCGCCGACAAGCTCGAGGTCTCGATCTACGCGGGCGGCAAGGCGGGGGAGACCCTCGCCCCGCCGATCCTGTTCAACTCGACGCCGCGATTCGTCGAGGACCTGATGCTCGGCATCACCACCGTCGCCCAGCTCAAGACGCAGGGCTTCGAGGTGGTCGACTCCGGCAGCCTCGATCACGAGTCCGCGATGAAGGTGATCGCCGAGCACACGCGGTTCGGCCGCGGAGGCGCCACGCGCGGGTCGAGCATCGACTGACCCGCATCACACTGATCACACTGATCACACTGTAAGTACCTAAGGGGGATCAATGACCACTGCGGTCGTGTTCGACTATGGATTCGGCAACGTGCGCTCCATGGTGCGCGCCCTTGCGCGCCTCGGCGTCGACACCTCACTCACCTCCGACTACCGGCAGGCTCTCGAGGCCGACGGTCTCGTCGTGCCGGGAGTCGGCGCGTTCGCCGCGTGCATGGAGGGCCTGAAGAAGGTCGGCGGCGACCGTGTGATCACGGATCGCCTGCGCGCTGGCCGCGCCGTGCTCGGCGTGTGCGTCGGCGAGCAGGTGCTCTTCGAGCTCGGTCACGAGCATGGCGAGGAGGCCCACGGCGTCGGACTGATCGGCGGCAGCGTCGATCCGCTGGACGCCGACGTCGTGCCCCATATGGGATGGGACACGGTCGAGGCCGCCGACGGCTCCGCGCTGCTCAAGGGCGTGGAGGACGAGCGCTTCTACTTCGTCCACTCCTACGCGGCGCTCGACGCGAAGGCGAAGAACCTGAGCGAGTTCCAGATCGAACTGCCCGACGAGCAGCGCGTCACGTGGTGCACGTACGGCCGCAGCCGCTTCGTCGCCGCCTACGAGCGCGGACCCCTGTTCGCCACGCAGTTCCACCCGGAGAAGTCCGGCGACGCCGGCGCTCAGCTGCTCGAAAACTGGATCGCCACGTTCTAACGGGCGGACACCTATCTACGAAAGGTTATTGACATGTCGTTGACTCTGCTTCCCGCCGTCGATGTGCGCGATGGCAAGGCCGTGCGCCTGCGTCAGGGCGAATCCGGTTCCGAAACCGACTACGGCTCCCCGCTCGAAGCGGCCCGCACGTGGGTCGAATCCGGCGCCGAATGGATCCACCTGGTCGACCTGGACGCCGCGTTCGGCACCGGCGACAACCGCGCCCAGCTGCGCGAGATCGTCCACGAGCTCGGCGACCGCGTCAACATCGAGATGTCCGGCGGCGTGCGTGACGACGCCTCGCTCGACGCCGCCCTCGAGGCCGGCGCGGCCCGTGTGAACATCGGCACCGCGGCGCTCGAGAACCCCGAGTGGACGCGCAAGGCGATCGCCAAGTACGGCGACCGCGTGGCCGTCGGCCTCGACGTGCGCGGCCACACGCTCGCCGCTCGCGGCTGGACCCGTGAGGGCGGCGACCTGTTCGAGACGATGAAGATGCTCGACGACGCCGGCTGCTCCCGCTACGTCGTCACCGACGTGGCCCGCGACGGCATGATGAGCGGACCGAACCTCGACCTGCTGCGTGAGGTCGCTGAACGCACCGATGCCAAGGTCACCGCCTCCGGCGGCATCGCCAAGCTCGACGACCTGCGCAACATCCGCACGCTCGCCGACCTTGGCGTCGACTCCGCCATTCTCGGCAAGTCGCTCTACGCCCGCGCCTTCACTCTCGAGGAGGCGCTGGAGGTCGCCCGCTGAGCGGCACCGTCCGCTAGGCGCAGGGCAGCTCGCCCTTCTTGATCATGCGCTTGAACACGGCGTAGTCCTCGTCGTTCTGTTCGGCGTAGCTCACCGCGAACGAGGCGATCGCCCGGTCGAAGTCGTCCGAGCCGCCCAGATAGTTCGCGATCGCGATCGAATCGCCCGTCCTCGCGTGCGCGTGCGCCAGACACCACGCGCACATGCGGGACAGGTCGGACAGGGCGGTCGCGTTGAGGTTGTCGATGTCGATCGACCCCTTGCCGTTCCACAGCTGGCGCACGTAGTAGTCGCGCTTCCTGCCGTCCTCGGCGAGGAAACTGGTCCAGCCGAGCAGCACGTCTGCGGTCGACTGGATCAGCTTCTGGCCCTGCACCACGCGCTCGCCGTGCGTCGTGTACGGGGAGGCGCCGCAGTAGTGCTCGAGCACCGAATACGTGGCCTCCTTCATCTGGATCATCATCGGATCGTCGATGTCGCGAGCGATCCACACGCTCGCCCACGCGCGCTGGCCGACCGATCCGACGCCCACCACCTTGCGTGCGCTGTCCTGATAGCGGAAGTGGTCGAACACCCAGCGGCGATCCTCGTACAGGGAGTGACGGTAGTTGTCGAACAGGGTGTCGAGACGCGCCTGCAGCGCCTCCGGATCGGCATAGCTCGTCAGCTCGTTGATCGGCACCAGTTCCGGCGGATTGGACTTGAAGCGCAGCTTGCCGTCCTTGAGCCTGCACAGTTTCGCGGCGGCCGCGTCATTGTCCTTGAGCAGCGCCTTCATCGCGGCCTCGCGCAGCGTGCGGTTGCGCTTGCCGCCCTCGTTCGTCTCGAAGCGGTCGAGCGTCTCCTCGACGTCGAGATGCTCGTACCATGCGTCGAGGTAATCCATTTCGGAGAACTGCTTGATGCATTCTCGGTACGTCTGCACGCACTTGAGGACCGCCGCGCGCACGTCCTTCTCCTTGAGCCTGTTCGCGCGTCCGCAGATCTCCACCGACACCGCGAGACGCTTCAGATCCCACTCCCACGGGCCGATCGCGGTCTCGTCGAAGTCGTTGATGTCGAACACGAGTCGCGCCGAGGGGGAGCGGAAGATGCCGAAGTTGCCGATGTGCGCGTCGCCGACGCACTGCACCGGGATGCCGCTGACCGGCGTGGTGGCGAGGTCGTTGGTCATGATGAGCACGGTGCCGCGGTAGAAGGTGAAGGGGCTCACGCTCATGCGCTTGTATCTCAGCGGGATCAGATCGGGCACTCGGATCGCCGACTGCTCCTCCAGCAGCGCGATCGCCTCGCTGCGGTCCGGCCTCACCTGCCAGATGGCGTGCGATTCGAGGGGAGCCTTCGTGCGGGCGGCGATGCCGGCGCGGGAACGCTCGCGGGGATCGTCGGCCTGCCTCCACGACGTGACGTCGACGGGAGGATTGGCGGACGGGGTCAGATGGTCCTGTGCAACTTCGCTAACTTCACTCATAGACCTCTACTCTAGCGCCTTCCGGGCAGGACGAAACAAAGCGATAACACGCGGGTGTGAGGATATGTGGCTATGGATAAGCAGCAAGAGTTCGCCCTGCGCACGGTCGAGGAACGTGACGTGCGCTTCATTCGACTATGGTTCACGGACGTGCTCGGCACCCTGAAGTCCGTGGCCATCGCACCGGCGGAGCTGGAGGCGGCGTTCGAGGAGGGGCTTGGATTCGACGGTTCGGCCATCGAGGGCATGACCCGCGTCTCCGAGGACGACATGATCGTCAAGCCGGACCCGTCCACCTTCCAGATCCTGCCGTGGCGCGGCGGTCCTCAGGGCACCGCCCGCATGTTCTGCGACGTGCTCACCCCGGAGGGAGAGCCCAGCCTCGGCGATCCCCGTCATGTGCTGAAGCGCTCGCTGGCCAAGGCCAAGGAGAAGGGCTTCACGTTCTACGTGCACCCCGAGATGGAGTTCTACCTCTTCGAGCAGCAGACCGACTGGTCCAAGGCCCCGACCCCGATCGACGAGGGCGGCTACTTCGACCACGTGCCGCGCAGCCCCGGCATGGACTTCCGCCGCGCCACCGTGAACATGCTCGAACAGATGGGCATCTCGGTGGAGTACTCGCACCACGAGGCCGGTCCCGGTCAGAACGAGATCGACCTGAGGTACGCGGACGCGTTGACCACGGCCGACAACATCATGACCTTCCGCACCGTCGTCAAGGAGATCTCGCTGGAGCGTGGCATCCACGCCAGCTTCATGCCCAAGCCTCTTGCCGACGCCCCCGGTTCCGGCATGCACACCCACCTGAGCCTGTTCGAGGGCGATGCCAACGCCTTCTACGAGGCCGGTCAGGAGTTCAACATGTCGATCACGGCCCGTCAGTTCGCCGCCGGCATCCTCTACCATGCGGCGGAGATCTGCGCGGTCACCGACCAGTACGTCAACTCGTACAAGCGTCTGTGGGGCGGCAACGAGGCTCCGAGCTACATCTGCTGGGGCCACAACAACCGTTCCGCGCTGCTGCGCATTCCGCAGTACAAGCCCGGCAAGGGCAATTCGGCGCGTATGGAGTTCCGTGCGCTCGACCCGGTCGCCAACCCGTACCTCGCGTACTCCGTGCTGCTGGCCGCCGGCCTCGACGGCATCGAGAAGAAGATGCAGCTCGGCGAGCCGACCAGCGACGACGTGTGGGAGCTGACCGACGAGGAGCGTCAGGCGATGGGCATCGAGCCGCTGCCGCGTTCGCTCGGCGCCGCCCTGAAGATCATGGAGAAGTCAGACTTCGTGGCCGAAGTCCTCGGCGAGCACGCCTTCGAGTACTTCCTGCGCAACAAGCGCCGGGAGTGGGAGGAATACAACCGTCAGGTCACGGCGTACGAGCTGAAGACGTATTTGCCGAAGCTCTGAAGCCCGTGAAGATGACGAATGGTTCCGTGCCTGCGCCGCAGCATGATCCGCATGATCCGCATGATCCGGCACCGATCTCGACCGCAGCGACCAAGGCGACCAAGCCCGATCGCTTCTTCAACCTGCCGGTGACGATCCTCATCCTCGCGAGCTTCATGCTCGGCATGAGCGAGTTCGTCGTCGTCGGCATCCTGCCGGACATCGCGCAGGGGCTCAAGGTCTCCGAGGTCACCGTCGGCAATCTCGTCGCCCTGTTCGCGTTCGTGTACGCGCCGGTCACGCCGCTCGGATCCGCGATCTCCGCGCGATTCCCGCGTTTCGTGACCTACCTGACCCTGATGGGCGTATTCCTCGCCGGCAATCTCCTGTGCGCGCTCGCGCCGAACTATCCGGTGCTGGTCGTCGCCCGCATCATGATCGCGCTCGTCTCCGGAACGCTCGTCGCGATCGCGATGACCTACGCGCCCGACGTGACCACCGAACAATACCGCACCAAGTTCATCGCGTGGGTGTTCTCCGGCTTCTCCATCGCCTCGGTGGTGGGCGTGCCGTTCGGAACGTGGGTGGCGAACACGTTCGGATGGCGCATCACGTTCTTCATCATCACGGGCCTGACCGCCGTGCTTATGGGTCTCATGGCCGCGTTCCTGCCGCGCAACTCGCATCCGGTGACCATCGGATTCCTGCGCCAGTTCCGCCTCTTCTTCGACAAGCGCATCTGGGGCGGCGTGCTCACCGTCGTGTGCGGCGCCGGATCAAGCTACGTGTTCTACACGTATCTGACCCCGATCATGCGCGACGAGATCGGCGTGCCCGAACAGTACGTGAGCGTGGGGCTCGTGCTCTACGGCGTCGCATGCCTGTGGAGCAACCTGTATGGCGGCAGGATCGCCGAACGCGGGCGCGGCGTCGAACCATTGGCACGCACCCGCCCGATCTTCTGCCTGCACGCGATCCTGCTGTGCTCGCTCGCACTCGCCTCGATCGTGCCGCTCTACGGTGCGGTTCTGCTCGTCGCGCTCGGCATGATGATGTACCTGTTCAACTCCGCGTCGCAGGTGCTGTACATGGACGTGGCCGCCGAAGCGCACCCGGGTTCGATGAACCTCGCCGCCTCGCTCAACTCGATGAGCTTCAACATCGGCATCGCCCTCGGCTCGGCGGTCGGCGGACTGGTCAATGACCATCTGGGCCTGACCTGGCTCGGCCCGGTCGGCGCGATCTTCTCGGTCGGCGCGATCGTCATCACGACGCTGCTGCGCCGGGCGATGCCGGCCAAGACTGCCAAGGCGGCGTAGTCGGTCGAATCAGATGGACGGCAGCAGCAGTCCCAGCGTGACCAGCACGGCGATGTAGACCGCCGCGAACGCAAGGAACGCGATGTCGCGGGCCGCGACCTGCATCACACGCCAGTGGGTGCGTCGCGCGCCCTCCTCGTAGCAGCGCGCGTCAAGCGCGAGGGAGAGATTGTCCGCGTGGCGCAGCGTACCGGCGAAGATCGGCACGATTGTGGCGACCATCGCGCGGATGCGTTCGGCGGGGGAGCCGGTTTCGATCGAACCGCCACGCGCCGCCTGCGCGTCCGCGATCGCCTTCGCCTCGTTGCCGAGCGTCGGCAGGAATCGCAACGCCAATGACATGACCAGTGCGATCTCCTGCGTGTGCATGCCGAGGCGACGCAGCGGGGAGAGCAGTGCCCCGAACGCGTCGGTCATCGAGGTGGGCGTGGTCGTTTCGAGGAATACGGCGCCCAGAATGATCACCAGCGCGAAACGGCACGCGTACAGCACGGCCACGGTCACGCCGTCATCGGTGATCGGGATCGGTCCGAGCTGCGCCAGTACGGTTCCCGATCTGACGAAGAAGATGTTGAGCAGACCCGCGACCACGAACAGCGCGAGGAACATGTGCACCGAACGCAGGAGCCGTGCGGGCCGTATACGCGCCGCCGCTACGACCCCGGCGACCACGAGCGCGCCAAGCAGCAGCTGCGCCGGCGTGTTGATCGCGAACGCCGTGAACATCATCGCGAGGAACGACACCATCTTCACCCGCGGGTCGAGCCGCGCGATCAGGGGGAGCGACCGCCGGCCGTCGTTCTGATCGGAGGCTGCGAGGGCCGGGGGATTGCCGTTGTCGTCGTGCGACGGCATGACGACGATCCGATCGGCGATTTCGTGTGCCTCCGCTTCGGAGTGCGTGATGATGAGCGTGGTCACGCCCTGATCATGCAGGGTATGCACCAGCTCATGGATGCGCGCGGTCGCCGCCGTGTCGAGACTCGCGGTCGGCTCGTCCATGACGAGCACGCGAGGCCTGCAGGCGATCACGCCGGCGATCGCCACCAGTCGCTGCTGTCCGCCGGAGAGCTCCAACGGCGATCGATCGGCCAGATGTTCGATATGCAGCAGCTTGAGCGCCCAGTCGACCCGCTCGCTCACCTCGTGCTCATTGAGATGCTGGTTGCGCGGTCCATACGCCACATCCTCGGCCACGGTTTCGGCGAACAGCTGCCGTTCCGGCCGCTGCATCACGAACCCCACGACCTCGCGCAGCCGACGGCGATCCCGGCGCTTGAGCATACGCGGCTTGCGCCCCGCGTTTCCGTTGTTGCCACGCGTGCGGGCCACCGCGATACCCTCAACCGTGATCGACCCCGCATCGGGCTTGTCCAGCGCACAGATCAGTCGAGCCAGCGTCGACTTGCCGGCCCCGTTGCTCCCCATGATCGCCACGGTCTCGCCGTGCGCGACGGTGAGCGAATAGTCACGCAGCACCGCCGGCGAATCCGGAGCATAGGCAAACGAAATCCCCGACACCGAAACCGCAACATCGCCGGAGCGCGCGGAATCCTCGCTGGAACGCACCATTGCGAGCGATTCGAGCGATTCGAGCGATTCGAGCGATTCGAGCGATTCGAGCGAACGGGTGGCGGTGTGCGTGTCTCGACCGTAGGCTTGGCCGAGCGGCCTTGAGCGTGTCGAGACACGCACACCGCCACCCGATGAGCGGTCACCGGAAAAATCGGAAACGGACTCGTCATAGCATTCAGATGAGCGGTCACCGGAAGAGCCGGAATCAAAGACGATTCGCCCCGCGTCAACCCGCACAACACGATTCGCCCGCAAAACCTCGTCACGATGATGCGTCACATGCACGATCGTCGTGCCGGAATCATGCAGCGAATCGAGGATCCGCAGGACCTCCGCGCGCGCCGCCGGATCCAGCATCGCCGTCGGCTCGTCGAGCACGAGCATGCGCGGTCGCATCGCGAGCATGTCGGCGATGGCGATACGCTGCTGCTGGCCGCCGCTCATCCGCGTCGGGTCGGCGGCAGCGTATGCCTCCATGCCGACGTCATGCAGCGAGGCGTCGATCCGTCGTCCGATCTGCTCGCGCGGCACGCCGAGGTTCTCCGGGCCGAAGGCGACGTCGTCCTGCGTGACCGTGGTGACGATCTGATCCTCCGGGTTCTGGAACACCGCGCCGATGCCGCGTCGCGCCGCGCGATACGCGTCCGGATTCGGCGCGAACACGATGCCGGCCGGCGTTTGCGTCCGTCCGAACACATGCCGTCCCAGCAGGGTCACCTCACCAGCGTCCGGCGCGGTGAGCCCGGAGACGAGTCGGGCCAGCGTCGACTTGCCCGATCCGTTCGGACCGGTCAGCGCGACGTATTCCCCGTCTCGGATGACGAGATCCACGCCGTCGAGCGCCCATGTGGCGCCGCCGTCGTAGCTGAATCGGATGCCGGACAGACTCGCCGCGTCTGCGGTGGAGGTGTGGTCATATGAAGTCATACGGTCGGATGGGACGGCCTTCGGATCAGCGGTCCAGCAGGTTCGAGATCGGCTTGTAGATCAGGAACGTGACGACGCCGTGGATCGCGAACTTGAGCAGGTTGAACGGCAGGAGGGCCGGCACGATGAGCGCGGCGACCTGAGCGACGGTCATGTGCGCGTAGATCGGGGTCACGACGAGGTTGCCGAGGATCGCGACGACCAGCGCGACGACGGCGCCGACGATGAGTCCGATCAGCGCGCCCTTGCGGCTGCGGTTCCCGCGATAGATGAACGCGGCCGGCACGGACAGCGCGAGCGCGACGAGCACGGCCATGAGCGTGCCCCACGGATCCATGAACAGGTGGGGCACGAAGCCGAGCACGGAGACGATCGCGGCGGCGGACGGCCCGAAGGCGAAGCCGGCGATCAGGCACACGATGCCGGACGGATCGTACTTGAGCCATGCGATGCCCGGAATGATCGGGAATTCGACGAAGCTCAACGCCATCGCGAGCGCGACGAACAGCGCGTAGACGGCGATGCGGCGCGTGGACCAGCGGCCGGAGTCGGCGACGCCCGTCGCGTGCGAGCCGGTGGCGTGGTCGACGTTGGTCTGGATATGGTTATCAGAAGACGCACTCATGCTGAGTTCCTCGTTTCTTCCATCCGGACTGTAACCGTTGGCTCCGGAATCGCACCGGATCGGCCGCCTTAGGGCGGCTCGCGGGCTTTCCGCATGCTCCCGTTATGAATCCCGGGGTGCGGATTACCGCCAGTAAGGAATTGCACCTTCCCTGAAACTGACAGAACCCTGTATACACGTATGAGCGGATATGCGAAAGCCGACATTCCACTGTGCGGGAATGTCGGCTATAGACGCTGCTTATGGCGCGCTGGCGCGCGGCGAGGCGTGCGTTACCTGTGCAGGAACAGTCCGCCGTCGCCCCACGCCCACTGGCCCTGGCCGGCGCCGATCTGGAAATGGAGTTTCGCGATGCCGAGATCGTTCGCCGCGCAATGCTCGTCGCCCGCCGCCGGGTCGATGCGCGCCGCTGCCGTGCCGTCGGCGGGATTGTAGGAGAAGACGACAGGCTGGCGGTTCATCGCGCTCGGCGCCTTCATCGCCGCTTCGACGCCGGCCCTGAACCACTCGGGTGCGGCCGCGCGTTCCTCGTCGGACATGCCGGCCGTGAACTGCTCGTACGTCTTGGTCGGCCGGTGCGTGCGCTGGTATTCGACGAGCTCGTCGTAGCCGCGCTGCAGACGTTCGAGATGATGCTCCGGGTATCCGATCACGACGGCCAGATACAGCTCCTGATCGCGGGCGATGCGGCAGTGCCTCGCAGCCTCCTCGCGATCCCACGAGCCGCCGACCCACAGGGTGCCCAGTCCTCGCAGCGTCGCCGTCAGCACGACGCGTTCGGCGTAGAAGCCGGCTCGCTCCCTGGCCTCGTCGTCGTCCTTCGGTCCGACGATCGCCAGATAGTTGGCCGCGTTCTTCAGGTGCCCGGATTCGTTCGCCGCCGCGAACACCTTCGGCTGGTCGCGCACGAGCTGGATGTCGAGTCCGGAGATGAGGTTGATCGGGTCGAGCGTCATGCTGAGCTGCCGTGCCACGTCATCATCGATCGGGTCGGCGTCATAGGAGCGAATCGCGGTGCGGATGTTCACCGCGTCGATGAGTTGCGTATGTTCCATGCGACCCATTATCCCACCATCGGGCGCACGGGGGAGTAGGATGCACATATCGGCATATCCCAACGTACAAAGAGGAGAAGAGGTCAACGATGATTGAAACCGCACAGGCATTCGGCGTGGATATCGGCGGCTCCGGCATCAAGGCGGCGCCCGTGAATCTGGAGAAGGGCGAGTTCGCCGAGCCCCGACTCAAGATTCTGACTCCGGAGGTCTCCACCCCGGAGGCGGTCGCCGCGATCGTCAGGCAGCAGCTGGATCACTTCGAGGTTCCGGAGAACGCGCCGGTCGGCATTGCGTTCCCGGCGCCGATCAAGCCCGGCCAGAAGCTCGACTTCATGGCCAATCTCGATCAGTCCTGGGTCGGCGTGGACGTCACCGCCGTGTTCTCCGAGGCGTGCGGTCGCCCGGTCACCGTGGTGAACGACGCCGACGCGGCGGGCCTGGCCGAGCAGCAGTTCGGCGCGGCCAAGGGCAAGGACGGCCTCGTCATCGCCACGACCCTCGGCACCGGCATCGGCACCGCGCTGATCATGGACGGCGTGCTCGTGCCGAACACCGAGCTCGGCCATCTGATCCTCGACGAGGATCACCCGGATGCGGAGCGCTACGCGTCCAGCGCCGTGCGCGAGAACGAGGATCTTGGCTTCAAGAAGTGGGCGAAGCGTCTGACCAAGTACTACGCGCTGCTCGAGAAGTACTTCAACCCGGATCTGTTCGTCATCGGCGGCGGCGTGAGCCGCAAGTCGGAGAAGTTCATCCCGTTCATCGACGTGAAGACTCCGATCGTGCCCGCCGAGCTGCGCAACGAGGCCGGCATCGTCGGCGCCGCCTACTACGCCAGCACCAAGCAGCAGGCCTGATCGTCTGATCATTATCCGTTGCACGCATGCGGCGGTTCCCTCGGGGAAGGCTCCGGCCTTCCGATAGGAGCCGCCGCATGCGCGTTTCCGGCGGCGGTGCATGGCGGTCAAGAAAGGCCGGCAGGCCGACGCCCGTCCGGATCCGGATACCGATGCTGCTCGCAGAGGCGTACAGTGAGGATCATGACCGTTCGTTTCTCCTCACGCGTGGACATCTCCGCGCCCAATCCGATCGCCGCTGCCGAGGCCGATGCCAGGGCCCACGGCGTCGTCCTGGGCAAACTCAACGACTCCAACCCGACCCGGCACGGGCTCGCCCCGGCCGAGGTGCCGGGCGTGTACACCGCCGAACCGCGCGGGCCCCGCACGGCACGCGAGGCGCTGGCGCGGTATCTGAGCGACGCCGGCGATTCCCCTGCCGGCTCCGCCCCCGTCGACCCGGATTCCCTCTACCTGCTGAGCTCCACGTCAGAGGCGTATTCGTGGCTCATCAAGCTCCTGTGCGACGCGGGTGACGCCGTGCTCGCCCCGAAGCCCGGCTACCCGCTCATCGAATCGATCGCACGCCTCGAGTGCGTGGATACGATCGAATACCAGCTGCGGTTCGACGGCTCATGGTTCATCGACACCGCCGCCATCGAGCAGCTGCTCTACAGCGAGCAGGGCGAACGCATCCGCGCGCTGGTGCTCATCAATCCGAACAATCCGTCCGGCTCCTATGTCAAGCCCGAGGAGCGTGCCACGCTGGTGCGTCTGTGCGCCGAACGCGGCATCGCGATCATCGCCGACGAGGTGTTCTACGACTACGCGCTCGAGCCGTTCGACGGCAACGCGCGGCTCGCGGGGGAGACCGGCGTGCTCACGTTCGCGCTCGACGGCTTCTCGAAGATGCTCGCCGCCCCGCACGCGAAGGTCGGCTGGATTCGCGTCTCCGGGCCTCAAAGCGATGTCATCGAGGCGCAGCGCCGACTTGACGTGATCGCCGACGACTACCTGCCGATGAGCGACATCATCGCCGACCGTCTGCCCGAGCTGC
>NZ_JFAL01000009.1:0-22097 GCF_006454495.1 Bifidobacterium sp. UTCIF-38 | reverse complement strand
TCGGGCAGGTCTAGTCCGATCAGCCTACGGCCTGACCCTCCTCGTACTTCCTGCGGATCAGGTCCATGTAGAAGGCGACCGCGTCCTTCGGGGTGCCGTCGAAGACGACATGCTGCGCGTCGAGCACCAGCGTGCGGTCGATCGCATACTCGGGGCGGACGATCATGTCCGTGTCATGCGTGGCGACGATGACCTGCTTGTCGTAGGTGAACAGCGCCTCGGCCACATGCCGTGTGCCGATCTCGTCCAGTCCCTTCGACGGCTCGTCGGCCACGATCGCGGACGGGTTGAACGCGAGGGCCGCGGCGATCGCGAGCAGATGGCGCTTCTCCGAGTCGAGTTCGGCGGCCTTCGCGCCGCGCATCTGCTGCAGACCGAAGTGCGCGAACAGGTTGCCGATGCGCGCCGAGCGCTCCGCGTCCGGGATCTTGTGCTTCTTGAGCGATTCGTCGACCGCCTTGACGATGTTCTCGGCGCGGTAGAACACGTTCGGGATCTCCTCGCGGCGCACCTTGCCGACCCATTCGTCGACGGTTTTGAGGTCCTTCTTCGAGGATGTGTCGAGCGTCATGTCGGCTCCGGAGAGCGTCACCTTTCCGGCGGCCGGCTTGAGCGAGCCGTCCAGCAGACCCAGCAGCGTCGACTTGCCGGAGCCGTTGAGGCCGATGATGGCGACGCGCTTCTCGGTGATCGTGAGGTTCAGCGGGGTCAGTCCCACGTGCCCGTCGTCGTAGGTGTGTCCGGCGCCTGCGAGCGTGAACGTGACCGAGGTCGGTTTCGCAGTGTCCTTGCGAGAAAAGAAAAAGCCCATGGCACTTCAGTCTAGTGAGTGCCATGGGCCTTGGATGACCGTCCGTCCGAACGGATGGTGTACGTCAGGCGAAGTAGAAGCCCTTGAAGTCGTAGTGGTACACGCGGTAGATGTACGAGGTGCCGAGCTTCATCGTGTACTGGGCCTGGAGATTGCCGTCGTCGTCGTACACGCCGAAGACGCCCTGCATGCCGGTGTCCACGAGGTTGATCGAGTCGGTGATCTCCTGCGAGGAGCTCACGTACGGCGAGTACGGCACGTCGAAGCTCTGCACTTCGGTGTACGTGCCGGCCTTTTCGTCGACCAGGTACTTGCGGAACTGCGAGTTCGAGTTCCTATCCTTCGAGCTCTGGGCGGTGGAGATGCCCTTGATCGTGGTCCAGTCGTAGTCGGGGCGGGTCATCGCGTAGCCGAAGTTGTTGTCGAACATGTAGATGTAGTACTGGCCGTCGGGCAGCGACGGGTCGGCCTCGTACGTGATCGAGTGCTGGCCGCCGGTGTCGCCGAAGTCGCCCGATTTGGTGAGGAACAGGTCCTTGTATGAGGTGCCGTCCCACACGCTCGGCTCGCCGATCATGTAGTCGACCGTCGGCTCGCCGTTCTCGCCTTCGATGTCGTCGATCTTGATGATCGTCGAGGTCTCGCGCGCGGAGAGCAGCGCGGAGCCGTCGTCCAGCAGCTGGATCGTGTTGAAGTGGATCCAGTCCCAGCGGTTCGTGGCGGTCGGATCGGATTCGTCGATGCCCGAATGGTCGGTGGACGACTTGTAGTCGGGGAAGATCTCGCCGAAGTCGACGAGCTGCGTGACCTTGCCGGTGGTGGTGTCGACCTTGATGACCTGATCCTGCACCGCATGGTCGGAGCGGGTCAGATCGGTGGCGAGGGAGACGATGTTGCCGTCCGAGTCGAGCGCGTAGTCGTGGTGGAGGATGAACCGGCTGCCGAGGTTGATGATCTTTTCGAGCTTGCCGAGCCGGTTCATGCCGACGAAGTGCTTCGTCGAGGCGGAGAACCACATGAGTCCGTCGTCGTCGAACAGGAGACGGTGCGAACGGTAGTACATGACCGGCACCTCGCCGCGCAGCACGCCGTTGACGTCGTAGTAGTACATGAAGTCCTGCTCGTTGGAGTCGTTGCCGAGGATCGCGTACAGGCCGTTGCCGAGCGCCTGCGTGGCGGAGTCGGTCGGTTCGACCGGCTGGTCGAGGCGGACCTCCTCCTCGCCGAGGAGTTTCGCGCCCTGATGCGTGATCTGCCTGGTGGCCACGGTCTCGCCCGTGGAGTCCCTGAGCGTGAAGGTGATGGTGTTGCTTGTGGCCGGAATGAGACCGAGTACGAGGAACTCGTGCTCGGTGGAGTAGTCGTCGCCCTGTTCGGCCGTGGCGGAGAAGTCCGGGTAGCCTTCGGCGTGCACGGTGTAGGAGACGTCGGTGGCCTTGTCCGTGGTGAAGTAGACGTAGAGCGACGTCGTGTTCGTGCCGTACGGGTTCTCGGCGACGAACGGCTTGTCGAGCGTCGCCTCGGCCTTATCACGCGATGAGGTCAGCTGCTCGTCGGCCATCTTCTGGTAATCGGTGGTGTACACGTTCGCGATGCGGGCGTTGAGGCGTTCCACGCGACGTTCCTTGATTGACGCCTGGACGTTGTCCTGTGAGAACAGGCACAGTCCGATGGCGATGGCGAGGGTGACGGCCGCGGCCGCGATGCGTACGGCGAGGTTCCTGGTTGCGATGCGCTTCATGAAGTGGTGTTCGGCTTTCGTTGTTCGATGTGCGAGGGATCCCTGCGGTGAGGGGTCCGAGGATAGCCGCCGACGGGGGATCGGAAGGTTATCGATTTGTGAAGAAACCATTTCATAGTATGCGCGGACCCTTGGAATTCTTGGGGTTTGCCTGTACGTGCAAGACTCGTTCGCTGAATATTCGCTGGGAGCGCATCCGGTTTTCTCTCAGGCGTTCTCAGGCGAGGAACCAGGAGGCCACGTCGCCGAACAGGCGCGGATTGCCGGAGAGCATCACATCCTGACGGCCCGGAGTGAACCAGCAGGTCAGAGCCACCAGCAGCGACCACATGAGGATCGCGAGTACGATCAGACGCAACGCCGGACGGATGCGGCAGACGCGGGAGATACGCGAGGACGCGTCGACGGCCGCCATGTCGTCATGGTCGACGACGTCCCCCATCACGCGCAGCAGCGCCGGCAGCGCGGCCAGCGCGAACAGCCAGCCGAAATCGCACATGTACCGCCAGCCGAGGCCGGCGCTCACCGCATCGAACGCCACCAGGGCGAGACCCAGCACGAGCATCCCCATCAGCATCGGACGCAATCCGGGCGTACGGCCCGTATCCGGCACGCGCAGCAGCGCCGGCAGCGCAAAGGCGGCCAGCAGCAGCGGGCACAGGACGAACAGGCCGCCCACCATCGGCTCGGCGAACGACCATTCAGGCAGCGGCGTGGGGGAGAGGCGCAGCCACGGGAAGCCGTCGCCGAAGCGCAGCGGCAGGAACAGGTAGTAGCCGATCACCGGCAGGATGTCCGCGATCGGCTCCCTGAACCGGGTCATGTCGGTGACGGTCATCTGATAGGCGGTGCCGAAGTCGAACAGGGAGCCGAAACGCGCGCGGTTGTACAGCATGAGCGGCACGATCGGCACCGCGGCGGCCGCGATCACCACGCCCGGGGCGCGCAGTGCCTTGCGCCACGACACCTTGCCGGCGGCGAGATGAGAGACCAGTGCGTGGATCTGCGGCCAGAACAGCGGGAAGCCGAGCAGCGCCGCCAGACAGAACGTGGGGCGGCATCCGAAGTTCGAGGCGATGCACAGCGCCCCCAGTCCCAGGCGCGGCAGGGAGATCTCCGGCGCCGAACCGACCTGCCACCGGTCGGCCGGGTTGAGCGGCGGCTTGGCGGTCTGCGCCCCCACCCACAGCCACAATCCCAGCGCGGTCAGGGTCAGCGAGGCGGCGAACGGCACCGAATAGAAGTTCGTACGGTAGAACAGGTACCCGTAGTTGCCGGCCAGCGGTACGAAGACCAGTGCGATCAGCGTGGCCGCCACCGACGTGCGCGGTGCGAGACGGGCGATGACGCGCACGACCAGCAGGCAGGCGAACAGCAGCGCCAGGAACATGAGCAGATGCACGGCCGCGGCGCTCGAGAGCATCCTGCCGGTCAGCACCCGGTAGGGCATGAACAGCAGTATCGCCGGCAGCACGCCGAAATACGTGTACCAGCGCCCTTCGAAGTACGCGTGATCCCAGTAGATCGGGTCGACGCCCTCGGCGAACAGGCGATTGCGGGTGATGACGTCATGCGGATCGGCCGCTGCGGCAAGCTCCGGCGGCACCATCAGATCGAGCCAGGTACGACCGTGCAGGAGCGAGTCGGCCAGCCGGCCGTACTGCTCGAAATCATAGGTGTAGCCTCCCAGGGCGTGGAAGACCAGCGGCTGCGAGTACATCATCTGCCAGACGACGTTCGTCACCATGGACACGGCGAACGGCGTCAGCAATGCGGCGAATCCCAGACGCTGCCGGAGACTCGACGTGTCCAATGCGATGCGCCACAGCCTCGACCATGGGCCGAGCAGGACGACCATCAGCACCGCGCCCGCCATCAGCGCCACCCGCGTCACGTCGAACGTGAACGGGACGCGCACGTTCGCGCGTATCGCCTCGATCGGAATGATCTGGTTCTTGCCCTCCTCGATCCACACGCGCAATGTTCCCGCGCCATGCGTCGGGATGAACAGGGAGCGCCGGGAGACCAATGAGACGGTGCGGGAGGCGGCCGTGCCGCCGTCGAGCGAGGCGCGCAGATGCACGATGCGCAGCGCATCCTGCTTCGGCGTGAGCGCATCGACGCGTGCGAAATCGGACGTGCCGTCCGTCTCGACCTGAAGCCAAGCCCCGCTCGGATCGGTGACACGCAGCGAACCCGTGTCGGTGCGTTCCAATCCCGGTCCCATCGTGTTCTCGTATGCTGCCGAATCCATGCTCGCGCCGAGCGTGCGCCAGAACGGCATGTTGAACCCGAAGCATTCGATCAGCAGGATGAGCAGCGCCGTGACGACGGTCAGCACGATCGCGCGTCGGTGACGGCGCAGCAGCCGTCGCGGCAGCGGGGAAAGTCCAAAGGAAAGCCGGGGAAGATGAGGCACCCCCTTATTCTATAGGCATTATTCTGTAGGCTTCACGGCCGACCGCCATGTCGGGTTGCGTTGAAACAATGTGAGGCATGTCAGTACGTAAGCCACACCGCAATTTCCCGTTCGCACCGATTCCCGACCCGATCAGGGACGCGATGACGCGAGCGCTGCGGTTCGCGTCGCGCCTGACTCGCTCGGGTCGAGGCGCCGTGGAGGGCGCCATGGAATCGGCCGACCCGTTCGGCGCCACCCTCGACCGTGCGGCGGCCGAGGCGATGAACCGGGCCGCATCAGACACCTCCGACGTCGGACGCGACCCCAGCGACGTCGAGCTCGATGTGGCCCGGGAGCTCGCCAGCCATTCGCGCAGGCTCGGCCCGCTCGTCAAACGTCACCTGCTCGACTTCGACGACGTGCCCGGCAAGCTCACGCTCGGCTGGGCGCAGCTGTCGGGCAGCGGCCCGTCCTCCTCGTCCGGGGAGGGCTTCTCGCTCGGCGTGTTCGCCGACAAGGACCACTTCTCGCAGATCGCGTACGCCGACGGCCGCGGCCGCGTGTTCGTCGGCCCTGAGATCGGCATGGACGTGCAGAACATGCAACCGCGGTTCATGTTCACCAAGGAGCCGCGTGGCCTCGCGGACGGCAATGGAGCCGACGGCCGCAAGCCGGGCTCCTCGAACGTCTCCGGTGCCGCCGGCAGCCCCCGCGTCGGCGGCGGCATCGTCGGCCGCGACGACCGCGGCCGGATGACCTGGCTCGCCGCATGGAGCCGCACCGACGACGGCAAGGGCCGTGGCATCGGCGTCGGCGTCGGCAGGAACGGCTGGGGATCGAGTGGCGGCCGATACCGTCTCGAACAGATGCGCTACCCCCTGCCTCGCGAGATGCGCGAGGATCTCGAATACCGTGACGCCATCGCCATCGGCTTCTTCGCCGCCTACATGCTGCCGCAGATGAGCGGCCTCATGCTCGGATTCGGCGCGGGCAACATCTTCCGCAGGCTCAACCGCGAGGCGCCGATGGGCGCGATCCGCCGCTCCGTACGCGACATGCTCGCCGTACGCGCCCACGGCATGCGCGTGTCCGGGCTCGAGGACCACTTCGCCGAACTCATGCACGAGGCCGGCGCGCTCGACGACGCCCCCGGCCTCGAGGCCGTCCACGGGGCCGAACCGCTGCACCTGTACACCTCCAGCTATTCCGGCTCCTACTTCTTCAACTGGGACTCCTCGCTGTCGCTCGCCCCGGCCCTGCGCGCGCTCGCCATCGAGGGCAACCTCAACCGCTTCGCGCAGGTGAGCGCATGGCTGGAACGCAATACGCGCCTTGGGCTCGAACCCACCGAGGAGACGATCACCCGCGCCCAGGCCTCGACCCTCGACCTGAAGCTTCTCAACGATCCGGCGCTGATCGCCCTCGGCGGCGGCGATCCCACGGACGGATCCCTCGGCTCCGGGCAGCAGGACGACGCCAATTCGATGCTCGCGCTCATCGAACAGGCGCGCCGCATCGCGCGCGACATCGGCGAGAGAGCGAGGGAACGCGGCGGTGCCGACTCCGAATGGACCTACCGTCAGAGCATGGCGCTGCTCGTGAGGAAACTGCGTCTGCCGTACCGCTTCGACGTGGAGATCCGCTCCAACCTCGCCGCCGGACGCGTGGCCGTCGGCTTCACCACCGCGGGCGTCTCGATGATGCCGGCGAGCCGGTACGACGAGCAGTCGCACAGCTGGGTCAAGCTCTCCGACCGCGAACGCGCCGAAATGAGCGCCGACTACAACCTGCGCGTCGGTCTGATCATGGCGGCGCTGAGCTTCGCGGCCTCCGAGCGCGTGCACGAGGTGTCCCTGCACGTCGACTCGCTGGGACTCGAGGAGGCGCTCGCCGAACAGGACTCCGCCATCGAGGAGATGATGAGCGAGGCGCTGAGCGCGTTCGAACGCATGCACACCGGTAACGTGGGCGCCGTGCACGGTGGCAAGTCCGAGCCGAAGGACGGCGACTTCCATGGCGATCCGACGCGTACGCCGTCGCCATCCCGCCCGATCGCGGATCGTGCGTCCGACCAGTCGGGCGATGCGGATGCTGCTGCTGGGGACGGGAGCGAAGCGGACGAATCCTCCGCCGACGCGACGGCCGCCTCCGGGGACACGCTCGATCAGCGGTTCGAGGATCTGGTCAGGGACGTCGACATCGACATCGACGAGACGGCGTTCGCCAATCCGGGCGATGGCCGCAACGGCGTCGACGGACGGATGGATGGTGACGATGCCGCCGATGCCGCCTCCGATTCCGACGATATGGCCGACGACGAGTTCGGCGCCAACGGACTGATCTCCGGCGCCGGTCTCGGCTCCGGATCGGATGGTGACGATGACGTCGACTCCGGCGCGGCGGACGACCCGATGAGCGTGCTCAGGCGCAATCCCACCGTCCGCAACCTCGCCACCGTGACGTTCACGCGCGAGGCGTTCCTCATGCGCGTCGAACAGGATTCGCTCTCGCATCCGATGAGCACGTATCGCATGTTCGACGCCGTGATGGACGTCGATTCCGGTGCGCTCAAGCCCGTCAACGAGGGCTTCGACCTACGCGACCCCGCGTTCGCGCCCGCCGGTGCCCAGGAGGAGCCGGAGATGTCCGACCGCGTCTTCACCGGCGAGACCGCTCGCGTGCTCGGCACCACGAGGGCCTCCGGCCTGTCGATCCAGCGCGTCGACCTCATGCAGCGCGCCGACACGGACTTCCATCGTCTCGCCTCCGACGAGACGATGCCGTCCGTCGCCAAGGCCCAGGAGGCGATGCGCATCGTCGACATGATCGGAGACCCGGAACTGAGCGAACAGGCGCCGCTGATCACCAGCGCGCTCATCGACGGGCGGGACACGCCATCGGTCGCGCTGCGCATGGCCGACGAGCTCGACAGGGAACGGCTCAAGGCCCGCGACCTCCTGTTCAACGGACAGGTCGATCAGGCGTTCGAGGCAGCCGAGGCCGCGATCGGACACGTCGACGCGCTGTACGCCAAGGGCGGCGGCGTGCCGCGCTACTTCAACTCGTACGCCGAACGCGTCATCTACAATCGTCTGTTCGCCACATCCGGCGAGCGCACGGTGCTGATCCCCGACAACCTGTTCTACGCGCACATGGAACTCGCCGACGTGCTCGCGCAGGTCAAGGGCGCCTCCCACTCCCTCAAGCATCTCAACGCGATGGTGGCCTACGCGCCCGCCTATCCGCTCACGCACCTGAAGCTCGCCGTGCAGCTGGCGCGCAACGAGGACTGGGATTCGGCGCGCGCCGCATGCCTCAACGCCCTGCGGGTCGCCCTCGATCGCGACGACGCCGCGTTCGCCTACTATCGCCTCGCCTACGACGAGTGGATGCAGGATCATTTCGATGTGGCGGTGGCCGCGTACATCATGAGCGACCACATCGCCCCCGGGCAGATCTCCGCATTGGAGGGGGAGCTGCAGGAGCTCGTCGCCCGCGCCGACTCGCAGTGCATCCGCGTGCCGGAGAGCGTGGCCGACGCGGCTGCGGTGCTTGCCGCGCATGATCTGCCGGTGTGGCCGCACACCGAGGTGGCGCGCATCGTGGCCGACGCCGCGCGGCTTACGGTCGACGAGGGACTGTTCGTGCCCGCCCGTACGCTCTCCGTCGCCACCGCGCGCATGGCCGATGACGACGACAGCGGCATCGACGTGGTGCAGGCCCAGTTCATCCGCTCCCTGAGCGTGTGAGCGCCCAACCCGTTGCAGCGAATCGTTCTCAATAAGGAACGTGTGAGGCAACCGCACGGGAACGCACAATCGCGCATCACCCCTTAGCGGCGGAATACCGCCGGTTTCAGGCAATTGGATGTGCGATTGACAGCCCGTCAACCCTCACACTTTTGTTATCGAGAACGGTTCGCTGTAAGCCGTGATCGCTCCATGGGTACAATCGACAGAGCAATCGGACCATGAGCAAAGGCGGGAATATGGCAGACGAACAGCTTGCGTGGGACTTCGACGCGTCGGATGGGTCGCCCGACATCGTCGCCGATGAGGGCCGGCCCGGCAGCGAGCAATGGATCGCCGCGCTCCAGCCCACCGACTCCGACGCGGTGCGACTCGACCGGCTTGATGTCGCATCGCTGAGTGCGGAGGCGGCCCAGCGCCTGTGGGCGCGCGTCGCCGCATGGGTCGAGTCGGATCAGATCGCCTATTACATCGACGACTCGCCGGTCTCCTCCGACGCCGCGTATGACGCGCGACTGCGCTGCCTGCAGCGACTCGAGGCCGCGTTCCCCGCGCTTGACAACCCGCAGAGCCCCACACATCGCGTCGGAGGCACGTTCTCCAACGACTTCGCGTCCGTCCGCCACCCGAGCCGCATGATGAGCCTCGACGACGTGTTCTCCATCGAGGAGCTCAGGGACTGGTACGATTCGGTGCGCCGCGATCTCGACTGGCCGGACGGCAAGGCGCTGCCGATGAGCTGCGAGGTCAAGATCGACGGCCTCGCCCTGAACCTCATTTATAGGAACGGCGTGCTCGAGCAGGGATTGACGCGCGGCGACGGCGTCACCGGCGAGGACATCACCTTGAACGTGCGCACGATCGGGTCGATCCCCGCGAATCTCGGCGGCGACAAGGACGACATCCCCGAATTCGTCGAGATCCGCGGCGAGGTGTTCATGCGCTGGGACGACTTCCGCAAGCTCAACGACGAGCAGGAGGACGCCGGTCGCACGCCGTTCGCCAACCCGCGCAATGCAGCGGCCGGATCGCTGCGTCAGAAGGATCCGCGCATCACCGCCACCCGACGGCTGAGCTTCTACGCGCACGGCATCGGCACGCTGCGCTGGGGTGCGGGACGCGCGGCCGACTCCCACGATGAGGTCAACGACCAGTCCGAGGCGTACGCGCTGTATGAGAAGTGGGGCGTGCCGGTCTCCCCGCACAATCGCACCGTGAAGTCGTTCGACGAGATCCTGAAGATGATCGACTACTACGGCGAGCATCGCGGCGATATCGAGCATGCGCTCGACGGCATCGTCGTCAAGGTCGACGATCTCGCGCTGCAGCGCTCCCTCGGCGCGACCTCGCGCGCACCGCGATGGGCGATCGCCTACAAGTACCCGCCCGAGGAGGTCAACACCGAACTGCTTGACATCACCGTGCAGGTCGGACGCACCGGACGCGTGACGCCCGTCGCGATTCTGAAACCCGTGTACGTGGCCGGTTCGACGGTCGCACGCACCACGCTGCACAATCCGTTCGAGGTCAGACGCAAGGGCGTGCTGATCGGCGACACGGTCGTTGTGCGCAAGGCGGGAGACGTGATACCCGAGCTCGTCGGACCGGTGCTGGAGCGTCGCCGCGGCCGCGAGGACGAACTGCGCGAGTTCGTCATGCCCGAATACTGTCCGTCGTGCGGGGCGAAGCTCGCCCCCGCCAAGGAGGGCGACAAGGACATCCGCTGCCCGAACGTCGAAAGCTGCCCCGCGCAGCTGACCGAACGCGTGATCTCGCTCGCCTCGCGCAAGGCGTTCGACATCGAGCATCTGGGCGACCAGTCGGCGATCGCGCTGACGAACCCGGAGGAGAACCGCCCCGGTTCGGTCGCGACGTTCGCGCCGAACACCACCGAGATCCTCGTCGCGCCGGGCGAGGAGCCGGAACCGTACGAGCCGGTGCCGGGTCTTGCCCTGCCCGAGCCGCAGGTGCCGGTGCTCTCCAGCGAGGCGGGGCTGTTCGCCCTGACCGCCGCCGACTTGAAGGACGTGCGCGTGTGGCGTGAGGCGCCGATCATCGAGGTGCACGAGACGGTCGACGCGAATGGTCGCAAGAAGAGGACGCGTCGACGCATCGGCGGATCGGGCCTGTGGCATCAGGTGCCGGCGTTCTGGACCACGCCCACGGCGGCGAGGAAGCTTACGGCCAAGCAGCTTGCGGGGCGCGACGAGTCGGCGGAATCGGCGTATCCGGACTACGACGTGCCGGCGGACGCCGAGATCGTGCGCGTCGACCATAAGCGCACGCGCGCAGGCGAAACCGACGTGCCGGTGTACATCCGTCCGGGCGAGAACACGCGCAAGATGTTCGACGAGATCGACAAGGCTCGTCACGCCGACCTGTGGCGCGTGCTGGTCGCCCTGTCGATCAGGCGTCTCGGACCGCCCACCGCCCGTCTCATCGCCTCGTCGCTGGGGTCGTTGGATGCGATCGCGGAGGCGAGCGTCGACGAGCTGACCGAAATCGACGGCGTGGGTCCGGAGATCGCCGAATCGGTCGTCGGCTGGTTCGCCGCCGCACGCGAGCCGGGCGACTGGCGAGGCGAGACGCTGCGTGCGTGGAGGGCGGCCGGCGTGGGAGTCGCCGCCGCGGAGACAAGCACGCTGCCGCAGACGCTCGCCGGCAAGACCGTCGTCGTCACCGGCTCGCTGGAAGGCTATTCGCGCGACTCCGCCAAGGAGGCGATCATCGAACGCGGCGGTAAGGCGGCCGGATCGGTGAGCAAAAAGACCGACTACGTCGTCGTCGGCGCGAACGCCGGATCCAAGGCCGCCAAGGCCGAGGAGCTCGGCATCCCCATGCTCGACGAGGCCGGATTCAACCGGCTGCTCGAAACCGGCGAAGCGGACGGCGAATAGGGCGGTCAAAAAGGTCTGGCAATCCGCCGATTGGCACGCTAGTGTGGTACGCGGCAATTAAGGAGGATTCATGACAGCAGACACCCGACGGATCGAAGCGGACATCTACGAGCGGCTGAGCCGCGTCATCGACCCGGAGCTCGGCCGCTCCGTCACCGATCTGGGGATGATCGCCGCGATCAACGCGGTCCCGGCCGAGTCGTCGACCGATGGCAATCGCCCTGCCTACGACGTCACCGTGCACGTCGAACTCACCGTCGAAGGCTGCCCTCTGTCGGAAACCATCACCAACCAGATCAACGGCGCGGTCGCCTCCTATCCGAACGCGACGCTCACCCCGCATATCGAGGTCAGTTCGATGAGCCGCGACAAGCTCGACGATCTCGTCGCCGATCTCAAGGCCGAACGCAAGCAGAACCCGTTCAACAAGCCCGGCATCAAGACGCGCATCTTCGCGATCGCCTCCGGCAAGGGCGGCGTCGGCAAGTCGTCCGTCACCGCGAACCTCGCCGCCACGTTCGCGGCCCTCGGCTACGATACGGCCGCCATCGACGCGGACATCTACGGCTTCTCCCTGCCGCGCCTGTTCGGCGTGCACACGCAGCCCACGAACCTGAACGGCATGCTCATGCCCGTCACCGCATGGGGGGTCAAACTCATCTCGATCGGCATGTTCGCCGGCGCCGATCGCGCGATCCTGTGGCGCGGTCCGCGTCTGCAGCGGTCGCTCGAACAGTTCCTGTCCGACGTGTGGTGGGGCGAGCCCGACGTGCTGCTGCTTGATCTCGCCCCGGGCACCGGCGACATGGCGATCTCCGTCGCGCAGGCGCTGCCCAACGCCGAGCTCGTCGTCGTGACGACCCCGCAGCCGTCCGCCTCCGACGTGGCCGTGCGCTCCGGACTGGTCGCGCTGCAGGTGCCGATGAAGGTGCGTGGCGTCGTGGAGAACATGAGCTACTACGAGCACAAGGGCGAGAAACTGCGCATCTTCGGCCGCGGCGGCGGCGAGCGCGTCTCCCAGCAGCTCACGGATGCGCTCGGCTATGACGTGCCGCTGATGGCGCAGCTGCCGTTGGAGCCCGAACTGCGTGAGACCGGCGAGGCGGGGCGCCCCGCGGTCCTTGACGAGGACGGCGCTTTGAGGGGCGACGGCATCGGCGCCGAGTTCAAGGCGTTGGCCGAGCGGCTGATCGGCTAGTCCCCTTACAGCGAACCGTTCTCGATAACAAAAGTGTGAAGGTTGACGGGCTGTCAATCACACATCCAATTGCCTAGAATCGGCGGTATTCCGCCGCTAAGGGGCGATGTGCGATTGTGCGTTCCCGTGCGGTTGCCTCACACATTCCTTATTGAGAACGATTCGCTGCAACGGGAGTTTGCCACAACTTGCAAAATGCCGCCAGATACCGCTGTCGTGCGACCATGGTCCGCGCCAGAGCCATGAACGATCGACGCGCCTCCGGCGTGCGGAAGTCGTCGGCCGTCACGTACACGATCGCCCATCCGCGCACCTGCAGCCGGTTCAGCCTCGCCGCATCGGCCATCATCTGATCGGGTTCGGCATGGTGATACCCCTGATATTCGAACGCGACCTTGCAATCGGGATACGCCATGTCCAGCAGTGCGTAGGACCTGTCCAATTCCACCCGGTGATTCGGCGAGGGATTCCCCAAGCCGGCATCCTTCAACGCCTTGAACAGCTGCGTCTCCGGAGGCGAGTCGGTGTTCTCGGTGATATATGGCAATGCGGCGAGACAGTTCTTCCGTCCTCGGAATCGGGGACTGTTCTCGACGTATTCCCGAAGCTCCGCGAGGGTGGCTACCTTGCGCCGCGTATCACGGCTGAGCATCGCCGAGCCGATCGCCGCAAGGTCCTCCACGCCGCAATGGCCCGCCATCTGCGCCCAGGTCATCGCCGGCGACGCCACCCAGAACCGCTCATAGTCCTGTTTGCGATAGGATTCCATTCCGCGAAACACATGGAACGTGACTCCCGCGACCCGCTTGCGCATGGGCGATTCCGGAACCGAGACATGCACGGTGTCATCCCTGAGATCACAGTCACCCGGAATCGGCGCACCCCAATACCGCACCGCGTTGAGATACCCGACGTGCAACGGTGCACTCGTGCGTCGGGCCGCCGCATTGCATCGGTCCCGCTCCATCTTCCTGTTCGCCACGATGTTGCTTTGCATGAATGAGACCATGCCCCCGACCATACGGGATGTTCTCCGCCGCTCACCTTCCCATGTGCATATGGTGCATAACACGGTGGATGATCGCGCAGCGAACCGTTTTCAATAACGAAAGTGTGAGGGTTGACGGGCTGTCAATTGCACATCCGATTGCCTGGAATCGTCGGTATTCCGCCGCTAAGGGGTGATGTGCGATTGTGCGTTCCCGTGCGGTTGTCTCACACGTTCCTTATTGAGAACGATTCGCTGCAAGCGAGCTGGCTTACTTCTCACTCCTCCAGATGTCCGGCTCGACATAGATCTCCCATTCGTACCACGGCATCCGGCCGCGGATGCTCGACTCGATCTTGTCGACGGTCTGCACGTCATAATCGCGGTCGAGCTTTGAGGTCTCGACCTTCATGCACAGCAGCACTGCATCCTCGTCCATGTGGATGGCCTGCATGTTGATGAGTCGGTCGACGCCGGGGGTGGATTCGATCGCCTCGACGAGCATCTCGCGTGTGCGGGGATCGATGTCCTCGCCGATCAGCAGCGAGCCGGACTTGAACGCGAGGGCCGCCGACCCGCAGACCAGCACGAGGCCGACCATCAGGCCGCCGATCGCGTCGTAGAGTTCGTCGCCGGTGGCGATGGACAGGCCGATGCCGAGCCCTGCGAAGGCCAGGCCTATCAGGGCGAGCGTGTCCTCCATCATCACGGAGGCGAGTTCGGCCGATTTCGTGCGACGCCAGAACCGGACCAGCGACGTGCTCTCCACCTTGACGCGCTTCATGCGGCCACGCGCCTCGTGCACGGACGTGTGCAGGCCGTAGCCTTCGAGGCAGGCGGAGACACCGACCACGACGAGCGCGGCGACGAGCTCGAGCGAGTTGGCCTGACGGGGGAGCGTGCCCTCGATCAGTCCGGTGAGCTTGCCCGCCGCCTGCGAGACGGCGAACACGCCGCCGACGAAGAACAGCAGCGTCGCGACGATGAAGCTCGCAAGATACTTGACGCGGTGCAGACCGAACGGGTGATCGCCGTCGGTCTTGTGGTCGGACGCCTTGTCTCCGACCATGAGCACGAGCTCGTTCGCGCAGTCGGCGACCGAGTGCACGGATTCGGAGAACATGGATGATGATCCGGTGAACGCCGCGGCCGCGAACTTCGCGATGGCGACGCCGACGTTCGCGGCCAGCGCGGCCTTGACCGCGGCTCCGGTCTTGGCCTTGGGACTGGCCTGGCCGTGCCGATCCGGCCTGATGACTGATATGCTGCCGTCCGCAGTATCCTGCGACATGATTCCCATCTCCCAGATGTGCATGTGTTCGCCCGTAAAACCCTCGGGCATCCGGAACGTCATTGTAGTGCGCATGCGTGCATACGAAAACGCCCTGACCAGCAGTGTGGTCAGGGCGTTTCCATTGCGCTTCAGACGCGAGTCATGCGACTATCAGATGTGGTAGTACAGCTCGTACTCGAGCGGGGTCGGGGCCAGACGGGCCTGATCGATCTCGTCGCGCTTGAGGTCGATCCAGGTCTCGATCAGATCCGGGGTGAAGACGTTGCCGGCGGTGAGGAAGTCGTTGTCCTCCTCAAGGGCGTCCAGCGCCTCGCCGAGGGAGCTCGGCACCTGCTTGATGCTGGCGTGCTCTTCCGGCGGCAGCTCGTAGAGATCCTTGTCGACCGGTGCCGGCGGCTCGATGTGGTTCAGGATGCCGTCGAGGCCGGCCATCATCTGGGCGGAGAAGGCCAGGAACGGGTTGCAGGACGGATCCGGGGCACGGAACTCGATGCGCTTGGAGGCGGGGGAGGTGCCGGCCAGCGGGATGCGGATGGCGGCGGAGCGGTTGCGGGCCGAGTAGACCAGCGAAACCGGGGCCTCGAAGCCCGGGACCAGACGGTGGAAGGAGTTCAGCGACGGGTTCGTGAACGCCACGACCGCGGAGGAGTGCTTGATCAGACCGCCGATGTACCAGCGGGCGATGTCGGACAGGCCGCCGTAGCCCTGCTCATCGTAGAACAGCGGCTTGCCGTCCTTCCACAGGGACTGGTGGCAGTGCATGCCGGTGCCGTTGTCGCCGGCGATCGGCTTGGGCATGAAGGTCACGGACTTGCCGGCCAGAGCGGCGGTCTCGTGGACGATGTACTTGTACTTCATCAGGTCATCGCCAGCGTGCTGCAGGGTGTTGAAGCGGTAGTTGATCTCCTGCTGACCGGCGCCGGCCACCTCGTGGTGGGAGCGCTCGAGCTGCAGACCGACCTTCTGCAGGTTGGCGACCATGTCGTCGCGCAGGTCCTGGTTGTGGTCGATCGGCGGAACCGGGAAGTAGCCGCGCTTGATGCGGTTCTTGAAGCCGATGTTCGGGGTGCCGTCCTCTTCGGTGTCGACGCCGGAGTTCCACGGGGCCTCGATGGAGTCGACCTCGTAGAAGGAGCGCTGCATGGAGTTCTCGTAGCGGACCTTGTCGAAGATGAAGAACTCGGCCTCAGGCGCGAAGGACGCGGTGTCGGCCACGCCGGTGGACTTCAGGTAGGCCTCGGCCTTGCCGGCGACCTGACGAGGATCACGGGAGTACGGCTCGTCGGTCAGCGGGTCGACGATGGAGAAGGCCACGTCGAGGGTCTTGTGCTTGCGGAACGGGTCGACGAAGGCGGTGGTCACGTCCGGGACCAGCTTCATGTCGGACTCGTTGATGGCCTGGAAGCCCTGCACGGAGGAACCATCGAACGGCATGCCGTCGGTGAACGCGTTGTCCAGGAACTCGCTGACCGGCACGGTGAAGTGCTGCTGAACGCCGATGAGGTCGGTGAAACGAACGGAGACGTACTCGATGCCTTCCTTGTTGATGAGGGCCTCGACTTCTTCCGGCGTATGGGCGAAGATCTTATTCTCTGCCACGATCGCTCCTTTGGTGAGAACGTTTTGTTGATTGACAACTTACAAGGGTTAAGCATAGGAACAAGCGTTTCGCCCGCTCGAAACTTCGGTTACGAGAATGTTTCGTGAACGGTAACGAGGAGCGTCTATGCGTGCGATTTCCGTTGCGATGACTTGCTTTGCGTCCGATCGCACCTTTTCGGGAGCGGATCGGCGCATACGCGTGCGCGTCCGTCCTATGGACGGAATGGGGACGGACGGGGACGCATGGGCGGATACGACGATGGGCCCGGCGGTGTTTGCCGCCGGGCCCATCGTTCTGGTAACAGCCAAGTCGATCACTTGCCGCGCATCGCGCGACGGCTGACCTTCTGCACGCGGTTCGGATCCACGCCCTTCGGGATGCCGTAGCCGCTCTTCATCTGCAGCGTGCGCAGACGGTCGTTGAGGATGGCGAGCTCCTCCTTGGTGAGCATGAAGCGACGGCGCGGGTGGATCTTGTCCATCAGCTTGCTCTTGTGCTGGATCGGCACATAGCTCTTCTGACGGGTCACGGTCTTGCGCAGGTCGCTCAGCTTGGTCTGCTTCGGTCCGTTGCCCACGAGGATGCGGTAGACGGGGATCTGCGAGCCGGCGGTCACACCCTTGATGGCACGCTCCTCACGGTCCATCTGACGGTTGACGCGGCCGTAGTCGCCCTCACCGAGCAGGTAGATGCCGTTGTAGCCGGTGCCGCGCCAGATCGCGTCCTTGGTGCGCGGATCGACCCACACGGGCTGTTCGGGGAAGTTGAATCCGGCCTTGTTCATGTTGCTCAGCACGCCGATCGCGGCGCCCGGACGGCCTTCGAGCTGCCTGTAGCCGACCTTGTCGGCGCGGTTGGTGAGCGTCATCGTGCCGAAGAGCAGGCCAAGCATGATGGCGGCGATGATGATGAAGATCCAGTTGAGCCAGTTCCACTGGAAGATCAGTCCGATGATCACGGCCACGACGATCGGGGCGAGGATGGCGCCGGCCAGCAGCCACGGCAGCTGCTTGTCGTCCTTGACGGTGTACTTGTAGATCTGGATGATCTGCTTGATCGTGCTCTGCTTCTTGGTCTTCTTCTCGTCCTTGTCGGCCATGCTCCCTCACTTGCATCGGAATGTACGCATACTGGCCCTACACTCTACCAGCAGCTGTGACCGCGCGTGCCTGCGGCGGGTTCAGCGCGTGTGCAGGGGACGGCCGTCCGCCTTGAGCAGCGCCTCGCCGAGCGTCTCGCCGAACGTGGGATGCGGGTGGATGAGCCGTGCCGCGTCGCTGAGCGCCACGTGGTTGCCGACCAGCTGCTCGGCCTCGGCGATCACGTCGGAGGCGACGGGGGAGACGATGTGCACGCCGAGCACCTCGGGAGTGTCCGGATGATCCGAGTCGGCGCGTTCGCCGCTGACGACGGTCATCGAACCGCCCACGCCGCTCATGAGCATGCGCGAGTTGCCCATCATCGGATAGATGGTCTCTTTGACGTTGTTGAAGCGCGGATCGTCGATCGCCTCGCGTCCGGTGAGCCCCACGCACGCGGCCTCGGGATGCGAGAAGACGACCTGCGGCACGCTCGCCTCGTCGACCGGCTTCGGGTTGAGGCCCGCGATCGCCTCGGCGACGGTGATGCCCTGCTCGAAGGCGCGGTGCGCGAGCGCGTGCCCCGCCACGATGTCGCCGACCGCCCACACGTGTTCCGCCGATGTGCGTCCGAGCGGATCGCACGTGACGTAGCCGTCGGCGTCGCGCCGCACGCCGGCCGCCTCCAGCCAGTCGGCGTCGGTGTTCGGGTCGCGTCCGATCGCGGCGAGGACCATCTCCGCCTCGACGGTGTGCTCCGTGCCGTTCGCGCCGGTCGCACCGTTCGCGCCGGACGAACCGCCCTGCATGTAGTGAACGGTCGCCCCGAGGTTCGCGCCCGTGTCCACGTGCTTGACGGCCGTGTTCCTGACGACCTTCACGCCCTGACGGACCAGCTCGCGCGTGAGCGTCACGCCGGTGCGCCTGTCCCAGTGCGAGAGCACGCGATCGCGGCGGATGAGCATGGTCACGTCCACCCCGGCGGCGTTCCACATCGACGCGAATTCGACCGCGACCGCACCCGCGCCGACGATCACCGCGGAGGCGGGGAACTCGTCGAGCTCCAGCGCCTTGGTCGAGTCGATCAGCGCTCCGGCGAACGGATTGCCCGGCAGCGGCCGCGGGGATGCGCCGAGCGCAAGCACCACGTCCGTGGCGTGCAGCTCCAGCGATGCGCCCTGTGGTTTCGGCTCGTCCGCCTCGTCGGATCGCAGGACGTCCGTCTGACCGGGGGCGGCGACGAGACGGACCGTACGCGTCGTCGCCCCCGCGCCGTCCGATGCCGGTTCCAGCGATCCCGACGCGCGGAAGACCGTCACGCCGCGATGGGCGAGCAGCGCCGACAGGCCCTGCGTCATCGTCTCGACGATATGGACGCGATAGTCGCGCAGCGTGCCGTAGTCGATGCCGTCCACGTGCGCCTGGACGCCGAGTTCGGCCGCGCGGTGCACGGTGTCGATCGTGTGCGTCGCGGTGATGAGGGCCTTCGAGGGGATGCAGCCGCGGTTGAGACAGGTGCCGCCCATGGTGGCGTCGCGTTCGATGAGCGCGACGCGCCTGCCCAGTTCGGCGGCGCGCAGTGCGGTCGAGTAGCCTCCCGGACCCGCGCCGATGATGACGATGTCGAATGCTTCCATGTCGGATGATTCACTCATGCCATCCATCGTAGCCGCGTGGAACAAAAAAAGGAGGCCCCGATCGGGGCCTCCAAAGGATGGTGTCGTACGAGATCACTCCGGCCAATGACCGCGCTTGTCATAGCGCGGCTTCGGCAGACGCCAGCGGCGCACCTGGATCGCACGGCTCCACGCGTAGGAGCCGGAACGGCTGCCCCTGGCGACGGAACGCTCGCCGAACTTCTCGATGAGCTTCTTCTTGAGACCTCGCCACATGATCCACACGTCGATGATCACGGCGAACAGGTAGACGTACATGAGGATCATCATGATCATCGAGGCGAGCGGGCTCTGCCACACGGTGCTGATGATCATCGAGCCGATCAGGATCACGATGGCGACCGGGATGAAGAACTCGCCGATGTTGAAGCGGGCGTCGACGTAGTCGCGGATGTAGACGCGGTAGGGCAGACGCTCGGCCTTGGGCATGTGGTTGATATCGCCCTTCTGCATCGCCTCGTACTCGGCGTTCTCACGCTCGCGCAGACGCTCCCTGGCGGCCTTGCCCGCGGCCTTGCGGTCGGTCGGCACCAGCGGTCGGATGCCGGCGGCCTGCGCCTGCTTCATCTTCGGGGTGGGACGGTTCTTCTTCTCGCCCCTGACCGACTCGGTCCTCGCCGGAGTCGCCTCGACGGACTCCTGCGCGTCTTCCTTCTTCTTGAACGGATTCCATGTCATGCTTGCAGGTTACGGTGACGTCTAGACGCGCGTCGAAGGCGTGCGAACGGCGGTATTCCGCCGGTGAAGGCCATTTGAGGCCATTTGGGGCCGGGCCATGCGGACAACCGCAGACAGATAGGTAGTAGTAGAAGGAGTCCACTGATGGCACAGATCAGCGCAGACGAGATCCGCTCCCGCGTGGAGGCGGACTGGAACCGCATCGTCGACGTGCTCAGCCGCAAGATCGCCCTCGCCTCGGTGTCCGCCAAGGGCATCACCGGCGAGCATATGAAGCGCTCGGCCGAATTCGTCGCCGAGCAGATGCGCGAGGTCGGCGTCGACGCGAAGGTCGTCCAGTCCGCCAACCCGGACGGCACGCCGGGCGCGTGGGAGGTCATCGGCTCGCGCATCGTCGACCCCGACGCCCCGACCGTCCTGCTCTACGCCCACCACGACGTGCAGCCCGTGCCGGATCCGGCCGCTTGGGACACCGACCCGTTCGTCGGCACCGAGGTCGACGGCCGTCTCTACGGCCGCGGCTCGGCGGACGACGGCGGCGGCATCGCCATCCACTCCGGCGCGCTCAAGGCCCTCGGCGACGACCTCAAGGTCAATGTGAAGATCTTCATCGAAGGCGAGGAGGAGATGGGCTCGCCGAGCTTCATCCCGTTCATCGAGGCCCACCGTGACGAGTTCGCCTCCGACGTGATCATCGTGGCCGACTCCGGCAACTGGTCCGCCGACATCCCGTCCCTGACCACCTCGCTGCGTGGCAACACCTGCGTCGACGTGACCGTGCGCGCCCTGAAGCACCCGGTCCACTCCGGCCAGTACGGCGGCCCGATTCTCGACTCCAACACGCTCGCCGCGATGCTCATCGCCTCCCTGTACGACGACAACGGGGACCTCGCGGTGCCGGGCATCGCCGCCGAGGAGCCGATCGGCGGCCTGCAGCGCGACCTCGACGAGGCCACCGTGCGCGAGGACGCCGGCATCCTCGACTCCTACACGCTCGCCGGCTCCGGATCGCTCGCCTCACGCCTGTGGACCAAGCCGAGCCTGACGGTCATCGGCTTCGACGCCCATCCGGTCGACGGCTCGTTCAACGTGATTGCCCCCGAGACCCGATTCCGTCTGTCCCTGCGCACCGCGCCGAACCAGCGCCCCGAACAGGCGCAGGACGCACTCGCCACGTTCCTCGAGAACAACCCGCCGTTCGGCGCTCAGGTCGAGGTGGCCAGGCTTGAAAACGGCATGGGCTGGGCCATGGACCCGAACGCCGTGGCCACCAGGGACGCGCTCGAGGCGATGGAGGAGGCGTTCGGTGTCGCCCCGATCAACAAGGGCGAGGGCGGTTCGATCCCGTTCATCCCCGAACTGCAGCGTCTCTTCCCGTCCGCGCAGGTGCTCGTCACCGGCCCGGAGGATCCGAAGGCCAACGCGCACAGTCCCAACGAGTCGATCTCCCTGTCGGGTCTCAAGAACAACGTCGTCACCGAGGCGCTGCTGCTCGCCAAGCTCGGCGCGTGACCTGAACGGTGACCAGTCGGTCGGGTATCCGACGGCTTCAGTGCCGGCGGTCCCGACCGCCGCGTTTCGGTGGGACGAGCACGAACGAGAACCACGCGCCATCGTCCATGCTCCCTGTGGTGAAGGTACCGCCGATGCGTTCGATCTTCTCACGGTAGTGTTGCAGTCCGTGCCCGTGCTTTGGAAGCCGCTCTTGGGACACTTCGTTGGACGTGGTGACTTCGATGCCGCTGCGGTTCCACATGATCGAAATTTCAGGCCTTTCGCTGTTTGTGGTGGGTGATGGTGTGCGGTGTGATGTCTGTCGGGTAGGTTGGAGGCATGGATACCTCGCGTTTGTTCACGGCCGCGCTCCAGCTGCGGGAGCCTTGGAGGGTCGAGTCCGTGGATTTCCGGGACACCGACGACGGCAGGCAGGAGTTGCACATCGGGATCGGTTTCGAGGCGGGCTCGCGGTTCCGCTGCCCCGA
>NZ_JFAL01000008.1:0-141038 GCF_006454495.1 Bifidobacterium sp. UTCIF-38 | reverse complement strand
AGAAATATTGTCTGTGGTGTGTGTCGGCAGCCTCGACAGCAGGATTCAGTAGCAGTCCCACTGATAGACGGCGCGGGACAGGTCCCAGGCGCGCAACGCGTCGCGGGGAATGAGGATGTGGCCGATACCGTTGTCGCCGAACATCATCGAGAATTCGATGCTGTCGATCTGGGCGAGCTGGACGAGGTCATCGTCGTCACATCATTGTTTGTGTCCATGCCGGTTCCCTTCCCGAAGTATCCGGTACGGTTCCAGTCTACGCGGAATCGCGTCGAATCGTACTGGTACTGCGCGGGTGCCGTCAGCTCCTGATCCGTCGTATGCGCTGTGGATGTGCGCAATGTGGACATGTCATGTGATATGGACGACATTATGGATATGTGTCGGCCGCTACGTAACAATGGGTTGTTACCGTTCACACTATGTTCGTCAAACAGCATACGAATCTTGATTATGCGGCGACGATGATCGGCGGCCCCGCCGGGGTCACCGCGAAGATCACCCGCCTGGCACCCAGTCTCGCCTATGACGTGACGGTGGTAATCCCGGGGTTCTATGAGCTGCCGGAGATGGTCACACGCGACGAGTCCACTGTGGACAAGAAACGCGTCATCGTGCACGGCTCCTTCGCCGGATTGCACGAGGCTTGCGCTTGGGCGGATCGGCTCACCGGATCACTGCGTCAGACCATCGCGGCCTGATCGATCTTGATCCGACGGGCCATGTACCTACTGTGTCTCGTCGGATCGAGATCGATCGCGGGGGACGGCCGGCGCCTATGAAAGGTCAGTTGTCGTCATCCGCATCGTCACCGTCGTCGGTATCGTCGTCGGTGTCATTCTGATCGTCGTCGCTATCATCGTTGGCATCGTCGTCCGACGAATCATCTGAGTCATCGCCGTCGTCCTGGTCATCATCCCGATCGTCGGAACCGTCGTTGGTGTCGTCTCCCGTATCGTCCGACGCATCGTCGGCGTCGTCTGCATCGTCATTCGACTCATCGCCGACGTCATTCTGATCGTCGCCGTTCGACGTGGATTGTTCGTTCTGCGTGCCTCCGGACGCCGGTTGGGGCGAGGACGTCGTCCCGCATGCGGATACGCCCAGCACCAGCAGCAATGCCGCGGTCGTTCCGACGAGAATGGTGAACTTACGTTTGATTGAATTGGTCATGGTCGATTCCTTTATCGATCGTGCCGTATGACGGCTCCCACCACGGCCGTCGTCCCTTAAATCATCCCATATCCGCCCATTCCGCGCACCCGAATCGACTGTGGCGTACGTCACGCGTGATGCATCACGCATGATGCATCACGTCGAGCGCTGATCTTCCGAAGGATCATAGTCAAGATCATGTGGAAGAATAAGCCATGAAAGCCCACAAAGGAGTGATTCGCCATGTTCGGTTCGTCGTCGGCCATCGTCGGTGGCGTGCTGTTCGCAGCCGGTCTTATTGTCCTACTCATCGCACTTGTCGTCCTGCAGCGTATCCGCATGCTGCATTCCCGTTGCACCGCCCGTACGCGCGGCACGGTCATTCGCTTCGTCGAGCATGAGAATGACTGGAATCTCACGTTGACGCCGGAAATCCGATATGACGCCGACGGTCGTGAACGCACGGTGCTGGCCGCGGCCACGGCCGGGTTGCCTGACATGCATCTGGACGAGCGTACCGACGTGGCATATGATCCCACTCATCCGGATGTCGCCTACCTGCCTGCCGACCGACACATCGGGTCCATGGCGCGTACTCTGACGGCTGCGGGCGCAGTCTGTCTGGTGGCCGGTGCGGCGCTTGCCGCCGCCAGTGCGTGAGATCCGATGTTCGCCTTGGGCGTGGTTCTCATGCTCATCGGCACCATGCCCGTTGCAGCCGGTGTCATCGGTCTTGCCCGTGTGCGTCGGCTGCGGTCGGGATGCCGACTGGCCATGACCGGCGTGATCGTCCGTCGTCTACGCAATACGCGTGACGGCACATGGAATCTCGTGGTCCGGTATCTGATCCGAGGCGTGCCATATACGATCGTTTCGAAGGGGTGGGACCAGACCGTGAGGTTCCGCCCCGGCCAGACCGTCACCGTCGTGTGCGACCCGTCCCGTCCGCATACGGCGCGATTGGATGTCGATCGACCGTCATACGTCGGTCCGATGCTGAAGATAGGGGCTGGCGCTCCGCTGCTGGCGATCGGCGTCGAATTGTCGACGATCGCTTTGCTATAGCTGCAAGTCGGGTGGCGCGGCAATCCGAACAGGTGGACGGCCGGCGTATGCGTACGTATTGCATGCGTCCTGTTCGTGTTCAGGTCCGTTCCGGCCGTCCCCGGCTTGGATTATGGTAAAAGCAAGACATATATACAATGTGTTCCGCTTACGCGGGTGATTCCATGAATATGCACGGGTCCGTGGCGCTTCCTACTTCTACAATGCTTTCTGTTTTTCCACGGGACACCCGGAATGCCCGCCGTTTACGTTTGACTTTCATACCCTGTTCTTGAAAGGGGTTTCATCATGTTGAATTTCATCATCGACAAGTCCCATCCGTTCACGTTCGCCGCACATCTGACGGGAGCGAGGAATGGTGTGACCGCACGTATCGCCAAGCTTTCGCCGAACCTGCCGTATGACGCGTCGGTCAAGGTGCCGCGCCGGCTGATCCCGGCTGACATGCCGGTCCAGCCGTTCGGTGTGGATGGGATCCTGCATCAGAGCTTCGACCGTCTATCGGACGCCGAGGACTGGACCGCCGCATGGGCGAACCGGTGACGGCAGGGGGAGTGCACGTATGCGACTGATCGGCAATATTCTGTGGATCGTGCTCGGCGGCATCGAGATCGCCATCGGCTGGGCGGTCATCGGGTTCGTGCTGTGCGTCACGATCGTCGGCATTCCGCTCGGGCTGCAGGCGTTCAAGATGGCGGGACTGACCCTGACGCCGTTCGGCAAGACCGTGCGATACGGCGGGGGAGCGGGATCGACGTTCGCGAACATCATCTGGGTCGTGCTCGTTGGAATCTGGATGGCGATCGGGTATGTGGTCGCCGGACTACTCAACTGCGTGACGATCGTCGGCATCCCGTTCGGTATCCAATCGTTCAAGATGGCCAAGCTCGCCCTCTGGCCGTTCGGTGCGGAGATCGTGAACGCGTGAACCGTATCGTTTCTTAAAGATGCCGCACATCAGCAAGTCTCTCATCGTCCGCGGTCTTCGCATCGCCGGTTTCGCGCTGATTGCGCCGGTCGCGGCGTTCTGGATTCCGCCGTTCTTCGACATGGTGGCACAGCTGGGGCAGACGGCCGTAGTCATGGCGTTCATATGCTATGCGCTTGGTCTGCTTTGCTGGATCATCTCATTCTTCATGTCGTTTCTGGATGACGCACCGGCTGACCCAGCCGAATTGCGTCGGCGCATGATCGTCGGGATAGCGCGTGTGCTCGCCGAGTGGATATTGGCGATAGTCGCATTGCCGGTTGCGTTCATCGGATTCCTCGCCGTGGCGGATATGATCGACCCGGCACCGGTGATACCGGGGTAGACGGAAGACGACGTGGCATACCCAGCGCAATCGATGCGACGGTCCGCACATAACGCACGCGCAATAACCATGACAGAGCTTGTATTTCACCCTATACCAAGTTAGCCGATAATGTACGTTATGTCAGAAAGGATTTGGGCGAATCCCCCGCATCCCTTGGAACGTCAATGTTTCCGAGGGTTCCGCCTCGTATCGCCATTATGGGCGTGTTGGCTATTTTTGGCTGAGAACGGCTATTTTCGGCTCGGATAATCACACGATAGTCACACGACGTTGGACGCATAAGGGGTCGTGGAAACACCCCGGGGACACACGGCGAAAGGAACGCGAATGGCGCGACGGAACGAATCGACGAGACGCGACAAGGGATCGGGAGGACTGTCCAGGACGGCGAACGGCAGATACCGGGCGCGACGCGAACTGCATGACGCGCTCGACACCCTCTACCCCGGCGCCGGGTTCGACGTCACCTACATCGGCGTGCGCCGCCGCGACGGGCGCGCCATGTTCCTGCACACGCAGGGCGACGAGCCGCTCCCCGACGAGGTGAACGGGCGCGGCCTCGGCGACTTCACCGACGACAAGGAGAACCGTTGACCGACCTTGACTTCATCGCATTGGACGTGTCCAACCGGTCGTTCAAGGGAACATGACGCGTTCCTGACCGCCCGCATGGCCGCCGTCAACAACTGGATCTGCATGACGTTCACGAACGGCGACGTCAACCCGACCACACGACCGACCGGCGTCACGCGACACCATCCCAAGCGCGCCCCGTCCCCGCCATTGCCCGTCCACGCATGGCGGTGCGCCGACTGCGGACGCCCTGACCATGCACCACGATCCCGACGGGCGTATGGACGGGTGGGCGTGCACGCACGACCACGTGTGATGGCCCGACCCCGCCGACCCGTTCAACCTGTGGTTCCCGGACGACGACCCGCACTAAAACGGCCAGTATGCCGCCCTTCCCATGTGGACACGCCGGGATTGCCCGATATCGGCGTTCATGCTATATTCACTTTCGAAGTTGCTGAGAATTGTTACCTTCAGTGGGCGTGATCTGGCTTCTTGAACAGAAAGATAACGAAGTCTTTTTGACGAGGAGGTGAATCATGCCGAACATCAACCCTGTGTCTCCCGGTATGCCATGTGCGGTCGTCCGTGTCTCCCCTCTTGGTGGAGAGGAGGTCGCCCGATGAGGATTCTCAGGGTCTGCAATAACAACGTCGCGGTGGTGCTGTCCGAGGACGGTCAGGAGATGGTCGTCACCGGCAAGGGCATCTGCTTCAACCGACGCAACGGTGACGAACTGGACGAGTCCAAGGTGGAGAAGCGTTTCCTGCCCGAGGACAAGACGGTGCTCAACCGGGTCGAGGAACTGCTCGACACGGTCCCGGACGTCTACTTCACCATCACCGAGGAGATCGTCGCCATGATCCGACGGGAGTCCGATCTGGAACTCAGCGAGAACATCTACATCACGCTGATGGACCATATCTGCCTGTCGTTGGAGCGCGAGAAGCGCGGCCTTGTCCTGCAGAACCCGTTCCTCATGGAAATCAAGCAGATCTACCGGCGGGAGTACGCCCTGGCTTCGAAGGCGAGGGCGATCATCGAACGGCACATGGACGTGCGCATCTCGGACAGCGAGGTCGGGTCCATCGCGTTGCACATCGTCAACGCGTCCATGAACCACGACTTCGACGTGACCATGCGCGCCCCGAGGCTCATCGCCACGATCCTCGAGATCATCCGCGTGCGTTTCTCGATCGAGTTCGACGAGACGTCACTGCACTACGAGCGGTTCATGCGCCACCTGCAGTTCTTCGTCAAACGCGTGCTCGACAAGCGCGAATCCCAGGAGAACGCGGACACCATGCTGTACCGGCTCTCCCTGACGGAGTACCCGCAGGCCGCGGACTGCGCGTCGAAGATCGCCCTGTTCATCGAAATGAACTACAAGGCCAAGGTCACCGACGCCGAGAAAGGCTACCTCGCCTACCACATCGCCAACGTGGTGCGCGACGTCCGCCCCAACGCGTTCGACTCCCCCACCGCCCAACCGGCATAAGGAATCAACCACACACACCCTGTTCCCACGCGGTCCGACCGCATGGGCCGGCGCAAGCCATGCCCGAACCGGGAGCGGGGCAACCGACAGACAAGCAGACCACACCACCATTCCACGAATAAAGGAGTTCGTCATGGATTACCGTAAGACAGCGTCGGCCGTCGTCGAACTGGTCGGCGGCACAGGCAACGTGCAGCAGCTCGAACACTGCTCCACCCGACTGCGCTTCACCCTGAAAGACCAGTCCAAGGCCGACCCGGAGGCCCTCAAACAAGTGCCCGGCGTGCTGGGCGTGGCCATGGGAGGCCAGTTCCAGGTCATCATCGGCAACGACGTCGTCGAAGTGTACGACGAGATCATGAAAATGCCCGGCATCGGATCGGACTCCCCGTCCGACGCGGCCGCCGCCCCCGCGGACGCGAAGCCCGGCCGTTTCAACATGAAGCGTGCGGGCAGGGCCGCGCTCGACTTCTTCATCGCCGTGTTCCAGCCGCTCGTCCCGGCCATCGCCGGCGGCGGCGTGCTCAAGGCGCTGCTCTCCCTGTTCTCCATGCTCGGCTGGATGGACTCCAAGAGCTCCGTGTACACGATCTTCCTCGCGATCGGCGACGCGCCCCTGTACTTCCTGCCGCTCCTTGTGGCGGCGACCGCGGCCAAGCGCCTCAAGATCAACCAGCTCGTCGCCATCTCCGCGGTCAGCGCGCTCATGATCCCGAACATCACGGCCGCGTTGAGCGCCGAAGGCGGCACCAAGCTGTTCGGCTTCACGTTGCAGAACATCACGTACGCGTACCAGGTGTTCCCCGCCCTGCTGTCCGTGCTGTTCCTGTACTTCGTGGAACGCCTGTTCAACAAGTACACGCCGAAGGCGATCCGCATATTCTTCGTGCCGATGATGTGCTTCGTGATCGTCGTGCCCGTCACCCTGCTCCTGCTCGGCCCGCTCGGCTACAACGCCGGCACCCTGCTGACCGCGTTCATCCTCGCCGTGTACAGCAAGCTCGGGTTCATCGCCGTCGCGCTCCTGGCCATGGTCCTGCCGTTCTGCATCGCCATCGGCATGCACAAGGCGTTCATCCCGTACGCCCTCGCCGCCCTCGCCCAGGCCGGCAGCGAACTGCTGTACATGCCCGCCTCCCTGGCCCACAACATCTCCGAATCCGGCGCCTGCTTCGCCGTGTTCCTGCGCACCAAGGACCAGAACCTCAAGGCCACCGCACTGTCCGCCGCGATCAGCGCCCTGTTCGGCATCACCGAACCCGCCCTGTACGGCGTGACCCTGCAGCACAAGCGCGCCATGACCGGCGTGGTCGCAGGCTCCGGCATCGCCGGCCTCACGATCGGCCTACTCGGCGTTCAGGCGTTCACCGCCGTCGGCCCGGGCCTCGCGAGCATGCCGATGTTCATCGACCCGAACGGCAAGCTCACCAACAACCTCACGTACGCGTTCATCGGCTTCGCCGTCGCCATCCTCGCCTCGTTCCTCATCACGCTCATCCTGTTCAAGGATCCCGCCAAGACGTCCGTCGCCGCCACCGTGTCCGCCGGCGCCCCCTCTGCCGCTTCGACCCCTGCGCCCACGGCCACGGTCATGCCGGCCTCCGATGTGGTGGACGTGCAGCTCGCCAGCCCGATGGACGGCACCGTCATCCCGCTCGACAAGGTCGCGGACGACGTGTTCGCCGGCAAGGTCCTCGGCGACGGCCTCGCGGTCACGCCCATCACGGGCGAACTGCGCGCCCCGGCCGCAGGCACCGTGTGCATGGTGCCGGACAGCCGGCATGCGATCGGCCTCGCCCTGGACAACGGCGCCGAGATCCTCATGCATGTCGGCCTCGACACCGTCAAACTGCAGGGCGCGCACTTCACCACGAACGTCAAGGTAGGCGACCGGGTCAACGCGGGCGACCTCCTGCTCACGTTCGACAGGGACGCGATCACGAAGGCCGGCTACGACCTGACCACGCCGATCGTCGTCGCCAACGGCGGACGCTACGCCGTCACCGGCACGCACGAAGGCCCCGTCAAGACCGGCGACGCCCTCTACACCGTCATCACCAAGTAACCATCCACCGCATCGGGCCGCAGGGGCCACTCCCCCTGCGGCCCCCACTACACATCATTTATCGTGAAAGGACATTGATCATGGGATTCCCCGAAGGGTTCCTCTGGGGCGGCGCCGTCGCCGCCAACCAGCTCGAAGGCGCATGGAACGAGGACGGCAAGGGCATGTCCGTCGACGACGTCGCCACCTACAAGCCGAACGTGGACGTCAAGGACTACAAGCGGAACGTGCACGTCAGCCTCGACGGTATCAAAGCCGCCATGGCCGACAAGGATGACACGTACTATCCGAAACGTCGAGGCATCGACTTCTACCACACGTACAAGGATGATCTGAAGCTCATGGCCGACATGGGGTTCAAGACGTTCCGCACGTCCATCGCATGGACCCGCCTCTACCCCACCGGCGAGGAGACCGAACCCAATCCGGCCGGCATCGCCTACTACAAGGACCTGTTCCACACGATGCGCGAGCTCGGCATCGAACCGCTCGTCACCCTCCACCACTACGAGATGCCCCTCCACCTGGCCCTCAACTACAACGGGTGGACCGACCGCCGGGTCATCGACCTGTTCGTCCGCTTCGCCCGCACCTGCTTCACGGAGTTCGGTGACGACGTGAAACTGTGGCTCACGTTCAACGAGGTCGACAGCATCATCCGCCACCCGTTCATCACCGCCGGCATCATCCCCGAACTGTGCGACGGGGAGGAGACCCGCTGCTGCTATCAGGCGCTCCACCACCAGTTCGTCGCCTCCGCGATCGTCACCAAACTCCTCCACGACATGGTCCCCGGCGCGAAGATGGGGTGCATGCTCACCAAGCTCGAAACCTACCCGCGCACCTGCGCGCCCGAGGACGTGGCCGCCACCCAGCACAAGAACCTCGACAACCACTTCTACTCCGACGTGATGCTCACCGGCGCGTACCCGCGTCTGAAAAGCGTGGAATTGAAACGCAACGGCTGGTATCCGGTCATGGAAGCCGGCGACGAGCAACTGCTACGCGAGGGCACGGTCGACTTCCTGTCGTTCAGCTACTACATGAGCATGACCGAGTCCGTCGACCCGAACGCGGAACGCACGCCCGGCAACACCGTTCTCGGCGTGAAGAACCCGTACCTGGAGACCAGCGACTGGGGTTGGCAGGTCGACCCGGTCGGTTTGCGCATCTCCCTGATCGAACTGTACGACCGGTACCGCAAACCCCTGTTCATCGTGGAGAACGGCATCGGCGCCAAGGACACGCTCACCGAGGACGGGCACGTCCACGACCCGTATCGCGTGGAATACTTCCGACGTCACTTCGAGGAAATGCGCAAGGCCGTCGACGAGGGCGTAGAACTCATGGGCTACACCGCATGGGCGCCCATCGACCTCGTGAGCGCGTCCACGTCGCAGATGACCAAACGCTACGGGTTCGTGTACGTCGACCTCGACGACATGGGACAAGGCACCGGCCGGCGCATCCGCAAGGACAGCTACGACTGGTACAAGAGGGTCATCACCACCAACGGCGAACACCTCGAAAACCTGTAAGCAACGGCATAAGGGGGCCGTCGATCCGAAATGACACGGACCGGCGGCCCCTCCTATAGGAAAGGACATCACGGGCATGACAGGCAGACTGGTGTTCCTCGACATCGACGGCACCCTGTGCGACAGCAGCAAACACATCCCACCATCGGCCGTGGAGGCGATCCGCACGGCCCGAACCAACGGATGCCACGTGTTCATCGACACAGGGCGCGCCCTGCCGCAGATCGGCCGGAACATCCTCGACATCGGGTTCGACGGGATCATCTCCTCGGCCGGCGCGAGGATCGACATCAACGGCACACTCCTCCAGGACCGGCTCCTTGACAAGACGACCGTGACCCAAGTCGCCGACATGTTCGACCGGCTCGGCATCAACCACATGTGGCAATCCTCCCAGGGACTGTGGGCGTCACCCGGATACCTGCGACTGATCGAACGCATCCGACGCGACATCGACCCCGGATACGGGGGCGACCAATGGCGATCCCTCACGGCCGCACGACAGGAAGCCACACGATCAGGCGTACCCTTGGGCGAGATCATGCCGGCATCGAAATGCACGTTCCACGCCCCACCCGACTCCACGATCACCCTCGACCAGATCCGCCGGCTCGTCGGCGATCGGCTGCACATCGTCGAAGGATCCATGGGCCTCGACGCGCCCGCCAACGGGGAAGGCATGATCCCCGGCATCGACAAAGGCACCGGCCTGACCACTGTCGCAGCCCACTATGGTATCCGGGTCGAAGATACGATCGCCTTCGGCGACTCCGAGAACGACCTTGAGATGATCCAAACGGCCGGCATCGGCATCGCCATGGGCAACGCCACCCCGCAACTCACCCACGTCGCCGACCTGACCGCCCCGCACGTCGACGACGACGGCATCGCCCGCATGTTCGCCCAACTCGGACTCACCCACTGACCCCAACCCCATTCTCCCCATCCGGAAAAACCCGCCACAGAACAGGACGAACAGCGAAATATTCGTAGCGACAAATCCTGTTTTTCCAAGCCGTGAAGACTACAATCGGAAAACAACCGTATCGGACGCGACGACGCAACCGGGACGGCGCGGCATCCCCTTATCGGGGATACCGGGATCACGATGAAGTGAAGGCAAGGAGCACATCATGAACACAGGAGGACGGACCGTCGCACTCGTGGCGGCGGCGGCGATGGTCGCGTTGTCGGGGTGCGGCACATCCCGGCAGCAGGCGGCGGATACGGAGGGCGAGGCGAGCGGCACGGTGACCGTGTGGGCGTGGGAGCCCGCGTTGAAGCCGCTGGTCGCGAAGTTCGAGAAGAAGTATCCGAACATCACGATCAAGCTCACGAACGTGGGCACGGCGCCGAAGACGACCTCGTCGTTCACCAACGCGTTCGAGGCCGGATCGGGCATGCCTGACGTCGTCCAGTTCGAGTATTCGACGCTCCCCCAGATCGTCTACGGATACCAAGGAGCGTTGGAGAATCTGTCATCCTATCCGATCAGCGGTTGGAAGGACGACTACACGTCCGGCCCGTGGAGTTCGGTGAACGTGAGTGACGGCATCTATGGAGTGCCCATGGACTCCGGCCCCATGGCCATGTTCTACAACAAGGCCACGTTCGACAAGGCGGGCATCAGCGAACCGCCGAAGACGTGGGACGAGTTCTACGAGGCTGCGAAGAAGATCCACGCGCTCGGCGACAATTACTACATCAGCTCCTATGGTGGTGATACGAACGATTCGAACAGCATCGTCGCGTTCTGGGCGCAGGCGGGCGCCAAGCCGTTCGCCATGGACGGCGAAAACCTCACCATCAGTCTGAAGAACGACGAGACGATCAAAAAGGTCAACGACTATTGGCAGCACATGATCGACGAGGGGCTGATCGCCACGAACATCCCTAGCTGGTCCGACGAATGGTTCCGCAGCTTCGCCGATGGCACGAACGCCGCCGTCATCACCGGCGCGTGGATGCCCGCGAATCTGGCCGGCAGCTCCGCCGCCGCGGCGGGCGACTGGAGGGTCGCGCCCACGCCCGTCTGGCCGGGGGCGGAGACGATCAACTCGTCGAACGGCGGTTCCACGCTGGCGCTTGCCGCATCGTCGAAGAACAAGAAGGCGGCGTGGAAGTGGCTGGAGTTCGTCTCCCATGACGAGGAGGGTATCGCCGCCTACACGGATGCCGGCGGCTTCCCGTCCAACAAGGCGCGCCTCGAAGATGAGGACTTTCTTAAAGGCAGCGACGAGCTGTCCAAGTATTTCGGCGGGCAGGAGTACAACAAGGTGCTCGCCCAGTCCGCGCTCGACGTCAAGGAATCCTTCGCATTCCCGCCGTTCTGGGGGTACGCGATGACCGCGTTCGGCGACGAGTTCGGCCCCGTGTTCCAAGGCGGTGGCAAATTGGATGACGCGGTCGCCAAATGGCAGTCCAAGCTCGTCGACTACGGCAAGCAGCAAGGGTTCACCGTGAAAGAGTGATCGACGCCGGTCATTCCGATATGACGTGAAGGCCGCTCCCGGACCGGTGGTTCGGGGGCGGCCTTCACGTCTTTCATGCGACTTTTCAGTCGTCGTTATCGTCAGTGGAATCGTCGTCGCTCGAGTCGTTCTGATCATCGTCCGTGTCGTCGCCCCGGTCGTCCGCGTCATCATCTGGACCCGCGGCATGCGCCCGGACGCGCTCGTGTTCACATCATCGCGCGGCAACCCTCTGATCCGCGAGACGGCGCGCGAGGCATGGGCGCGGGCGCTCGACCGGGTGAAACTCTCCTACACGAGCATCCATTCGATGCGCCACACCGCCGCCACCATGATGGCCCGCAACGGCGTTCCCGACCTTGTGCGCAAGAAGCTCATCGGCCATGCCGACATCGACACCACCGACATGATCTACACCCATACCGACGCGCTCATGCTCGCCAAGGCGGTCGACGGCATGGAGAAGCTCATCAATGACGGCGGCAAGACGCGGACCCCCGCTCACGCGGTCCGTCTGAACGCCGTCGAGTCGAACGGGTCGCCGCTGCTCCCCCATGCGGCGGCCATCCCGCCCCACACGCCGTAGATCTCGTTGTGATCCAGCGCGTACCTGAGACACTGGTCGATGACCGGGCAATCCCGGCATCGGCTCTTCGCCCATTCGATTAGGGTCTGTTAGGCCAAAGTGTGCATTCCTATTAACATGAGGTTGTCCGCCACTGCGTGAACGCATGGAACCCATGCTATGGTTTTTGACCTGTTGCAGGAGAAGTTTTTAGCGGACGGTATCGTCAGTTGCCAGAGATGACTGAGCGTGTTCCGACGGGCTCTCGTGTAGTGATGAGAAGGGATGTGCTCGCCGCGAGAGTGGTGCATTCGGCTGGCGCGTCGGGTAGGGTTCCCTCGTAAAGGGTGATTCGCACCGTGGTGGCGTCTTCGTCGACGGCCGCTCGTACGCCGTGGCACTGCGGGTCGCCCATGTAGAAGAACACGCGAACCGAGTGGTCCGAGGCCACTTCGTATCGGTTCCATGAGGATACGTGCTCGTTATGGAGGTCGGTGCGCTGCTGTATGTCGTTCGTGGATTGTGTTGGCGGCTTCGCCTCGGGAGCGTATCCAGGATTTGTAGTGGCGGAGCTGGGAGGGGATTCGCCACCGCCGGCGGCGCAGCCCGTCATGGCGGTAACGGCCAAGACGGCTGCCATCAGCACTGCCAGGAGCCGGCGGGGGCGAATCCGATCATCCATGGTTGCGTGTTCATGGGTCATTGCAGTCAAGTCCGTCCGCTGATTCATGGCCGTCCCCCTCGCCGTCCCCGCATGAAAGACCCTGCTGCGGGTCCCTTGCCTGAATGACATCACAACAGGCGTGTTTTGTCATCACGGTCGATTGCTCCCATCGTTTTTGCCCGGCTTGATGCTCATATCGATGGGCAGTCCCTGTTCGCGTACGACGGCCTTGAGGAAGATGGTCACGGCTCCGGACAGGCTCAGGCCGAGTTCACCAAGCACCTTGTTGGCCTCGTCCTTCAACTCTGGGTCGATTCTCATGGTGGTAGTCGGCACGCTCATAGGATTGTCCTCCAATCGGGTTGGTAGCTACATCGTAGTCCATCCGATTGATACATGCTATCGTCCGTCACACGGGCATGGGCATGCGCACGTACATGCTGCGCGTGAGCCGGTACACGCCGTTGCGGATCTGACGTCCGATGGTTCCACGCTGTTCGGTGGGTCCGCTATGGCAACTGGTCGATGAACGCCTCCACGTACGTCATCCACGTCTCCACCGGCAGTTTGGACATGCCGAGCACGCGGCCGATGTTGGCCGTGAACGTGCGGCTGCAATCTTTGCAGCATCAGCGCTGATTGCCGCCTTTTGTATACCCCCGCGGACGATGCCGATGGAACCGCACCTCACGCAGGCGTCGGCTGGCAGTTCCTGCGAACCCGTGCCGAACATGTCCTCGTACACGATGGAACGCAGCGCCTCAATTGCCCGGCGACGCTCGTCATCATCCAGCAGCGCGAGCCCATCCCGGACCCCGCTGACCAGTCTTGCTGCCTTGTTCCACTTGCTCATAACTCCATTGTAATTACGTAGTAGCTACTATGTAAGTTAGAAATGCACACTTTGGTCTAACGGACCCATTCGACGCTCATCGGCAGGAAGTCGTAGAAGAAACCAGCGGACCCGTCCCGCTATGCGTCGGGGATGCCACGCCCCGCCAAAGGCGGGTGCGGCGCACATCGGTGCAACCGGAAGATTGCAACGAGCGCACCCGCGATTCATCCGATGTTCGACACGATAAGCCACGCGCCGATGGCGGTCGGTATGGCGAATACCGCTATGAGGATGAAAAGCATCCCGTCCACGCGGTCTTTCCGGTCGGCGGTGGCTCGCGCGGTCTTCGGATGAGCCGGGTCGTAGTCGACGTCCATCCGATCGCCGGGCTTGTGGTCCCCCTTCTGTGTGGTCACTTCGAACATGTCGCCGCCCACCTCGTATTCGATCACGTAATGGCTGTCTTCGATGATGCCGTTGTCGCCTTTGATGATCTCCTCGCGCAGCACGGTGCCCGTGGTCGTGGCGGTGGCTCGCCTGTTCAACCGGTGCTCGTCGAACGCGGCGAACACCGTCAGGCTGAGAAAGAACAGGCCAAGCAGCAACGTGATGACACCTTCGAACATGACGCACCCCCTTGTTGCCCATGTGAAACCCAACGCTCCTATTATCCCACGCCCACCCTCGCGGCCACATAGCCCCCATCCCCCGTCCAGTCCACGTCGAAGGAGGCCCGATCATGTCCAACCCGAACCAGCCGCGCAGATCCTTCGGCATCCCGGAAGACAGTCAGTAGGCGAAAACCGACGTGATGACCATCACGGCACCGTGAACATGCCTCAGTCCACCAGATCCATCACACACCAGTGGCGTGTGACCACTCTCACGCATGTCGACCACGCGTAGCCTCACCGCACATGAGAGAATTGAAGAACAGCGGCCCAATGGGGAGCCACATCATTCATCAAAGGGGATTGACGACGATGACCACCGATTCAAAAGCCAAGACGTTGCGAACCGCACTGCTGTTGCTCGCCTGCCCGGCGCTGCTCTTCTCGATGACCGCATGCGGCGAACAGGTCGCAACCGCCGAACCGACGTCGGCAAAGCAGACACCGGCTGACACGAGCGATGATCAATCGGATGATGGCGACATCGACGGCTCCAATGACGGCTGATACCGGGTTATTCATCGAGAAAAAGGAATCCGAATAGCCCACGACGAGCCCGCGACGAGACGGCGAAGTCCGCCAATGCTATACGGCGATTGCCGTCATTACCGACAAGAACGCCAGTCGCATCACGCCCTTTCGACAGTCACCGCGTGGTTCCCGCAACGCACAGTCATCCCAGCCGACGGACCGATGCCAAGCATCGTCTTATCGGCGGCCCATGCACCGTCGGGTCCGAATACGGCGGCCACGATATCCTTCAGCCTGCCGGTACGTACGAGCGTCGCCGCACGACGACGCAGCCTCCGGCCCTCGGGAAGATTCGCGGCGAATGCGAGGGCGGCGGCACGAATCCGGATGCGCCCGTCACGCACGATCGCCAACATCCACTGCATGAGCGCCTCCCCGCATGACAGTCCTTCGACCATGCCGCGGACATCGCGCGCGCTCACTGTCGCATCCAGCATCCCCGTCCAGTCGGCCGCAGGCCGGAGCGTACCGGTTGCGCATCGCCCGTCAGCGCCGGTTACGGCCACGTGCAGTGCACGACGGCCGGAGAACAGACGGATACGCCGAAGAACCGCCGCCAACGGAGTGCGGGTGGCGATAAGCACTGGCAGGGGTGTGAGGCCGGCGATGATAAGCAACGCCGCGGACGACATGAGAACGGCAAGCATGGACTGGTCGACGGGAGACATGGATGTGACGCTTTCGACTGGGTTTCGTTGGGATGGCTTGATCATACGACGTCGCGGACACGTACACGCGGATGAACGTCCAAACAAGGGAGGGTGCCCCGTCACATGGCATTCGAAGTTAGCCATGTGACGGGGCACCCTCCCCGAGGCGCATCCGACAACGGTCCGTCCGAACAGACGCCGTCAGCCGGAAATCAGACGACGCCGAATCAGTTGGACGGAACCTCGCCTTCCTGGGCGTGATCGAAGTTCGGGACGTTCTTCGCATCGAACTTGTATACGCCAATGTTGGCGGAGCTCGGATCGTTGCTCTTGTTGAACGGGCCGATGCCGGTGACGCCCTTGTAGCGGATGTCCTTGCCGGACTTCAGCGCGGCGAGGCAATCCTTGTAGGTCGAACACTCGGTTCCGCCGTTCGCGCCCGAGACCGCGGCCATGTTCTTCTGGATGGTTTCACCATCGGCGGATCCACCCTTCTGCGCCGCAAGCGCGGCGAGGATGATGCCGTCATAGGTTTCGGCACCGTATGTGAAGGTGCTGATATCCTTGCCGTAGGCTGCCACGAGCTGCTTCTGGAACTCGTCGGATGCCATGACGCCCGGGATGGTGCCCTTGGACCCTTCCAGCAGTCCGGCGTCGAGATCCTTCGAGTAGTCGGCCGTATTGCCATCGACGAAGTACAGCTTGTGGGTGTCGATGCCCTGCGACGCCATCTCCTTGATGAGCGGCTTGGTCTGATCGAAGGCGATCACGGCGATCGCATCGGGCTTGGAGGCCTTGATGGCGGTCACGATCGAGGAGAAGTTCGTTTCGGTCGGGTCGAAGGCGTCCTTCTCACCGTAGACGATATTGACGCCGGCGTCCTTGACGGTCTTTACGACCGTGTCACGCAGACCGGTGCCGTACTCGTCGTTGAACACCGCGACCGCGAGGTTCTTGACGCCATCCTGAGCGATGACCTGGCCGAGCACGGTGCCCTGCACGGTGTCCGGCGGAACGGTGCGGAAGAAGTAGGGGCTCAGACCCGAGAAGTCCGAGCTGGTGGCACCCATGGAAAGCATCGGAATCTCCTGCTCGGTGATGGACTTGTACACGTTCTTGACCACGGAGCTGGAGGCGGGGCCGATGATGAACGACGGCTTCTTCGAAAGCACCGACTGGGTGGCGGACGTGTTCTGATCGGCATGGTCCGCATCGGAGGTATCGGCGTCGACGGTGGTCACATCCTTGCCGAGCACGCCGCCGGCGGCGTTGATGTCCTTGACGGCGAGCTTCTCCGCGGCCAGTTCAGGAGGCGCCAGATAGGCGAGCGAACCGGTCTCCGGCCACAGGCCGCCAAGCGTGAAGGTGTCGACCTTGCCGGAGCCGGAATCACCGCCGCTTGTGCCGCTCGAACCGGAGCTGGACGAACCGCATCCGGCGAGTGCCATCACCGCAGCCGCGACGGCCGCCGTAACCGTAATCATCATCTTCTTGGAATTCAACATATGAATCACCACTTCCTCTCAAGCCCTTAACGGGCAATGGTGTTCGATGTCAGTGATTATCGACGCGAGTCTTCGTTTCCCCGTTTCCCTCTCGAATCTTGGGATTCACCTTAGACTCCGCGTGATTCGCCCAGATTGTTGCCATGTAACCGTCGCATGAAGTCCGAAAACCTACGGAAACATGAATCATCGACCAAAATGGGAAGGAGGGTCGATGACGTGTGCGGAGACGTCCTTTCGGCAGCTCGAAGGCGTGCTCAGGCACGTCGAGTGGCTCCGAAAGGACGTATACGCACCGTCATCGGCCCTCCTCCTTGACCTCCTCCTCGAGATTGCCCAAGTACAGGGAGATCACCTTCGGATCCTCAAGCAGGTCGCGGCCTCGACCGGAGTAGGCGTTGCGTCCCTGATCGAGCACGTATCCCCTATCGCAGATCTGCAGGCAGCGTCGGGCGTTCTGTTCGACGATGATGACCGAGACTCCCGCCTTGTTGACCTGACGGACGCGGATGAACGTCTCGTCCTGCAGCATCGGGGACAGACCGGCGGACGGCTCGTCGAGCAGCAGTACGGAGGGGTTCATCATCAGTGCACGGGCCATGGCCACCATCTGCCGTTCGCCGCCGGACAGCGATCCTGCGAGCTGGTCCTTGCGCTCCCCCAGTCTGGGGAAAATCGAGCACACGTAGTCGAAGCGCTCATTGAACTTCTTCGGCGCCTGATAGGCGCCCATGTGCATGTTTTCGGCAATGGTGAGGCTGGGGAACACGTTCTCGGTCTGCGGCACGAAGCCGACGCCGAGGGAGACGAGCTTGTCCGCCCGCAGGTTCGTGATGTTCCTCCCCTTGAGGATCAGGTGTCCGGAATGGATGTGAACGAGACCGAACAGGGATTTGAGCAGCGTCGACTTTCCGGCGCCGTTCGGGCCGATGATGCCGACGATCTCGCCCTGGTGCAGGGTCAGGGACGCCCCGTTGAGGATGTTGACGCCGGGAATGTATCCGGCGACGAGGTCGACGGCGTCGAGCAGGGGTTCGCCCTCCGGCTCCCCCACGTGGATTTCGGCGCGCGGACGGGTGTCTGCGGTCGGCATGACATCTGTGTCGCTCATGATCAGTGCTCCCCCTTCTGTTCGTCGTCGGATCCGGCGGATCCGGCGGATCCCACGGATCCAGGTCCGTTCACGTCTCCCGCCTCCAGATCGGCTACAACGGAGTCATCTCCCAGATCGATGTTCGCGTGGGATCCGAGGTAGGCGTCGATGACGGCGGGATCGTTCATCACGGTCTTCGGCCGCCCCTCGGCGACGATCCTGCCTTCGGCCATGACGGTCACCCAGTCGGCGATGTGACGGACCATGTTGATGTCGTGCTCGACGAACAGCACGGTCGTCCCCTCCTCGCGCAGCGCCATGATGTGGTCCAGCAGGGACTGCTTCAGCGCCGGGTTGACGCCGGCCATCGGCTCGTCGAGCATGACAAGCTGCGGGTCGGACATCAGCGCGCGGGCCATCTCCAGCAGCTTCCTCTGGCCACCGGAAAGCGATCCGGCGAAGTCGTTCCTCTTCTTGATCAGCAGGAAACGCTCCAGCAGCGCCTCGGCCTTGTCGATGTTGGCCTTCTCCTGCCTGCGCCACAATCCGGGGATGAGCGCACGGAACATGCCCTCACCGGGTTGGACCGGCGCGCCGAGCAGCATGTTGTCGAGGACCGTCAGACGGCTCATGACCTTGGTCAGCTGGAAGGTGCGGACCATGCCCATGCGAGCCACCTGTTCGGGGTGTACGTGGGCCAGATCCTTGCCGTCGAACTGCCATGAGCCCGTGTTGGGGGTGTCGAAGCCGGTCATCAGGTTGAAGAACGTGGTCTTGCCGGCGCCGTTCGGTCCGATGAGCGCCGTGATGCCATGGCGTTCGATCTCGAAATGGTCGACGTCGACGGCGGTCATGCCGCCGAATCGACGGGTCACTTTGTCGGCCACGAGAATCGGGTCGGGCTTGTGCACTCCAGGCTTGTTTTCGACGAACTCCAGATCCTCGCGGACCTTGTCGCCGTACGCGGTGGAGATCAGATGCTCACCTTCAGGGGCTTTGGTGGCCCATTGGGCGAGATCATGGAACGGCTTGCCGGGTTCGGTTGGGTTCACGTCCCGTTCGGAGAGGTTGGCGGCGGTCACGCCGGCGATCGTCTCCTCGTTCCTGTTGCCGGAATCCGCACCAGTCGTCCTGTGCAATGCGTTGTCAGACATTGAAGGCCAGTTCCTTTCTGTCTCCCAGGAGACCCTGTGGTCTGAAGATCACGAGGCACATCAGCGCGACGCCTACGATCACCCAGCCGAGCGATTCGACCTGGTTCGATGAGATCACCGTGTCCGGGATCGCGCCGCGCATCAGCTCCTTGACGAACGTGAGCAGCACCCACAGCAGGCACGAGCCGACGATCGGTCCGAAGATCGTGGCGGCACCGCCCAGCAGCAGGATCGTCCACGCGTAGAAGGTGACCGCTCGTCCCAGCGAATCGGGTTGGACCGAGCGCGGCAGCACGAAGACGACGCCGCCGAGCGCACCGAAGATGCCGCCGAGGATCAGGGCCTGCATCTTGTAGACGGTCACGTTCTTGCCGAGAGAGCGGACCGCGTTCTCATCTTCGCGGATGCCCTTGAGCACGCGCCCCCACGGCGAGTGGAACCAGCGCCAGCATAGGAGGGCGGCGACCGCCACGAGGACCCAGGCCACGATGCGCAGCCACCATGAATCAGCGATGTTGTTCGAGTACGTCCACAGTAGGAACGTGGTCGACCCCTGCGGCAGCGGTGAGATGCCTTCGAACTGCGTGGTGAAGTCCTGCGGCGAAATGCCGGCCGAACCACCCGTGAGCTCCGTCATCGCGGTGGATCTGCCGATGATGCGGATGATCTCAGCGGCCGCGAGCGTGACCATGGCGAGGTAGTCGGGTCCGAGCTTGAGGGTCGGGATGCCCAGCAGTAGCGCGTAGATCACGGCCAGTGCGATCGCGGCGCATAGCGAGGCGAACAGGTTGCCTCCCATCATCTGCACGATCGCGAATCCGTATGCGCCGAGCAGCATGAATCCCGCCTGGCCCATGTTCATCAGTCCGGTCATGCCGAAGTGGATGTTCAATCCGATGGCGGCCAACGCGTATGCCGCCGTGGTCGGGGCGATGAGCTCGCCCAGCGTATTGGTGATGACGGTCATGAGGTCCATGTCTCAGCCCACCCTTTGCTGCTTGCCGAAGATGCCCTGCGGACGTACCAGCAGGACGATGATGAGAATCGCCAGCGCACTGGCGTAACGCATGTCGTTGGGGATGATGAGCGAGCTCATATCCGCCACGATGCCGATGATCAGGGATCCGACGAGCGCGCCGTTCGCGGTGCCTAGGCCGCCAAGGGTGACGGCCGCGAACATCAGCAGCAGCAGCGTCGCACCGGTGTTCCATGAGATGCCGTTGAGGTATACGCCCAACAGCACTCCGGACAGGGCAGCCATCGCGCAGGAGATGATCCACACGATCCGCACCACCTGTTCGACGTTGATGCCGGACGCGGCGGCCAGCGCCGCGTTGTCGGACACGGCGCGGGTGGCACGTCCGAGGCGCGTCCTGTACAGGAACAGGCTGACGCCGACGATGACGACGATCGCGATGCCTGCCGAGATGAGCGTCGGAGCATCGGTGGTGATCGGACCGAGGCTGAAGCTTGACGGCACCGACCTGACGATGCCCTTGATGTCGCCGCCGAAGAAGAACTGGAAGAGATACTGCAGCGCCATGGACAGGCCGATCGTGACGATCATCTGCTGCATGGTGCCGACGCGCTTGCGTCGAAGCGGAGCCCAGACGATCTCGTTCTGGATCCATCCGGTGAGCGCGCCCACCGCGACCGCGAAGATCGCCGAAGGGATGAGGGGCCAGTGCAGCACCTGCGTACCCACATACGCCATCAGACCACCGAGGCTGACCTGCTCGCCGTGGGAGAAGGAGCTCAGGCCGGTGGTGCCGTAGACCAAGTTCATACCCACGGACATGAGGCCGAGCATGAGGCCGAAGATCACGCCGGAGAACAGCTGCTGCCAGAATCTGGCGCCGATGTTGGCGCCGATCGACGAACCCCCATCACCTGAGGCCGATCCCGTATTCGACGATGTCGAACCGGACGATCCGGAGGCATCGGACGAGGATCCGCCGCTCGCGTTCGTCGAAGCGTTCGGTGCGGGCTTGTCGAAGCGGACCACCTGCCGCGCCTTGTCGAAGCTGTTCATCTTGACGTCGACGGTGGCGCTTGCGGCCTTGAGCCCATGCTTCTCGGCGACCGACTTGTCCATGGTGACGGTGTATGTACCGTCCTTGGACACGCTGAACGCCCAATTGCCATTGGCATCAGTGGTGGTGGTCGCGGTTTCGGTTCCGCTCAGTGTGATCTCCACTCCGGCGATCGGGGTCTTGCCCGCATCCTGCAGGATGCCGTTGACGCATCCGTTCGTCGCGGAGGGGTTGCAGGCGGGAACCGCCTCGGCCGCTTGCGCGGGGACTGGCGGAATGATGATAAGAAACGCCATCAGTAGGGTCGAAACCGCTGTACATGCGAACAGTAGCAATCCCATTCGATGACGCCGTTGTATGGTTACGGCTGCCATGTGAATGTCCTCTCTGGATTTGCTTCCACAATCTAGAGAGGCAAGTTACGCGCGCCGTTGCGCCTCTGTTTCTCCCTCGTTTCCGTAGATGCCGATTCGTTACGTGCGGATAATGTCCGCAATCAGAGCAATCGAAGCAATCAGAGATCGGACCGGTCTGACGCATGCACCGATCCGAGAACGGCATCCATCTGGCTGCGCGCGGCGCGACGCGCCTGCACGTACATGCAGATCCACTGGACGATCAGCAGCAGGATGAAGACGACGGCGCTGGGCCAGCCCCATGATGCGTAGAAGTCACGTACATCGGGGTCGAATGCGTCCCCGTCGGCATACCACACGTACACCATGTACGGGGAGGAACCCAGAACGACGCAGGCCACATGCGCGTAGACCACATTCCATGAGACGATGGGGACTGCACCGGAATACCGATGCAGCAGACGTCCTCGGATGACGCATGTGATGATGACGGCCACCGATGCCAGCAGTGCCAGGCACCACAGCATGGCGGGCATCAGATCCAGCATGTCAGACCCCTTTCACCCGTATCGCCCGTATCACGGTCCCGCATCATGCGACCGCGCTGTGCCGGGCCAGCCGCTGCGCCTCGAGTTTCCGGCGCATGCGTGCCGCGGTCAGATCATCGATAGGACGGCCGGTCGATCGGACGGCCGGATGGGTCTGGAGATCGACATAGTCCTCCCCCTCCAGCGCCTGTCGGATCTGATGCCACAATGATCCTACGGACACCGCGAACACCGCCTTGCCGCTCTGCAGCAGATCGAGCATCTGCTCGTTGGTGGTGCATTCGTGCACGTGCTGGCCGTCACACATGATGGTGATGTTCTCCAGCTGTCTGGTGCTACGCTGCGTGAGGAATCCGATGGCCGCGGTGACGTTCTGCAGGTTCACTCCGGCATCGAGCAGACGCTTGGATACGGCGAGGATAACGACGTCCTTGAACGAGTAGAGGCGGCGCGAGCCGGAACCGTGCGACGGGGTGATCGACGGCTCCACTATCTGCTTGCGCGCCCAGTAATCCAGTTGCCGGTAGGTGATGCCGGCGACCTTGGATGCGACGGTGCCGCGATAGCCGCGTTTGGGCTCACTGTCCTCCGGAGTGGCGAACAGCTCCCCCTGCACGGCGTCGTCATCGCCGACCGCTGGACCGTCGGACCATATGCGCAGTCGCGGTCTGGTCTCGTCCATGTCGGTCATCGCCGCTCCCCCATGTGGTCCTTCTGATGGATTCGCCCGAACCGGTGTTCAGGCGACGATCGCCGACTGGGTGAAGAATACGAGACGGAACTTGCCGATCATGATCTCGTCGCCATTCTTCAACGTCGCCTGATCGACACGCTGACGGTTCACGTACGTGCCGTTGAGCGATCCGGCATCGATGACGGAGAACACTCCGTTGACACGACGGAACACCGCGTGTGCACGGGAGACGGTGGAATCGTCAAGCAGGATGTCGGACTTCGGATCACGCCCGACGCTCACCTCGTCTTCGTCGAGGAGATATCGCGATCCGGAGACCGCCCCTCGCGTGGAGATGAGCAGCGCCGTACCCGGGGAAAGACGGGAGATGGTATCCAGATCCTCCTGGGTGAGAGGACGGTCGCCGGTGGCGGTCACGGGAATGGTAATGGCGGGAAGACCGATGATGGTCGTTTCGCCTGCGCTAGGAATCGGTTCAGTCATAATTCATCATTCTAAGCCAATGATTTCCATTCCGCATCGACCAACTCGCGCGAGGCGTGCTGAAGTCGTGGGAAACGCCGAGAGCCCCGTTCACTCCGCGGCTTTCGCATACTTGTATGTCGCGGGGTCGCGCACCGCATCGATGGTCACGTCATCGGATTGCGTGACGGTGACCCGCGAGCCATACATCACCTTGAGTCTGGATCCAATGCCTCCGGCGATATTGACGGCGTTCTGCAGGTCTGCGGGATTGCCGATCGCACGGATCACGTACGGGGTGTCCAGAGTGACGCCGTCGCATATCAGGTTGCCGTCGGCGTCGGCGGTGATCGACGTGGAGGTGACGACGCGAACGTCGCCCACGGAGATGACCTCGGCTCCGGCGTTGCGCAGCTCCTCGATGAGGGTGAACAGGCTCGCGGCGTCGATGTTCTGCTTCGTGCCGCGCATGATCGTGATGACCACTCCCTCGCCCTGCGCCGGGAGTCTACCGGAGATGATGCCGCTGGTCTCCTCGTTCTGCTTGGCGATCTTCTCGGCCTGCTCGCGTTGGTCGGCCGCCGCCTTGAGACTGGACAGCTGGCTGGACAGCTCGTTCTTGCGCTGTTCCAGCAGCTGCGCCTGATTGCTGGTCTCGTTGATCAGTCTGACGAGTTCGTCCTCACTGAGCGTCTCGTATGTGGACTGCGTGTTGTTGATCTGCGTCATGTAGCCGAATCCCAGCAGCGCACACATAAGGACCACCAGCGTAGAGGACAGCAGCTTGGCCCGCAGGCCGGAGCCTCCCAGTGAACGCTTGCCATTCCCCGCACGTCCCACCTGGGGGAAGGACCCGGTGGCCAGGTCGTCGTTGCGCCCCTCCGCCTCGACATGCGCCTTCATCCGCGTGACGGTGTCGTCACGCGTCTCCCCGCCGTTACGACGCCCGTCGCGTCCGTCCCGTCTCATACCCACCATACGCATGTCACCCCGTCAGCTTCGGAAGATGAACCGGCGGATGGCCGACACGTTGGAGAAGATGCGGATGCCGAGCACGACGATGACTGCGGTCTGCAGCTGCGAGCCGACGCCAAGCTGGTTGCCGAGCAGCACCAGCAGGGTGGCGGTGATCACGTTGGCGAAGAACGAGATGATGAACACACGATCGGAGAAGCGGCGTTCGAAATAGGCGCGGGCTGCACCCAGCAGGGCATCGAGCGCGGCGACGACCATGATCGGCAGGTACGGCTGCACCCACACGGGGATGTCGGGCTGCACGAACACACCGATCACCACGCCGATGATCAGACCCAGAACCGCCGCCATCTATTCCGCCCTCCTTGCGTAGTTGAGATCGCCCACTACGGCCGCTTCCAGTGTAAGCCCTTTCGACTCCTTGACCTGCAGGGTGATGCCGGCGTTCTGATAGGCGTCATAGAGTGCGCCGAGCCGCTTACGTCCGACGGATGCGGACAGATCGCCGCTGTTGCCGATCGCCTCTATCCGGTACGGGCTGGATACCGCGTCGAGGCCGACGAGAATGGCGCCTCCTGCGGTGCGGATCGAGGTCTGGACCCCGAGCCTATGGCCGTTGATGGAGATGGCCTCCGCCCCCGATTGCCACAGCAGCGAGACCAGCAGCTGAAGATCACCGTCCGTGATGACGCGCAGATGGCTGCCCGCGCTCTCTCTGGGCAATGCACCGTTCGCACCATCATTGGCGGCGGCGATCGGGTTGGAGGCCGTCAGGGTGATCCCCTCCCCCGTCACCTTGACTAGACCGCTGGCCATCTCGTCATTGAGCACGGTCTCGCTCGAACCGGTGACGTCCAGTCGATCGGACTGAGCCTCGACCTTGGATCGCAGGTCGTTGATCTGTCCGGAGAGCATATCCACGTTGGATTGGGACGTCTCCAGCTGCGAGGCGAGGGACGCGCGCACCTCCCGACGCGGATCGGAATGCAGCTGCTGGACGAACAGGCTGCCGAGGAACCCCACGCCGATGCATACGAGGAAGCACAGGATGCGCATCGACCATTTCGACAATGCGGTATCCCGATGCGTGGCCAGATTCGAATCCAGATAGATGGGGTCGAGGGGACGGTTCGTCAGATCGTCGATGAGACGCAGCGATTCGTCCTGTCGAACACGACGACGACGTTCCCGCTCCCTCTCGTCGACATCGGGGCCGGGGGCGAGATGATGGGTGATCAGCCCACGATAGGTGCGCGAGAACGTCGATCGGCGCCGGGGCACGGACTGTGCGCGATCCACCGGATAGGATGCCGGCATCGGCTCGAGATCGTTCATCACGCTACGCCCTGCTTACTCCACGACTCAGGCCCTGCCATGCTGGCGCGGCAGTTCCTGACGCAGCACGGTGACACCCTGACGGAAATAGATGTATCCGGCAAGCCAGTACATGGCGATGCCCCAGATGCCGGCGGCCAGTGCGGCCAGATGCAGCAGTCGGAACAGTGATCCGGTTCCGAGGTCGGCCACGGTCAGGGCGACGATCGCCATCATGAGCAGCGCAGTACCGGCCTTGCCCACGAAATGTACGGGCAGGGGGCCGTACCCGTACTGCGCGATCCACAGCACCTGCACCGCCATGACGAGATCACGCAGCCCGACGACGATGAGCATCCACCAAGGGATGATGCCCGCCACTCCGAGCGCCAGAATCGAACAGAAGATGAGCAGACGGTCGGCCAGAGGGTCGAGGATCTGCCCGATCTTGCTGACCTGGTCGAGCTTGCGCGCCAGAATGCCGTCGACGCCGTCCGATGCGGACGATATCGCAAGTACGATCAGCGCCGGCACCATCTCATGTCGTGCCATCAGCCATGCGATGAACGGAATGGAGATGATGCGTAGCAGACTGATGAGGTTCGGGACGGTCAGATAGATGTCCTTCGCCTCCGGACTGTACCGTGATGTGACGTTGTGCTCGGTCATGCTTCGATTCACTGTACACGCATGGGCCGTACGGCTACATGCGGGACGCCTGCAACGCGGTCACGATGATGCCGCGGGCGCCCACCTCGTAGAGCTTGTCCATGATCTGGTTGACTTTGGCCTTCGGAACCATGACGCGCACAGCGTTCCACTGCTTGTCGTGCAGTGGGGAGATCGTCGGGCTTTCGAAACCGGGGGCCGCGGCCACGGCTGCGGAGACCTTGGAGATCGGAATGTCATAGTCCATGAGCACGTAGCGCTGTGCCGTGAGCACGCCTTCGAGACGGCGGCTGAGCACGGTGAGGCGCTCGTCCTTCGGATCGAGACGCGGGGAACGGATCAGGCAGGCCTCGGAATGCATGATCGGATCGGCGAAGATACGCAGACCGGCGTTGCGCAGCGTCGTTCCGGTGGACACCACGTCGGCGATGAGATCGGCGACACCGAGCTGCACCGAGGATTCGACGGCGCCGTCCAGATGGATGGTCTGCGCGTTGATGCCGTGTTCGACCAGATAATCGTGAACCAGCTTGTCGAAGGAGGTGGCGACCCGCTTGCCCTCGATGTCCTCCAGCTTGGAGAAGGAGGACTCGTTGGGCGCGGCGAAGCGGAACGTGGAGGCTCCGAATCCGAGAGGCATGTGCTCGAGCGCCTCGGTGCCGGAGTTCTTCAGCAGGTCCTCGCCGGTGATGCCGCAGTCGATGGTGCCGCTGCCGACGTACACGGCGATGTCCAGAGGACGCAGGTAGAACAGTTCGATGTCGTTATCGGGATCCTCGACGACGAGCTGTCGTGGATTGGAACGCAGTCGGTATCCTGCCTCGGACAGCATGTTCCAAGCGGGCTCGGACAGCATGCCCTTGTTGGGTACGGCGATTCTCAGCATGGTTTTCCCCTTAGTGCCGCCATGGTTCACGCGGCTTGATGAGTGTCACGGGAGGTGCTCCGCTAGTCATGTCATGACCGTTGGTCATGTTGCGCGGAGCACGCGGTCACAGGTGCTTGTAGACGTCCTCGAGCGTGAGGCCGTGCTTGATCATCATGACCTGCACGTGGTATAGCAGCTGGCTCATTTCCTCGGCCGTACGGTCGGCGCCCTCGTATTCGGCGGCGATCCAGGTCTCTCCGGCCTCCTCGACGATCTTCTTGCCGATGAAGTGGGTGCCCTTGTCGAGCTCCTCGACGGTCAGGGATCCTTCGGGACGGGTCTTGGCCTTCTCGCTCAGCTCGGCGAACAGGGATTCAAACGTCTTCATGATGTGTGATTGATGCTTTCTGTTGTTGTGTGGCGTTATACGCGGTATGTGACGCGTGTGACGCGGCTCGTCCGATGCGGGCCCTTCGTCGCGTCGCGCTCAGTCGCGGTAGGCGGCGGCCGCCTTGTCACGGATGGAGTCGATGGCTGCCGCACGGTCGTCGGCCCCGTACACGGCGGAACCGGCCACGAGCACGTCGGCACCGGCCTCGGCCACGATGTGCGCGGTCTTCGGGCTGACGCCGCCGTCGACCTGAATCTTGGTCGACAGGCCACGGCGGGTGATCTCGTCGCGCAGACGACGCACCTTGGCCATCTGGTTGTCGAGGAACTTCTGACCGCCGAAGCCGGGCTCGACGGTCATGATGAGGATCATGTCGAACTCGTCGAGGATGTCGAAGATGGGCTCGACCGGTTCGGCCGGACGCACGGCGAAGCAGGCCTTGCAGCCCATGTCCCGCAGCTGGCGCGCCAGACGGACCGGAGCGTGGGTGGCGCCCATGTGGAAGGACACGGAGGAGGCGCCGAGCTTGGCGTACTCCGGGGCCCAGCGATCCGGATCCTCGATCATGAGGTGAACGTCGACGGGCAGGTCGGTGACCTCGCAGATGCGCTTGACGATCGGCTCGCCAAGCGTCAGGTTCGGCACGAAATGATGGTCCATCACGTCGACGTGGACCAGATCGGCGTTGGCGATGGCCTTGAGGTCACGCTCGAGGTTGCAGAAGTCGGCGGACAGGATGCTGGGTGCGATTTCAATCTTCTTCATGATTTCATACCTTATCTATCAATTCGGACGATGTCGTGCATTGGCGAGAATGTCGCCGGAAGTTCAACGCCTGTTCTTCCCGTGTTGCTCCTCTTCGAGACGCTGGCGTTCGAACTCGTCCGCCGTGACCGCGACGAGTCGTTCGCTCAGCGTCGAAGTGTCCTGGCCGATGCGATGCAGCACAACGAAGAGGATGCATCCGGCGAGGAACACGAGGATCGCGGTCCACACGTTGGTCCTCAGGCCGAGGATCACCGTGGAGTAGTTGATGCGGACGTTCTCGATCCAACTGCGGCCGAGACCGTACCAGATCATGTACATGGCGAACTGCTGCCCCGCCTTGAGTCGGTCTGCGAACCGACGGCCGATCCAGACGATGAGAGCCGCGCCGATGAGGTTCCAGATCATCTCATAGAGGAACGTCGGGTGGAAGAGCGTGCCGGTGGGGCATGCCGTCCCCTGATAGCACACCTCGGTGCGGCCGATCGCGTCGGATGAGTCGTTGAGCTTGAGGCCCCACGGCAGGGTGGTCGGCCAGCCGAACAGCTCCTGGTTGAACCAGTTGCCGAGTCGGCCGATGGCCTGCGCGACGAGCAGTCCCGGAGCGAGGCAGTCGGCAAACATCGCAAACGGGTAGTGTCGATGCCGGCACCACAGGAACGCGACCAGAGCGCCCACGCCGATGCCACCGAAGATGGCCATGCCACCCTCCCACACCTTGACGATGTCGGCGGGGTCCCCGTTTGGGGGGAAGTACATGTCGGGGGTCGTGAACACGTGGTAGAGGCGGGCTCCAACCAACGCGCACGGCACGGTGACCAACGTGGTGTCGAGCACCTGATCGAAGGTGCCGCCCACACGCTTCCACCTGCGAGTGAGGATCCAGACGGCGAAGCATACGCCGATGAGGATGCACACCGCGTACATGCGGATGGTCACCGGGCCGATCTGGAACTTGGAGAACGTCGGCGAGGGAATATACGCGAGATTCATGGTTTCATCCTACGCGCGGCATGCGAATCCGCGTCGGAACCGTTGTCAGCTGCGCGCGCCGTGGATGCCTTGGGCGAGTTCCTCACTCTTGGCGGCAAGGAGCCTCAGCCCCTCGGCTTTGTCGCGCGCGGTCCTGTTGTCGTCGGCAAGCAGCGTGTGGACGAGTGCGGAACCGACGATGACGCCGTCCGCATAGGCCCCGACCTTCGCGCCCTGCTCGGCGGTGGACACGCCGATGCCGACGCACACGTTCGTCGCACCGGCCTTGCGGGTGCGTTCGACGAGCAGCTCCGGGGAGGCGTCGAGCTGCGCGCGCTCTCCGGTGACGCCCATGCGCGCGGCGGCGTAGACGAAGCCGCGGGCGTTGCGGGAGACGATCTCGAGACGTTCGGTGGACGAATCCGGGGACACCAGGAAGATGCGGTCGAGACCGTGCCTGTCGGACGCCTCGATCCACTCGCCGGCCTCGTCGGGGATGAGGTCGGGGGTGATCAGACCGGCGCCGCCGGCGTTCTCGAAGTCGGTGGCGAACCGTTCGACGCCGTAATGGTAGATCAGGTTCCAGTAGCTCATGACCAGCGGGACTCCGCCGGCGTTGGCCACGGTCTCGACGGCCTCGAAGACGCGCCTGATGGTCTCGCCGTTGTTGAGGGCGATGGAGGATGCGGCCTGGATGACCGGTCCATCCATCACCGGGTCGGAGTACGGCAGACCGATCTCGACGGCATCCACCCCGTGTTCGACCATGGTCCGCAACGCCTCGAGCGAGGTGTCCGGATCAGGGAACCCGTACGGCAGGTATCCGATGAAGGCGGGCTTGTTCTCAGTCTTGAACCGGGTGAACAGCGCCTCGGTCTGGCTGGGCTTGTGGCTGATGCCAAGCGGCTGTCCGGATGGCGTGGTTGCTGCGTTCGTCATAATGGGAAATCTCCTCTTCCTCTTGTCTCAGGCCACGGTGTTGCCGTGCGCTCCGGTGACTTCGAGCGCCTTGGTCTGATCATCGGTCAGGTATCCGAACCACTTGCCGGCGGTGGCCATGTCCTTGTCGCCGCGTCCGGAGATGTTGATGATCATCACGGCCTTGTCGTATCCCTTGGCCTTGAGGTCGGCGGCGGCCTTGTAGGCGCCTGCGACCGCGTGCGAGCTTTCGATGGCGGGGATGATGCCCTCGGTCTGGCTCAGGTCGCGGAAGGCGTTCATGGCCTCCTCGTCGGTGGCCCACGAGTAGTTGACGCGACCGATGTCCTTGAGCCACGAGTGTTCGGGGCCGACGGATGCGTAGTCGAGTCCGGCGGAGATCGAGTAGGTGTCGAGGGTCTGTCCCTCATCGGTCTCCAGCAGATAGCTCTTGGCTCCCTGGAACATGCCGAGCTGACCCGTGCCGGGGGCGAAGCGGATGGCGTGCCTGCCGGATTCGGGGCCGTTGCCGCCGGCCTCGTAGCCGTACAGGTTGACGCGTTCGTCATCGAGGAAGGCGTTCATCACGCCGATGGCGTTGGAGCCGCCGCCCACGCACGCGCACACCGCGTCGGGATGGTCGATGCCGTACCAGTCCTGAAGCTGCTGCTTGGCCTCCTCGCCGATGATCTTCTGGAAGTCGCGCACCATCTCGGGGAACGGGTGCGGACCTGCGACGGTGCCGAGCAGGTAATGGGTGTCCTTGACGTTGGTGACCCAGTCGCGCAGCGCCTCGTTGATGGCGTCCTTGAGGATGCGGTCGCCGAGCGTGACCTCGACCACCTCGGCTCCGAGCATGCGCATGCGGGCCACGTTGAGGGCCTGACGGCGCGCGTCGATCTGGCCCATGTAGATGCGGCACTTGAGACCCAACATAGCGCAGACGGTGGCGGTGGCGACGCCATGCTGACCGGCTCCGGTCTCGGCGATCACGCGGGTCTTGCCCATGCGCTTGACGAGCAGCGCCTGACCGAGCGCATTGTTGATCTTGTGGGCGCCGGTGTGGTTCAGATCCTCACGCTTGAGGAAGATGCGTGCATCGAGACCGGTCTTCTCCCTCACGAGCGCGGCGAAGCGCGGCGCCTCGGTCAGCGGCGAGGGGCGACCCACATAGCGCTGCTGAAGCGTCATGAACTCCTTGTGGAACTCGGGATCGGCCTTGGCCTCATCGTAGACGCGCTCCAGCTCGTCCAGGGCGGTGATCAGCGCCTCGGGTACGTAGCGGCCGCCGAACTGTCCCCAGTACGGTCCGTGATGTTCGCTCAACGGGGTGGTTTCGGATGCTTTCACTCTTGCTCCTGCCTTTACTAGTCGTTCGACCGCCAGCTCATGGTCGTCGGCGGTGGCCACGCCTTCTCCGACGAGGACGGCGTCCGCGCCGGCACGGCCGTAGTCCTCGACCTCCACGGCGCCGAACACGCCGGATTCCGCCACTCTGATGACGTCGTCCGGCAGGTTCGCGGCCAATTCGTTGTACTTGTTAACGTCCACCTTCAGATCCTTGAGGTTGCGGGCGTTGATGCCGATGACCCTGGCGCCGACGGCGATCGCACGATCGATCTCCTCACGCGTATGGGTCTCGACGAGCACGGTCATGCCAAGCTCGTGCGACAGCTCGAGCAGATGCCCGAGCGTCGCGTCGTCCAGAGCGGCGACGATGAGCAGCACCAGATCGGCGCCGTGCGCACGTGCCTCGTAGATCTGATAGTCGGTGACGATGAAGTCCTTGCGCAGCACGGGGATATGCACCGCGGCGCGCACCTTGTCGAAATCGTCGAGGGAACCGAGGAACCGGCGGCCTTCGGTCAGCACGGAGATCGCGCTGGCGCCGCCCTTCTCGTACTCCAATGCCAGTGCGGCCGGATCCGGGATGTCGGAGAGGTGTCCCTTGGACGGGGATGCGCGCTTGATCTCGGCGATCACGGGGATGCCGTCGGCGCGCTTGAGCCATCGCATCGCATCGATCGGGGCCGGGGCCGCCAGTGCGGCACGCTTCACATCCTCAAGCGATACGCTGCGCTCGCGGGTGCGCTGGTCCTCCAGTGCACCCGCAACCAGTTCGTCCAATACTGACATGATCCTCCCTTGTCGTGGTGGTCGATCATGCGTCACTCTAGGCCACGGTCCGTCTCACAGTGCCGTCGTGTCCTACATTCTGAGCGATTTCGGACGTCCCGGCGCCCGCACCTTACGAGATCATTCCATGATCGTGTCGACGCCGTCGATGACGACTCCACGGAACCCGTCCTTCTCGAGCTGTCCGACGCCGCGGATGGTGGTGCCTCCAGGCGAGCAGACGGCATCCTTCATGGCTCCCGGATGCGCGCCGGAGGCCATGTACAGAGCGCCGACGCCCTCGACCATCTTCGCGGCGAGACGATATGCGGCATCCCGTTGCAGGCCGTACTTGACGCCGGCATCACCCAGTGCCTCGATGTACATGTCGGTGAAGGCGGGGGCGCAGCCGGCCACGACCATCGCGATGTTCATGTGCGCGGAATCGACACGCTCGATGAGGCTGATCGGCGCGAACAATCTCTCGAAGACGGCGGTCTGATCGGCGGTGAGCGTGTTCGCGGATTCGGTGACGAGCACGCCCTTGCCGACGGCCATCGGGGTATTGGGGATCGTGCACTGGATATGCACGACGGGCGCATCCCCGTCATCCCCGCCGTCCGCGCCGGCGGCGGTCTGCGACTGCTGCGTCCGGGGGGCGTCGAATAGCGTGCGATACCTCTCCAGATCCCAGCCGGCCGCGATCGACACGACGAACCTTCCGGGCTTGGCAAGCTCCTGCGTCAGCGGTCCGATCACCGTTTCGATCTGATAGGGCTTGATCGCCACGACGACCACATCGCAGGCGGAGACCACCTCGATCGGGCTGCGCAGTGCCCTGACGCCGAGTTTGGCGGCGTTGCGCTCCAGCTTGTCGTAGTGGGCGGCGCAGGCGACGATCTGCCTGCCGCGCACCACGCCCGCGTCGACGAGTCCCTGCGCGATGGCCTGCGCCATGTTGCCGTAGCCGATGAATCCGATGGTCAGATCATCCGTATCGTCCATGATGGTTCCTTTCCTGCCTGTGTTCCTATGACCTGTATTCCTCTAGAACAGCATCTCCAGATCACCGCGGTCCAGCGCCTCCTGCCACAGGTGGCGGAACACGACCGACCCGTGCAGGCCGTCGTGTTCGAACTCGTTGGTCACCCAGTAGTGGCTGTTGCCGATGCGGCTCAGCGTGTCGAGCTGCATGCCCGAGTCGACGTACATGTCGTCGAAGTAGACGCCCGCCTGCAGCGGCACCTCGTTGTCCGCGAGACGTTCCTCGTCGTAGATCACGCCGAAGTGCGTATCCTCCATGAGCACGTCCATCGCCGCCCTGAACGGGCGGAGCGCGGCCTCCTGTTCGAACATCCACGGGAACATCGCCTCACCGGTGAAGTTGAGAGGCCGGCATCCCGCATCGAATTCGGGGTGACGGTCGCGCACCCGCTGCGCCGCCCAACGGATCGGCTCATCGAGCTCGCCGTTGGCGTAGATGAACTCCTGCAACGGCCAGTACAGCGGACGCGACGAGGTGGCGTTCATGACCTTGGCGAGGAATTCGTCGCTCAGGTCGGACAGCGACGCATCACCCGAATCGGTCTCGGCGGACACCGAACCGTCACCGGATGTGAAGGCGTCGTCGAGGATCCAGTGGACGCGTTCGAAGCTGGGCTTCATGCCGAAATCGGAGCCGAGGCACTGCAGCCGTTCAACGGTGAGCGGATCCCCGTTGGGCAGTAGCGGGAATCCGTGCGCGGCCATGCCGGCGATCACGCCGAGGCGATGCTCGATGGCGGTTCCTCCCAGCTGGCCGAGCACCGTATCGGTCAGCGTGCCGACGAACTCGTTCACCTCCGCGACGGTCGGCAGCGTGTCGGCGAGCGCGGCGACGCGTGCGGCGTCCTGCGGGTAGCGTTCGTAGAACTGTCGGGTCTTTCCTGCCATGCGTGGGAACGTGTGCTCGTACACTTCGGTGGCGTCGGCGGGCACGTGCGGGATGCCTCCGGTGGTGAAGCTGGCGTTGAGGCCTTCGGGGAATAGTGACAGGTAGGTGAGGGTGAGGAAGCCGCCGTAGCTCTGTCCCATCGTCACCCACTTGCGTCCGCCGAATTCGGTGCGGCGCAGGTGTTCGAAGTCGCGTACGATCGAGTCTGCGAGGAATAGTTTGAGGTAGTCGGCCTGTGCGCGTGCGGCGCTGGTCGCGCTGGTGCTGTCGTCGGTGTGGGCGGCGGCGATGCGTGTCATCGTGTGGGTGTCGACGCGGTTGGATCGTCCGGTGCCTCGTTGGTCGGGCAGGATTACGCGGAAGTGTTTTGTTGCTTCTTCGATCCATCCGTCGGATTGCGGGCTGAGCAGTCGGGGGCCGGCGCCGCCGGGGCCTCCCTGCAGGAAGATCAGTAGGGGCAGGTCGTCGTGCACGTGTTCGGGTGTGGTGACCACACGGTAGAAGAGTTTGATCGGCTCGCCGTCGAAGCCGTGTCCCGGCTCGTGTCCTGTCCAGTCGAGCGGCACGTCGATGGAGCGGTCTTCGATGTGCAGTCCCGGAACATAGTATTCGTTGAGCAGCGTCATGCGTCTTCCCTTCGTTCGGCCGACCGCGCCTGGGTCAGGCGCGTGCGTTCGCGTACAGGTCAACTCTACCCGTCTCTTCATGGTTCGCGGGCATCTCATCCCATGGCATGATGGGCGACGGACGCCGCACGCACTAGCCTTGGATGTCATGAACGGATGGATGGAGCGGCTCGCCGAATGGAAACGCGGGCATGTGCTGGCGGTGGATATTCTGCTGGCGGCGCTGTTGACCGGGTTGTGTTTCCCTTTGTCCGGCAGTACGGACACGTCGACCGCGCCCGGCCTGCTGTTCGCCACCGACGCCGATGCCCTGTATCTATGGGCGTCTCTCACCGTGATTCCTCTGGCGATGCGACGCTGGCGGCCGGAGGCGGCCGCGTGGCTGTTTGTCGCGTTGTGCGCGGCCCATCTTGTGTTGGGACCGGCGACCTCCTATAGCGATTTCTATGCACTGCTGATGCTGTATTCGGTGCTGGTGCACGGTTCACCCGGTCATGCGCCGCGTTTCATCGTCACCGCGTTCATCATGGGCGCGGTGGCGTCCGTCGTCTGGTCGTTGGCGTTCAATCTCGGTCCGTTGTTCGGTGGCGCGACGCTCACGGACGTCCTGGGGCTGGATCTGACGCCCGTTTGGCCGCCGTCGTGTCGGTCGTCGACCAGCGGCGTGTTCGGCGGCGACTCCGGTGGTTGTGTCGAAGACATCGGAGCCGACGCGGGTCTGCTGATGATCGCCGTGTCGGTGTGTCTCGTCAGTGCGATCATCATGGCCTTCTGGCGCCGGTCGCGTCTGGCGACCCTGCGCGCCATGCGAGAGCGCAACGAATCGATCGCTGCGCGCGAGGACGAGGAGCGTCGTATCGCGGCGTTGGCCGAGCGTGCACGCATCGCCCGGGACATGCACGACGTGGTCGCCCACACCCTGTCGACGATCATCGTCCAGTCGGATGGTGGCCGGTATGCGGGTGCCCGTGACATCGCTGTGGCGAAGCGTACGATGTCGACGATCCGTCATGAGGCGTTGATTGCCCAGCGGGATATGCATCGTCTGTTCGAGGTGTTCGGTGGTCCTGCGGATGAGGGGTATGCGCGTATTGGGGTTCTGTGTGATGGCGTGCCGCCGGTTGATCGCCGTGTGGAGGGTGATGTCCGTCCCGATCGGTTCTCTCCTGATGCGGATGTGGCCGTGTTTCGTCTGGTGCAGGAGTCGTTGTCGAATGTGCGCAAGCATGCCGGCCCGGGTGCTCGGGTGACGATCGTTGAGACGTGGGGTCCGGATGAGTTTCGTATTGTGATTCATGATGATGGTCTTGGTGCGAGGGCGGCTTTGGATGGGCATCGTGCCGGTTATGGCCTGTTGGGCATGCGTGAACGTGTCGTCGCGGTGGGCGGCGATGTGGAATCCGGCCCGGCGGATTCGGGCGGGTTCACGGTTTCGGCTCGTATCCCGTTGTCGTCTGTTGCCGCGTCGCATGGGGAGTCGTCTGTGCGTTCGGATGAATCGTCGTTGCCCGTTGGATCGGTCGGTTCCGTTGTCTCTCTGTCGGGTTCGTTCGGATGGGTGGCGTCCGTCTTGTCCGGTTTGTCCGTCCGGTGGCGGTCGTGGCGTGCGGGTCGATCGATCGCGAGTTCCGATGCCGACGAGGTTCCGGATGGCGGCGTGTCCCGTTCGAATTGGATCGGCTATCTGGCGTGGTGGACGGGTAGGCATTATCTGTTCATGGATGTGTTGTCCGCGGCGATTCTGACGTGGCTGCTTTATCCGGCGATGTTTGACGAGTCGGGGCTCGCCGATGTCTCGTCCGTTGCGCAACCGGTGGGGCGTGCGGTTGCGGTGGTGTTGACGGCGGTCATGCTTACGCCGTTCGCGTTGCGTCGTCGGTTCCCCGAGCGGAGCGCGCTGGCCATGGCGGTGCTGTGCGCGTTGGCGTTGCTGTGGCTGACGTCGATTCCCGTGGTCGGCGTGTTCGCGTTGTCGTCCGTCCATGCGGCGGTGCTCTATGGTCGTGATGGTGCCTGGCGTTGGGTGTTGGTCGCGACCGCCGTGGATTCGTGGCTGTTCGGCGTGCGGATGATGGCCGGTCGGGAGGGTATCGGACCGCTTGTGGGGCTGGTTCGCTCCGGTCTGCCCGATGCGAATTCGTCGTGGGTTCTGCTGACAGGGTCGCTGCCGATCGGCATGCTGATGATGCTGTTGTGTCTTGCTTCGATGGCGATGGCCGCATGGCGGCGTTCGAGCGGGTCGGACATGCTGGTGCTGCGTCAGCGTGAGGAGGCGCTGCGGGCCGAGGAGGAGCGTCAGCGGGTATTGGCCGCGAACATGGAGCGTGAGCGTATCGGCGCGGCGATGCGTTCGGAGGTTGCGTCCACGTTGGATGCGGTGATCGCCAAGGCGGACGAGGGGCTGGTCATGCTGGACGAGTCGCCGCAGCCGTCCGCGGAACGGATCGCCGGATCGTTCGCGGGCATCGGCGCGCAGGGCAGGGAGGCGTTGGCGCATATGCGTCGTCTGCTGACGGTGCTGCGTGAGACCGGGTTCAGCGATGGGACGTCCGTATCCCGACGGCAGGACAGTCATGCCGCGCCGTTGTCCCCCGCGGCGCCGTTGGACGAACAGATGAGGAGTCGTTCGGCCGGCTGATCATCATCACCACTCGTTGTCATGTGGCGGGAACGGTCGGGATGCGGGAATGATTCAGGGAAGAATCAGGGTATCGGCTCCATGCGTGCGCACCGTCACCGGGTAGGGTGGACGGTATGAGTCAGAGCAACAGGATTCGAGTGGTCATCGCCGACGATCAGGAGCTGGTGAGGGCCGGATTCGCCATGGTCATCGGCTCCCAGCCGGATATGGACGTGGTCGGGCAGGCCGGGGATGGCGGGCATGCCGTCGAACTGGCCGAGCGTCTCCATCCGGATGTCGTGCTGATGGATGTGCGCATGCCAGACATGGATGGCATCGAGGCGACGCGCAGGATCGTCGATATCGACGCTCATGGGCCGCGCGTGATCATTCTCACCACGTTCGATCTGGACGAGTACGTGATGGCGGCGATCGACGCCGGCGCCTCCGGCTTCCTGCTCAAGGACACGGAGCCGGAGACGCTGCTCGCCTCGGTCCGCACCGTGTTCCAGGGTAATGCGATCATCGCCCCCTCCGCCACGAAACGACTCATCGAGAAGATGATGCGGGACGGTTACGCGCAGAACGGGACGCTCCCCCTCGGCGCCCCCATGGAGGGGTCGGCGAGCGCGGCGCGGCGGACGGCGGTGTCGGCGTCGGTCCGTTCCGGTTTCTCCGCGGGATCGCCGGCTCCGGCGAACGCTCCGCTTGCCGGCGGTCGTATGGTCGACCCGTCTGATCCGGTGTCGTATACGGATCCGGAGCTGGAGTTGCTGACCGATCGCGAGCGCGAGGTGCTGGTCGAGATCGCGCATGGTCTGAGCAATCAGGAGATCGCCGATAAGCTGTTCATCAGTCTGCCGACGGTGAAGACGCATGTGGCGCATATCCTGTCGAAGATCCATGCGCGCGATCGCGTGCAGGCTGTCGTTTTCGCCTATGACAACAGGCTGGTGTGATGTCTCACCGACTTCACGCCCACGCTCATACGGGGAAGGTCATCGACCGTATGGCCTTCCCCGACTGCTCCCCGGGTCAATCGGCAGTAAGCAGAACGGGCACAAGATGCTCCGACTCATCTTCAAAAGCGCGATGGCCGATCGGACCATACCCGTCAACCTGATCGACGGCGCGACCCACCCCATAGGCAGGGACGACCGCCTCACCAAGGTGCGTCCGCATAACGCGTACATGGTCGAACAGCTCGGAGTTCTCCTTATTCTCCTATGGGACATCTCCAATGGTATTCGCGGTTCGGCTTGTTCGATTGCGTGACTCCACGCTAAGGCACAACAGCGCATATAACATCAGACGGATGTGCGATCCTGCATCGCGAACACGGCATTGTTCAACCGGATGTTCGAACAGTTGGGACGAGAAAAATGCCCGCCCATGTTGCGAAGATGTACGCAAAGCGGTCAATTCCATGTAGGCGTACGCATACAAGGGTGAGGTCAACGAAAAGAGGTGTTCCGTATCGTCGTCCCGTGGGATTCAGCGCGTCTTTGGCCGATCCCGTCACTGAGTCCCACGGACCAGCGGGATTCAGTGCGATTCTTCGGTTTTTTCGCACTGAATCCCTTGACAGCACCCGATGATACCTGTGGTGGATCGGGAGCGCCCTGTCAGCACTGTATGGAAACGTTGGAATTCCAACGGTTTCCGACATGCGATCGACGGATGGTCGCAGGACAGTCGCAAGGGTGGAGGTTCAGGCGCGGGACTCAACGACGAATCCTCGCGCAATTGCGTTGAGTCCCGTAAATCCGTGGAACTCAACGCGATTCCTTGCGGTTTTCGCGCTGAATCCCGCGGGACGGGCGGGTACGGCAGTTCACCGTCCGCATGCGGCTCGGACCACGGACCCACGCCACACCCGAGAGCCGATATCGGCGCAGAGAGGAACAAAAATGGGAGCCTTCATCGTATTTCATGAAGGCTCCCGTAAATCCATTGCCGCGGATCGACTCGCGATCGACGGCTGGTCTAGGCTTCGGCGAGCGCCTCGACCGGTGGGGTTCTGACGGCCCGGCGTGCGGGTGCGATGCTGGCGATGAGCGCGGCCAGGGCGGCCACGGCGAGCACGGTGCCGTTCATCGTCCATTCGAAGGGTAGGGCGACCTTCCCGTAGAGGCTGAACACCATGTATGATCCGAGCCAGCCGAATCCGGTGCCGAGTATCACGCCGACGATGCCGGAGACGAGGGAGAGCAGGAGTGATTCGACGGCGAGCGAACGTTTGAGCTGGCCGCGGGTCATGCCGATGGCGCGTAACGTCGCGGATTCGCGGGTGCGTTCGATGACGGAGAGCGATAGGGTGTTCGCCACGCCGACGAGTGCGATGAGCACGGCCACGGCGATGAGTCCGACGAGCATGGACATGAGTACGTCGATGATGGTCTCCCACATGGCGCGTTCGGCGACGGGGCCGGTGACGGTGATGCCGGGGTTGGCGGAGAACGCGGCCTGCACGTCGGTGAGGACGGTGATCAGCGGCGTGTCGTTCCGGTCGTCGACGGCCAGCATGAGCATGCGTCCGCTGGCCTGGATTCCTCCGTTGCCGAACCGGTCGGCGTCGATGAACGCGACGGCCCCGTAGTCGGAGCTGACCCTGCGGTAGTCGGCCTGTTTCGGTGTGAGCGTGATCGGAGTCGTGGAGCCGTCGGCGGAGGCGATCGTGAACGTGGTTCCCCTGTTCGCCGGGAAGGTGAGTTTCCTGCCGTCCGTGGCCGAGTAGGCGGGCAGCAGCACGTCGTCCGTGCCGAGTTCCACGCCCTTGAGGTCGGCGTGCATCACCTTGGTGAGGGATGCGGTGTCCTTCACGCCGACGAGCAGGATGGTGAGGTCCTTGCCGTCGGCGGTCTTCGCGCTCGCCGCGGCGGTGGGCGCCGTGAGGGAGGCGGTCACGCCCTTGACGGTGGAGGCCTTCTCGATCTGCGCGTCGGTCATGTCGCTTCCGGTGGCGATCATGTCGACGCTGTACCGGGTGGAGATCGCCTCGGCCATGGTCTGCTTGCCGCTGGCGGCGCCGGTGGCGATGGTGGAGACGAGGGTGACGCCGATGAGCAGCGCCACGCCGGTGGCGGCGACGCGGCGCGGGTTCTTCTGGATGTTGGCGTGCGCGATCCTCGCGCTCGGACCGGTCAGCGAGACGAGCGCGCCGGTGCCGCGCATGAGCACGGGCAGCCAGAACGTGGCGGACAGGACGAGCGCGAGGAACACGAACGCGCATCCCGTGATCGCGACCAGCAGCACCGGACCGTAGTTGTCCTTCGCCAGCGAGTCGTGTCCGGCGTTGAGCTCGCGTATCTGCCATGCGCCGAACCAGCAGCCGGCCAGTCCGGCGATGAGCATCAGCGTGGACAGTACGGCGCGTAGGATGCCGGCGCGGCGGGTGGTGGTCAGTTCGATCGGACGCAGCGCCTCCAACGGGGTGACGGCCGTGGCGGAGCGTGCGGAGCCGAGCGAGGCGATGATGGTCATTATGACGCCGAAGAGGATCGGGACGACGAACACCTGCCAGCTGAGGATCACGCCCCTCTCCAGGCCGGCCTTGCTCATCAGGCCCGAGGCTCCGACCCCGGCCATCAGGCCGATGCCGAGCAGTACGCCCAGCGCCGAGGCGATGAGTCCGAGTATGCCGGCTTCGAGCAGGACGGAGGCGTACAGCTGTCCCTTGCGTGCGCCGATGGTGCGCAGCAGGGCGAGGGTGCGTCGGCGTTGGGCGACGAGCACCTGGAACGTGTTGGCGATGACGAGCGCGGCGACGAGCATCGCGAGCACGCCGAAGCTCAGCAGGAACGTGGTGGTGATGTCGGTGCCGCCGCCGCTCATGCTCCTGACCGACGCGTCGGCCGCGTCGGCGCGCGACTGGATCGTGTAATGCCTGGGCAGGAGCTTCTCGACGCGCGCGATCGTGGCCTTCGCGGCGTCGGATGACGTGTCGGCGACGTCGAGGTAGATGTTGAGCACGCTCATCGAACTGAAGTCGTCGACACCGGCCATCACGGCCAGGTCCGCGTCGGAGAGCACGGCGGCGCCGCCGTAGAGCGGGTAGGCGCCATCCGGGTCCGTGGTGATTCCCACCACGCGCACGGCGTCGCCGGCCGATGCGGATCGGGGCACGTCCGTCGGCGTCGGGGTCGCGGCGTCCGCCGTTGCGGCACTGTCCGCCCGCGTGCCGGCGGACAGTGCCGCGGCCTGTCGCATGGCGTGTGCCGCCTGCGAGTCGATCGTCACGGTGTCGCCGACCTTCACGCCGAGCTGGTTAGCCGCCGACTGTGGCAGGGCGATTTCGTGGTTGTCGGCCGGCTGGTCGCCGTGCGTGACCTTGACCGGCAGCATTTTCGCGCCGTCCGATGCGGCGATGGCCTGCACGTTCACGTTCCGGTCGCCGTTGGTGACGGTCACGGTGGCGGACGCGTCGACGCGCACGCCGTCCACTCCCTCGGTGGCGCGCATCCTATCGATGTGGAAGTCGCCGACAGAGCGCGTGTACGCGTATTCGAGCGCCTTGTTGTCGAGTTCGTCGAGCGGCTTGGGCGCGATCATATAGTCGGCGCCGCCGAACTGGGCGGTGGTCTGTCTGGTCAGGGATGCGGTCATCGCGTTGGAGAACAGGAACGTGGAGGCGATGAACGCGGTGCCGATGAGGATGGCGATGCCCGCGGGGATGAGCATCCGCGCGCTCTTCCTCATGAGTCTGATGGTCAGTGAAAGCATGATGGGCCTTTCGGATCGGATCGACGTGTCTTGACGGATCAACGCTCAGCGTGCATGGCGTGCGCCGGACGAGGAGCGGCGACGGCCTCGCGTCCCGCGACCCGTGCGCCCGGTACGGTCTACGGCATCCTCGTTCCCGCTCATCCAACCGTTCGCCGCCGTGCCTCCCGGCAGCGCGGACGAGTCCGGGACGGACGCAATGGCCGCGGTCGACGCCGGCGGCGTCGGCGGCAGCACATCATCGGTGACCGGCAGTGCGGTCGTGTTGCGCGTGCCGGCCAGACGCGCGAGCCGGTCCGCGGACGTGCCGGTGACGGCGGCGCGCGTGGCCCTCTCGCGTTCGGCCATGAGCAGCCGGTTCATGCGTTCGGCGGTGGGATGCGGCTCGTCGGCCACGATCCGCCCGTCGGCGAACACGATGGCCCGATCCGCGTAGGAGGCGGCGACCGCGTCGTGCGTGACCATGATGATCGTCTGTCCGAGTTCGTCGACCGACCGGCGCAGGAAGCCGAGCACCTCGGCGCTGGACACGGAGTCGAGGTTGCCGGTCGGCTCGTCGGCGAACACGAGCTTCGGCTTGGTGATCAGCGCGCGGGCGATGGCGACGCGCTGCTGCTGGCCGCCGGACAGTTCGGTCGGCCGGTGGTCGAGGCGGCGTTCGAGGCCGAGCGTGGTGACGAGGGTCGCGAACCAGCGTCGGTCCGGTCTGGCTCCGGCGAGCGTCAACGGCATGAGGATGTTCTGTTCGGCGGTGAACATCGGCAGCAGGTTGAAGCTCTGGAAGATGAATCCGATCCGGTTGCGGCGCAGCAGGGTCAGCTGCCTGTCGTTGAGACGGGTCAGGTCGCGTCCCTCGAACATGATGCGTCCCGATGTGGCCGAGTCGAGGCCGGCGAGCGTGTGCATCAGCGTGGACTTGCCGGATCCGGACGGTCCCATGATCGCGGTGAACCTGCCGCGTTCGAAGGTCACGTTGACGTCGCGCAACGCGTGCACGACGCTCTCCCCCTCGCCGTAGTCCTTGACGAGGTCGATCGCCTGGATGGCGGGATCGGGCCGGGAGGCTGCGCTGACTGTGTTGGTTTCGTTCATGATGCTCATGGCGTTGCTCCATACATGTTTGCCGCGGACGTGGTCCGTCCGCTCCTGGATTCCACGCTATGCGCATCGCCTGGCGCACCCCATCGTGCGCAGGGTTGAATTACGGAAGGCCGCACATACTGGTCTCATCCTTTCGGATGAGCGTGTCCCTCCCGCCGTCGTGCATCCGCCTACGCGGCCTGCGGGCGCACGACGCGAAGCGGCGGCCGACACCGCATGACGTTCGGTGTCGGCCGCCGCTTGATCAGGCAGGCCTGGGGAGCCTTCCCCCTCCCATCGTCCGGTACCGCCGCCCGCCCTCGAAACGCGGGCGACGCCCCTTCCACCGGTACGACGGGATCCTATCTATCGGATCCTGTCCGCCGGGCTCACTTGGCCAGACCGGAGGCGCGGACGGCCTCGAAGCCGCCCTTGAGGTCGTCGAGGATGTCCTCGATGTTCTCGGTGCCGATGGACAGGCGGATGGTGCCCTGGTGGATGCCCTGGTCCTCGAGCTCCTCCAGGGTCTCCTGGGAGTGCGTGGTGGAGGCCGGGTGGATGACCAGAGACTTCACATCGGCGACGTTGGCCAGCAGGCTGAACAGGTGCAGGTTGTCGATGAAGACGCGGGCCGCGTCCTTACCGCCCTTGATGTCGAAGGTGAAGATGGAGCCGGCGCCGTTCGGGAAGTACTTCTCGTACAGCGCGTGGTCGCGACGGCCCTCGATGGACGGGTGGGAGACGGACTCGACCTCGGGCACGGTCTGCAGGTACTCGACGACCTTGAGCGCGTTCTCGACGTGGCGCTCGACGCGCAGGGACAGGGTCTCGGTGCCCTGCAGCAGCAGGAACGCGGCGAACGGGCTCAGGGTGGCGCCGGTGTCGCGCAGCAGGATCGCGCGGATGCGGGTCACGAACGCGGCACCGCCGAGCGCCTCGTAGAAGTTGAGGCCGTGGTAGGACGGATCCGGCTCGGTGAGGGTCGGGAACTTGCCCGGCACCTCGGCCCAGTTGAAGTTGCCGCCCTCGACGACGACGCCGCCCAGCGTGGTGCCATGGCCGCCGATGAACTTCGTGGCGGATTCGACGACGACGTCGGCGCCGTGCTCAAGCGGACGGAACAGGTACGGGGTGGCGAACGTGTTGTCCACGATCACCGGCAGATGATGCTTGTGGGCGATCGCGGAGATGGCCTCGAAGTCCGGCAGGTCGGCGTTCGGGTTGCCGAAGGTCTCGAAGTAGACGAGCTTGGTGTTCTCCTGGATGGCGTCCTCGAAGTTCTGCGGGACCTCCGGGTCGACGAAGGTGGTGGTGATGCCGTCGCGCGGCAGCGTGTGCTTGAGCAGGTTGAAGGTGCCGCCGTAGATGTTCTTGGAGGAGACGATGTGGTCGCCGGACTGGGTGATGTTACGCACCGCGTACTCGACGGCCGCGGCGCCGGAGGCGACCGCAATGCCCGCGGTGCCACCCTCGAGGGCCGCGATGCGGTCCTCGAACACGCCCTGGGTGGAGTTGGTCAGACGGCCGTAGATGTTGCCCGGATCCGCCAGACCGAAGCGCGCCTCGGCGTGGTCGAAGTTGTGGAAGACGTAGGAGGTGGTCGCGTAGATCGGCACCGCGCGGGAGTCGGTGGCCGGGTCGGCCTGCTCCTGTCCGACGTGCAGCTGCAGGGTTTCGAAACGGTAGTTCTTGTTCTTCTCGGCCATGATGTGCTCCATTCTCGGGTTGGTCGAAGTGCTGGTTTCCTTGCCACCCGCCTGCCGTGTTCGGCGGTTGGCGAGGTGTTGGTTATGAAGGTACGACCCGGGTGCCGTACGGCGCAAGCCGAACGCTATCGGGGTTGCCTATAGCCCCTTCAAACACGTTGGAATCATTGGGATCCGGACATGTGCGAACCGGCCGGAAACCGCCCGCGACGGGCGCGACACGCCGATCGGACACCATCGGATGTTCGCGTTCACGCCGACTACAGTCGTGCGCGATACACGGGCCGGCGCGCACGACGCCCGGCCATCGCAGAACACTGCGGAACACCGTGAGACTTGAGACTGGAGGATTCGCCGATGAGCGATATGACCCTATACGAGCGTGACCCCGACTACATTCCGCGCGTGGCCGCCGTGCACGACATGTGCGGCTACGGCAAGTGCTCGCTGACCGCGGCGATCCCGATCCTGTCCGCCGCCGGATGCGACGTGTGCCCGGTGCCCACCGCCCTGTTCTCCGCGCACACGAGATACCGGGTGTTCACGTTCCACGACACGACCGACATGCTCTCCGGCTATCTCGACGCGTGGAGGGCCGAGGACGTCGAGCTCGACGCCGTGTACTCCGGGTTCCTCGGCTCCCCCGATCAGGTGGCGATCATCCGCCGCCTGTACGACGAGTATCCGGACGCGCTGCGCCTGGTCGACCCGGTGATGGGCGACGGCGGCGAGATGTACCCCACGTACACGACGCGGCTGTGCGAGGCGATGGGCGCGCTCGCCGACGGTGCGGACGTGCTCATGCCGAATCTGACCGAGGCGGCGATCCTCACGGGCCGGGACTATCCGGGCCGTGATCTGGACGATGCGGCGGTCGACGACCTGCTGGAGGCGCTGCTCTCCCTCGGCGCCAGGAACGTGGTGTTGAAGGGCATCGACCGCGGCGACGGGATGATCCGCAACTACGTTGCGTCCGCCTCGGCCGGCGTCGGCGCGAGGCGGGAGATCGCCCACGAAAGGCTGCCGTACATGATCCACGGCACGGGCGACGCGTTCGCCTCGGCCCTGTGCGGCGCGCTGATGGCCGGCCGCGGGCTCGCCGAATCGGCGCGCATCGCCGGCGAGTTCGTCCGTCACGCGATGGCGCACACCCGCAACCAGCCGCACTACGAGGATCGCGGCGTAAGCTTCGAACTCGATCTGGCCGACCTGACCTCTCTGGTCGGCTGAACCGGTGGCGGAGCGGCCGAGCCGAGTCCGACGGCGCACGGCTCGCTCGGCAGTCACTGGTGCAGCGGGTCGCTCGTACACTCGTAGAACAGGCGCCCCTTGTCGGTGTTCTGCCCGTATTTGAAATTGGGGTTGGGGTTGCCGTCGAAGTCGGTCTGGTAGTAGGCGCTGAAGAACTCCATCTCGCGTTTGATATTGGCCTCGAAGCCGGCGTTGTCGCCCTTGGCGCCGACGGCGGTCATCGTGCTGATGTAGTCGTCCTCGCTGATCGGCGCGGGCAGCAGATCGTGCTTGACGAGGCACCGGTAGGTGGCCCGGTACATGGCCTCGACGTCGAGTCGTTCGGGGTTGTTCCGCATGCTGACGTACAGGCTGGAGATGATGCCGGCATCAGTCTTCGCGTGGCATTGCTTCATGATGTCGAGCTGCTCGTCGTCGGAGAGGGATCCGCGGTACTGCGCGACGGTCTCGCCCTCGTCCGCGGAGTACGTGGCCTGCAGCCCGTAGGGTTCGAGACAGGTGTTGTAGTCGTCGTAGACCTCCTGAATCTCGGCGTCGGTGATCCTGCCGTCCCTGAGGATGCCCCGCGCCAGATCGGTGGGCGCCTTGTCGTATTCCCGCTTGAATTCGTCGGCGTATGGTCCGGTGAACGTCGGCGTGCCGCCGTCTGCGGACGTGTCCTTTCCGGCTGCGGCGCCCGTCGACGTTCCACCGGCGGCGCAGCCGGCGAGCGCGGCGCATATGGCCAGCGCCGCGCCGATGACCGTGATGCGTCGGCGCCATCCGTGGAGCGGGTGTCGGGTGGTTGTCGTTGTCGTGCTCGTGTTCATGGCGGCCTCCTTGCCGTGCGGGTTTCGTCGCGCCTGTGCGGGCGCGTCTCGTGGAGCCCGTGTTCGTTGTTTCCGTGTGCTTCTACGGTATGTCGTCGCCGCATGCGGTGCCAGCGGTCCCGTCGTCCGCGGGACGACGTCGATCGGATGGCGTGTGCGGTGTGGTGACGGGGTGCTCGTCGCCCCCGTCCAGTGGGATGCGCGCGTAGATGATCCAGTCGCCGCCCTCGGCGCTGGTGTTGAGTTCGCCGCCGAGTCGGGTGATGATGCGCCGGTGCAGTTCGAGCCCGCTGCCGTGCGGCGCGACGCCTGCCGGTTTGGGCGTGGCGGTCAGCGGGTTGGTTTCCATGATCTCGATGGCGTGCTCTCCCAGTGTGACGACGGCGTGGTAGGCGCCCGCGGCCGGATCGAGGTGGCGGATGATGTTCGAGGCGATCTCGCCGATGAGGTTCGCGGCCTGCGCGGCCGGTTCGTCCGTCGCGTGCCGTCGGTCCGGACGCACGGACGGTGGGATGTCCGCCGTCGCGTGATCCGGGACGCCGCGCAGTTCCATGGTTCCGGTGAAGCCGAGATGGTCCAGTCGTCGGCGAGCTTCGCGGACGGCGTCGCCGATCACGTCGCCGTCCGGCCGTGGGGATTCGTCCGGCGTCGCGTCCGTTTCGGCGCCCGTCCGGTCGTCGTCCGTTCCGGCGTCCGTCGCAGGTGTGCGCCGCGTGGCGTCTTCGGAGCGTTCGAGCAGGTCGATGACGTGGTGGATCTCGTCGAGGACGTGGCGTGCCTGTTCGTCGACGAACCGCCAGTCGGCGCGCTCGCCGGCGTGCGTGTCGTCGTCGGGGATGCGCCGCAGCTGGCGTTGGGCGGTCAGGGCGATGTAGGACAGTCCGCCGGAGGCCGAGTCGTGGATGCGCGAGGCGAGGCGCGTGTTGCACTGGAGCGTGTCGAGCCGCCATTGGCGGCGTTCGAGGTCCATGGCCCGTTCGCGGCTTTCGTCGCGTTGGCGCCGCCAGCGCAGGGCCATGCCGATCATGGTGGCGAACACGAACATGCCTACGTAGTTGACCATGCCCACCCATGTTGCGGACAGGGCGTTGAAACGGTTGAGCGCGACCGGCACGCATTCGGCGAGCGAGATGGCCGTCAGTGCGCCGATCGCGACGGGGATGGAGCTGTCGTAGCCGATGAGGGCGAGGGCGAGGTAGGCGGCCCACAGCGGGTTCGGTCCGGACAGGTCGAGGACGAACAGGCGGGCGATGACGCCCGCGATGATGAGCCAGCTTGCGGTGCGGGGCAGGAACGGCGAGAGGATGACGGCAATGACCGCGATGGTGCACAGGAGCCGGGTGAGCGGGTAGATGGGCGGGATCGCGGCCCATTCGATCAGGGTGGCGGCGAGCACGAACAGGGCGATGAGGATGCGGAACGCCCTGGCGTGCAGCGTCTTAAGGATGCGTGTTGCCGCGATGGTCGAGTTCTTGAGGCTCATCGCTCCCCTTCCGACGCTCCAGTCCACAGGGCGACGGCCTGTCCGCGCGAGGAGGCGCCGAGCTTGCGGATGGCGCGCGCGAGGTAGGTCTTGGCGGTGGAGACGCCCACGTGCATGTCCGCGGCGACCTGTTCGCTGGTCAGGCCGCGCGAGCACAGGTTCATCGCCTCGGCCTCCCGGTCGGAGAGCAGGAACTGGCGGGGCGCATGCCCGCCGGAGAGGAGCGCGTGCGCGTCGGCCGCGGTCCGGAAGGACACGTCGTCGTTCGTCCGGTTCCATGTGTCTCCGGCGGCGAGCGCGCGCACGGCGTCGATGATGGGTGCCTCGACGGATTTGGGGACGATGCCCTGCGCGCCGGATTCGGCGGCCTTGGAGGCGTACACGGCCAGGGAGAACGAGGTGACGGCGAGGATCGCGACCCGGGCGGTCCTGATCCTGATGGCGCGGATCACGGCCGGGCCGGACAGCTCGTCCATCGACATGTCGGTCAGCAGCACGTTCGGCATGGTGTCCGGCGTCGTGCACATGCGCACGGCCGCGCGTCCGGATGTGGTCGACCACAGGATGCGTGCCTCGGGCATGAGCTCGGCCAGGGACCGTTCGAGGAAGGCGAGCGCGAACCGGTCGTTGTCGAGCAGTCCGATGGTGACGATCGGGCGGATTGCGGCCGCGGTCGCGGTGTTCTTGGTGTCCTTAGCACTTGTGGCGTCGCTGTATGCGGCTGCGGTGTTCGTGTCGCCCGTCATGGCTTGGCTCTCCCCTCGCCGCGCGCAACGTCACGTGCGGCCTCGTATCTTCACCGTAGCACCGCTGGGGTCGCCGCGTCGAACGGTGTTGTAGTCCCAAGGATGACGGGTGGATGACGGGTGGATGACGGGGACGGTGGATAACCTTCCCGTCGTCCACATCCCGTCCACAACACGCCCGGCGTATGGGTTTCGGTCCACAATCCCCGCAAGCGTTGCCCGGAGCATGCCGGGGGCGCATAGTCGGTTCCCATGGATACCACCATGCTTATGGGCCCGCCGGAGCCCCTCATGTCCGGCATGTGCAACGACGCCTCCGATGCGGTCGACGAGCTCGCCGAGATCGGCTCCCTGTTCGATGATCCGCTGCTCTCCTCGCGCGAGCTCGGCGAGCTCGGCGAACGGTATGCGGCCGCCTGGCTCGTCTCGCGCGGCTGGAGAGTGCTGGATCGCAACTGGCGTTCCCGCTACGGCGAGATCGACATCGTCGCCGTCTGCCCCGAACGCCGTCTCGCGTTCATCGAGGTGAAGACCCGGCGCACCATGCGTCATGGCCTGCCTCAGGAGGCGGTGACGGCCGCGAAGCAGGCGAACCTGCGTCGCGCGGGCGTGCAGTGGCTCGTCGACCCCGCCCATCGGATCGCGCACACCGGGGTGCGTTTCGACGTGTTCACCGTCATGGTGCGCGACGGGCGGCCGGACGTCCATCTCATCAAGGGGGCGTTCTGATGGTGATCGGCAATGCGCTCTCCGTCGGGCTGATCGGCCTGAAGGCCTTCACCGTGTCCATTCAGGCGTTCGTCAGTCCCGGGCTTCCCTACTTCTCGATCATCGGACTGCCCGACGCCTCGCTGTCCGAGGCGCGCGAGCGGGTGAAGTCCGCCTGCCAGGCGACCGGATTCCGGTGGCCCGAAACCCGGGTGACGGTGAACATGTCGCCCGCGTCCATGCCGAAACGCGGCTCCTCGCACGATCTGGCCATCGCGGCGAGCGTGCTGAGCGCAGCCGGCGCGATCCCCCACGACTGTCTGATCGAGACGATCACGATGGGCGAGGTGAACCTCGACGGCACCGTGCTGCCGATCAACGGCGTGCTGCCGATTCTCCTGCACGCCCGCGAGCGCGGCATCAGACGGGCGATCCTGCCGGCCGGCAACATGGACGAGGTGGATCTGATCTCGGGCGTCGAGGTCACCTGCGTGCGTCATGTGGGCGAGCTCGTCGAGCTGATGGGGGGCAGGGCCCGCTACAGTCTGCCTGACGTCGAACGTCCCGCGGGCGAGTGCGAGGGAGCGGGGGCCGAGCCCGGCGCGTTCACGCCTCCCCCGTCCGGGGACATGTGCGACGTGGTCGGCCAGCCCTACGCGAAATGGGCGCTGGAGGTGGCGGCCGCCGGAGGCCATCACGTCATCATGGTGGGGCCTCCCGGCTCCGGCAAGACGATGCTCGCCTCCCGGATGCCGTCGATCATGTGCCCGTTGGGCGTGCCCGAACAGCTGGAGGTCGCTTCGATCCGCTCCCTGTGCGGCACGTTGCCCGCCTACGGCATCTGCGACGTGCCGCCGTTCGAGGCGCCGCATCACACGTCGTCCACCGCCGCGCTGGCGGGAGGCGGTTCGGGGCTCGCGACCCCCGGTGCGATCACCCGTGCGCACCGGGGCGTGCTGTTCATGGACGAGGCGCCGGAGTTCTCGTCGCGCGCGTTGCAGACGCTGCGCGAGCCGCTCGAATCCGGGTACGTGGCGCTTTCGCGTGCCAAGGGCACGACGTACTATCCGGCGGCGTTCCAGCTGGTGATGGCCGCCAACGCGTGCCCGTGCGGGATGAGCTACGGCACCGGGGAGCGTTGCACGTGCACGCCGCAGGAGCGGCGACGCTACTTCGCCCGCCTGTCCGGGCCGATCCTCGACCGTGTGGACATCCAGGTGGAGGTGCCGCCCGTGTCGCGCATCATCCTCGACGAGGAGGTGGACGAGCCGCGCGAGACCAGCGCGGAGATCCGCGCACGTGTGATCGAGGCGCGCTCCAGGGCCGCGGAACGCTACGAGCAGTACGGGTGGGTCTGCAACGCGCAGGCGTCGGGCCGGTGGATGCGCGACCACATGTCCCGCTACGCGCTGGACCCGATCAACCGGGCGCTGGAATCCCAGCGGCTCAGTCTGCGAGGCGCGGACCGGGCGATGCGTCTGGCCTGGACGCTCGCCGATCTCAAGGGCATCCCGTCGCCGGGACGCGAGGAGACCAGTCAGGGCATCGCGTTGAGGACACGGCTATGAGCGGCGTCGACACCATGATTCCCGCGGACGGCGTCCGCGACATTGACGAGACGGCGGACGGCACGAACGATGCGAACGATGCGATCACGGATGGGATCACGGCGACGCGATCCGACGATGCGCGTCCGACGCCGGGCCCGACCCCGCCGCCGCCCGACGTGGAGACGCTCGCCCGGGCCACGCTCACGTTCTGTCTGGACGGCGCCGACGCGCTGATGTACGCGCTCATCAAGGGCGCCGGAGCGCCCAGCGTCGCACTGGATCTCATCCTCGCCTCCCGTACCGGCTCCACGCAGGCGAACGCCTCGGACAGCCGTCTGGACCAGCTGTTCGCACTGGGGCTGGCCCGTTGGGGACGCAGGGTGAACGCGCGGGGCATGGACGCGTTCCACCGTGCGCTCGCCGGATGGCGTGCGCGTCTCGAAGCGCTGCCCTCATCCGACTGGAGGACCCTGACCGAATGGTTCACGATGGACGGGCGCCAGTGGATCATCGCCCCGCACACCCCCTACTGGCCGATGCAGCTGCAGGACCTGTCCACGCGCAGGGACTGGGCGGCTCCCCTGTGCCTGTGGGGCATCGGGGACGCGACCGCTTTGACCAGCTGCGAGCAGCCGCTGGCGGTCGTCGGTTCGCGGGGCGTCACCGACTACGGACGCGAGGTGGCCAGGGAGATCGCCTTCCGCGCCGCCTCGGACGGGCATCTGATCGTCTCCGGAGGCGCGATGGGAGCCGATGCGGCCGCGCACTGGGGCGCGCTGAGCGCCTCGGGGGTGGGGGATCCGAAACGAACCGGACGCACGGTGGCGGTGTTCGCCGGCGGGCTCAACCACATCGGCCCCCTGTCGAACATGCGCCTGTTCGACACGATCACGCAACGGGGAGGCGCGCTGGTCAGCGAACTGTGTCCGGGGACCATCCCCGAGGGACGCCGGTTCCTGCTGCGCAACAGGATCATCGCCGCGTTGGGCGCGCAGGTGGTGGTCGCTCAGGCGCGACTGCGCTCCGGAGCGCTCAACACGGCGGGATGGGGGTGCGATCTGAACCGTCTGGTGATCGCCGTCCCCGGCCCCATCACCACGCCGCACAACGCCGGATGCAACCAGCTCATCGCCGACGCGAAGGCGATCCTGCTGACGAGCGCCGAGGAGATCACCGATCTCGTCCACCCGCCGCATCCGCCGCACGGCACGGCCGCGGACACACGCGACAAGGACTGAACCGCCGCTACGCCCGCCATTGGCAGCGGTCGAGATCCACACGCCAACCGTCCGCGCCGGCCGGCTCCCCGTCCCCCGGCGTGAAGACGACGCCCTCCGCCTCGAGCAGGGCCCGCTGACGGTCGGGACCGCCGAACGCAAACCCCGGTGCGAGCGACCCGTCACGGAACACGACCCGATGGCACGGGATCACCCCCGGTTCGGGATTGGCGTGCAGCGCGAACCCGACGAACCGGGCGGCGCGGGGGGAACCGGCGAGCGCGGCGACCTGCCCGTAGGTGGCGACCCTGCCTCGGGGGATGCGCCGCACGACCCGGTAGACGCGTTCGCTGAACGTCGGTTCGCCAAACGTGGAAGTGCGGGTGTCATGGTCGCCGTCGTGCGTCTGCATGGGTTCCAGTCTACTGCGCACCTATCGGTGCGCGGGCGTTCGCGGTCGGTCCGCCCTTATGTGACAATGAGGGGTATGAGTCCGAAGCAGTTGGAAGAAATGTATGATGCGGTGATCGTGGGCGCGGGCGCCGCCGGCCTGTCGGCGGCGCTGGGGCTGCTGCGCTCCCCGGCGGTCGCGCGAATGAGACGGCAGGGCGTGGAGCCGAGGATCCTGGTGGTCTCGAAGCTGCAGCCGCTGCGTTCGCACACCGGTTCGGCCGAAGGCGGCATCGCGGCGTCGCTGGGCAACGTCGAATCCGATGACTGGCACTGGCACTACTACGACACGGTCAAGGGCGGCGACTGGCTCGTCGACCAGGATGCGGCGCGGCTGCTGGCCGAATACGCTCCGCAGACCGTGATCAACCTGGAACGTCAGGGGGTGGCGTTCTCCCGCACCGACGAGGGGCGTATCGCGCAGCGTCGCTTCGGCGGGCATACGCGCGAGTTCGGCGGCGAGCCGGTCAGGCGCGCGGCGTATGCGGCCGACCGCATCGGCCATCAGATCCTGCACACGCTGTGGCAGCAGTGCGTGGCCGAGGGCGTCGCGTTCGCCGAGGAATGGTATGTGACCGATCTGGTGCTCGCCGAGGACGGGGGGCATGCGGCAGGCGTGGTCGCGTTCGACACGCATGCGGGCGCCGTCAAGGCCGTGCATGCGCGCAACGTACTCATCGCCACGGGAGGCGCGGGCCGACTGTTCCACACCACGTCGAACTCGTGGGATCTGACCGGCGACGGCATGGCGCTGGCGCTGGACGCGGGGCTGCAGCTGGAGGACGTCGAGTTCGTGCAGTTCCATCCCACCGGACTGGCCCATACGGGCATTCTGCTGTCCGAGGCGGCGCGCGCCGAGGGCGGCGTGCTCAGGAACGCCGACGGCGAGGCGTTCATGGAGCGCTACGCTCCGGGGCACGCCGATCTGGCGGCCCGCGACGTGGTGTCACGTTCCATCATGGCGGAGATCGACGCGGGCCGCGGCGTCGCCGATCCGAAGGATCCGGACGGGCCGAGGGACTGCGTGTGGCTCGATATGACGGGCATCGACCCGGATCGCATGCACGCCGTGCTGCCGCAGGTCGTCGAGACGATCGAGCAGTACGCGCACATCGATCCCGTCAGGGACTACGTGCCGGTCAAGCCGACCGCGCACTACACGATGGGCGGCATCCCCGTGACGACACGGGGCGAGGTGTACCGCTGGTCGACGGATGGGACCGACGGCGAGGCAACGCGCACGAAGGTCGCCGGACTGTTCGCGGCAGGCGAATGCTCCTGCGTCTCGGTGCATGGCGCCAACCGTCTGGGAGGCAATTCGCTACTCGACGCATGCCTGTTCGGCACGCGCGCGGGAGAGGCGATGGCCGAGCGGATCGCACACGAGCCGGCCGGCGATCCGACGGCGGCGGATGACCCCGAGGCGCTGGCGCTGGACGGGATGCTGTCCGAGGCGGTGGACCGCAGCGCGGACCACCGCAGGCAGGAGCTGGCCTCTCTGCTCGACGCGTCCGCGCCCCACGACCCGGCGGACGACAACCCGTATCGGCTCATGGCCCGGCTCGGATCGCTCATGGAACGCGCTCTGGCGGTCCGATGCAGCGCGCAGTCCATCGAAGCCGCCCTGGAGGAACTGGACTCCCGTGTCGCTTCCGAGGCGGACGCCCTGCATGCGCATGACGCCACGGCGGCGTTCAACCAGGAGATCACCGCCATCTGGGAGGTGCGCCACCTGACCGCGCTGGCGGGAGCCATGCTCTCGGCCAGCGCGGGCCGCCGCGAATCGCGCGGATCCCTCAGGCGCCTCGACTTCCCCGAACGCGACGACGAACGCTTCCTCGCGCATTCCATGATCCGTTCGACCCCCGTGAGGGGCTCCTCGCACGGGGCCGACGCTCCGGGGTACGAGCTGCTCTGGCAGCCGGTGCATATCGTCGACATCCCGCCGAAGCGCCGCGAATACTGACCGCGTGTCGGCACGTGGCCGACACGGAGACGTCCCGACCATGCGGTGTGTCACAATGGAGAGTTGTTTTGGCAGTGTTTTTGGCAGGAGGCGCGCGCATGACGACCAGCACGAACGTGACCACGGTGACTTTGAAGGTGAACCGGTTCGCGCCACGCCCCGAGCGTGAACGCGACAGGACGCGCTCGGGCAGCCCCTTCGCCCGCAGGAGTTCGCCGTTCGGCGGATCGGCCGGCGCCGCGGCCGCGTCGCGCCGCCGGCCCCGCGGCAAGCAGTGGGTACAGGAGTACACGATTCCGGCACGCCCCGAGGACACCGTGCTCGACTGCCTGATGACCATCAAGCGCACCGTCGATCCGACGCTCGCCTTCCGCTATTCGTGCGGCCACGGCATGTGCGGCTCGGATGCGGTGTCGATCAACGGCACCCCGAACCTGCTGTGCACCGCCACGCTCAGGGACTGGGCGAAACGTCCCGCCTCCCCCGCGGCCGGCATGGCCGACGACGAGGGATTCCGCCATACCGGCGAGCCCGCTTGCGACCCCAGGTCCGCCGATGACGTCGACGACGCATGCGCCGGGGACGGCAGCCTCGGCGTCATCGAACTCGGCCCGCTGCCCGGCTTCCCCGTGCAGCGCGACCTCATCGCCGACATCGACCCGATGCTCGACCAGATCAGAAGGCTCAGGCCGTATCTTGAGGCGTCCGGCACGCTCGCCACCACCGAGGACGGCAAGGTGGACGTGTTCGAATACCTGCAGCGCCCCGATCAGCTGGCCAGATACGAGCAGCTGAGCAACTGCATCGCCTGCGGCGTGTGCGAGGGCTCCTGCCCCGTGTTCGCCGGCGGCGACGCGTTCATCGGCCCCGCCGCGCTCATCTGGGCCAGCCGTTTCATCAACGATTCGCGCGACACGCAGTCGATGGCCCGTATGGACGCGATCGACACCGCCGACGGCGTGGCGGCCTGTCAGTCGGTGCGCGCCTGCACCCGTCAGTGCCCGCGCGGCATCGACGTCGGCGAGGAGATGTGGCAGATCGTCGCCAAGGTGCGCGAACGCTAGCGGCTGTGGCCGGCGTCGCGCGAAGCGTCGCCGACGCCACGGACGGGACCATTCTTTTCGGGGCTCCGGCGGCCCCATCTTCAAGGAACATGGACGGTTATGGATAGGAAGCAGTACACGAATCTGACCCAGGCATGGCGGTACGTGGAGGACCACGCGCTCGCCGCGCAATCACAGGAGATGCGTGACGCACGTTCCAGCGCCGAGGAGTCGGGACTGCCGCAGGCCTGCGCCTCGCAGGCCGTCTTCCTGTCCATGCTGGTGCGCATCACCCGTGCCCGTTCGGTGATCGCCGTGGGCACCGGTTCGGTCGTCGACACGCTCGAGCTCGCCAACGGACTGGACGGCGAAGGCCAGCTGACCGCGGTCGACTCGTCCACGCAGGGCATCGCCCTGGTACGTAGGGCGTTCGATCGCGCGCAGGACACCACGTCGACGAAGCTGCGCGCGGTGAACGCGCCGGCCCGAGTGTTCCTCCCCCGTCTCAACGGCGCGAACTATGATCTGATCGTCGTCTCCGGGGATGCGGGCAACTACGCGACCACGTTCGAACAGGCGCCGCGGCTGCTGCGCGGGCATGGCGCCATCGTGTTCACCGATGTGCTCGCCTTCGAGGACTCCGTGATCCACGGCGGCGTGCCCGATCCCGCCGACCGTGGCGAGAAGGCCACCGCGATGAGGGCGCTGATCGACGCCGTCGAATCGGACGACCGGTTCTCCTCCACGCTGACGGCGATCGGCACGGGCCTGCTCGTCGCCGTCATGAACTGACCGGTTACGGACAACCGAGCCGCGGCTGGTGCCGGTCGGTCACAGGGCGCCGGCTGCGATCTCGACCGCCTCGTCCACATCGTCCGTGATCGTCACCAGCTTCGGGTCCACGCCCGAGATCATGCCACGGTCCCTCACCGGCCCGTTCAGCCAGTCGAGCAGGCCCTGCCAGTAGGATCTGCCGAACATCACGACCGGCATGCGCGCCACCTTGTGCGTCTGCACGAGCGTGAGCACCTCGAACGTCTCGTCGAGCGTGCCGAAGCCTCCCGGGCATACGATGATGCCGGACGAGTACTTCACGAACATGAGCTTGCGTACGAAGAAGTACCGGAAGCTCATGCCGAGGTTCACGTAGTCGTTGATGCCCTGCTCGTGCGGCAGTTCGATGCCGAGCCCCACCGACTTGCCGCCGGCCATCGCCGCTCCCTTGTTCGCCGCCTCCATGATGCCGGGGCCTCCCCCGGTGATGACCGCGACCCCTCTGCCGGCGAGCCGCTCGCCCATGGCGCGGGCCGCCTCGTAATCCGGCGAGTCGGCCGGGGTGCGTGCGGATCCGAAGATCGACACGGCGGGTCCGAGCTCGGCCAGGGCGCCGAAGCCGTCGACGAATTCGGATTGGATGCGCAGCACGCGCCATGGATCCATGTGCAGCCAGTCGGTGCTCTCATCGGAGCGCAGCAGGTTGGCGGTCGAACTGTCGGCGGGGATCATGTCCCCGCGCAGGATGACCGGTCCGCGCTGATACGTCCGGTCGTACGGCGCCGACGCATCCGATGCCCCTGACGCACCCGACGTGTGCGATTCATCCTGCACGGCCGTCGCGTCCACGTCACCCGTTGGATCCGTCCGGTTTGTTGTCTTCGTCCCGCTCATCGGCAGACTCCTTCTCAATATCCATCCTTATCCACGCCCGCCACGGGGGCGTCCCTCATCCGGCCTGCCCCGTGTTCGGATTCGCGTCCGTCTTCAGCGATGACGACGCCGCCAGCGCAGGCGTCTGATCAGCCGCCGGTGCACGGGCTTCGACCCATCATCGGAAGCCGTCTTCGCCGCTCCCTCCAGACGACGTCTTCTCTCCTCACGACGTGCCTTGAGCTCCGCGAGCTGCTCGGGGGTGAACGCGTCGATGTCGACCCTGACCGTGCCGTCCGGAAGGATGGTGACGTGTTCGGTCTCCAGCTGTTCGATCTCCTCGTCGATGCGGCGACGGGCGTTCGCACGCTCGTACCGCCTGGACTGACGGTTGAGCAATACGCCCGATATGGCGGCGGCGATCAACGATCCCGCCAGCACGCCGAATCGTGCCTCGGCCGACAGCTCGGGATTGTCGTAGGCCAGCGAGGCGATCAGGAACGACACGGTGAAGCCGATGCCGCAGGCGCAGGCCGCGGGGAGCATGTCGCGCACGCGCAGCCCCTTGGCCATGCTGAGCCCCGCGACGTGCGTGGCGATCCATGCCGTCGCCATGATGCCCAGGGGCTTGCCCACCACAAGGGCCACGATCAATGCGAGCACCAGTGGCGAGAGCATCAGTTCGGGGGTCAGCGATTCGAAGTGCACGCCGGTCGCGAACAGGGCGAAGATCGGCAGCGCCAGCAGCGCGGAGAACGGCTGGAGCTTCTCCGCGTAACGTGAGGCGCGCGGCGAGGCCTCGCCGTGCATCTCACGCGAGGGGGTGAGCAATCCGACCAGCACGCCCGCCAGCGTGGGATGCACCCCGGCTTCGAACATGCAGGTCCATGCGAGCAGTCCCACGACGGCCACCAGCGGCCAGGGCACGCGCTTGAGACGAACGAGGAACGCCCATGCCGCAGCGCACAGGGCGATGCCGATGAACCAGTACCAGGCGTTGAGCGACGAGAAGAACACGGCGATCAGGATGATCGCCAGCAGATCGTCTACCGTGGCGAGCGTCATGAGGAACGCCCTGATGGATCCGGGCAGCGCCTTGGCGAACAGGGCGAGGACCGCCAGAGAGAACGCGATGTCCGTGGCGGTGGGCACCGCCCATCCTCGGATCATCTCGCCGAACGGGATGTTGCTGCCGGTGGTGATCAGCAGAAGGTCGCCCACCGATCCCGGACCGTACTGCGAGAACAGCGCGGTGACCGCGATGAACAGCACCGGTGGGGTCAGCATGCCGCCCACGGCGCACAGCATCGGCACCGCCGCGGCCTTGGGATTGGCCAGCGATCCGGTGGTGAGCTCCTGCTTGAGTTCAAGCCCGACGGTCAGGAAGAAGATGGTCAGCAGGCCGTCCTGCGCCCAGTGACCGACGGGAAGGTCGAGATTCGTGTACGGGACCGCGATATGCGTCTCAGCGATCGTCTCGAACAGGTGCGCCGTGGCGGGAAGGTTCGCGAGCACCAGTCCGACGAGCGCGAAGCCGAGCATGACCAGACCGGATACGCGATCGGACGCCGCTATACGGTGGATGGTTCCCCAGAATCCCGAAGTGTGTCCGCTATCGCGATCAGTCGTCATCATCCCTCCCGTTCCTAGGCCATACCCATACAAGGGTACCGGAACGTCATGAACGGCGTTTCGCCCCGAGCTTGGTCACGTGGTCGTCGGATGATCGACAGAAAAAGAGATGGAGAAAAGGAAAAGCCCCGATGCTACACCATCAGGGCTTGTTGCGCGTGCGCCGGACAGGATTCGAACCTGCGACCTGCTGATCCGTAGTCAGCTGCTCTAATCCGCTGGGCTACCGGCGCATACCGCTTGTTTATCCTCTTGCGGTGAAGAGGTGTGCGCCGGACAGGATTCGAACCTGCGACCTGCTGATCCGTAGTCAGCTGCTCTAATCCGCTGGGCTACCGGCGCATACCGCTTGTTTATCCTCTTGCGGTGAAGAGGTGTGCGCCGGACAGGATTCGAACCTGCGACCTGCTGATCCGTAGTCAGCTGCTCTAATCCGCTGGGCTACCGGCGCATGTTGTCCTCGAGGCAACTCGACATATATTACATGCTTTCAATCGATCCGCAACTCGGCGTGTCGCGATTGCCGATCGATGCGGAAGACCGCCCAAAAGCCCGGTATCATGCGGTTTTGAGCTGTTCCGAACGCACCAGCTTCGGTTCGGCTCTGCCGAGCACGGCCGCCTCGTCGACGATCACCTGCCCGACGTCCGGCATGCTCGGCAGGCGGAACATCGTGTCCTGCAGCGTGCGTTCGATGATCGAGCGCAGGCCGCGCGCACCGGTGCCCTGACTGATCGCGGTGGCGGCGATCGCGCGGATCGCCTTCTGCGTGAAGGCGAGATCCACGCCGTCGACGGCGAACAGCTTCATGTACTGCTTGACGAGCGAATTGGCCGGCTGCACGAGTACGGCGGCCAGATCGTCCTCGGTCAGTTCATCGAGGACGCTGATGACGGGAAGTCTTCCGATGAACTCGGGCAGCAGGCCGAAGTCGGCGAGATCGTCGGCGGTGACATGGCGCAGCAGTTCCCTGTCCGGAATCTGATTGTCGCGCCACGTCGCGCAGAAGCCGCTCTCGTGGGCCCCCAGACGGTTCTTGACGATGTCCGCCAGTCCCACGAACGCGCCTGCGCAGATGAACAGGATGCCGCGGGTGTTGATCTGCACCGTCTCCTGATCGCGGTGCTTGCGCGTGCCCTCCTCGGGCACCGAGGCGATGGTGCCCTCCAGGATCTTGAGCAGCGCCTGCTGGACGCCCTCGCCGGACACGTCGCGCGTGATGGAGGTGTTCTCGCCGGATTTGCGGGCGATCTTGTCGATCTCGTCGATGTAGATGATGCCGTGCTCGGCGCGGGACACGTCGCCGTCGGCCGCCTGGATGAGCCGCTGGAGGATCGTCTCGACATCGTCGCCGACGTATCCGGCCTCGGTGAGCGTGGTGGCGTCGGTGACGACGAACGGCACGTTCATCACTTTGGCGAGCGATTGGGCCAGATAGGTCTTGCCCACGCCGGTGGGCCCCATCAGCAGGATGTTCGATTTGGAGACCTCGACGTCCGCCAGCGGATCGGCGGCGTCGGAGCCGAACACCCCGGTGTGGGCGCGGTCGAGCTGTCCGGCAGCCTCGTCCAGCTCCATGTTGACCCGCTTGTAGTGGTTGTACACGGCGACCGACAACGCCCGCTTGGCCTCCTGCTGGCCGATCACGTAGCGGTCGAGATACGCGCTGATCTGCATGGGCTTGGGCAGCTGCAGCGCGTTGATCTCAGCGTCCTTGCGGCGCTCCTCCGAGATGATGCCGACGCACAGCTCGATGCACTCGTCACAGATCGCCGCCCCCTGACCGGTGACGAGCTTGCGCACCTGATGCTCGGTCTTGCCGCAGAACGTGCAGGCCGGAACCTCATCGTCATAGCTCATCGCACGTCCCATGCATCTGCCCCCTATCGGTGTATGCGCTACCGTGGTCGAAGTACAACAATACCCCCGGCGCCCAATGGCCGGGGGTATTGGCGGAACCGCCTACTGGCGGTGTTCGAGCACCTCGTCGACGATGCCGTAGTCCTTGGCCTCCTGGGCCGTGAGGAACGTGTCGACCTCGATGTCCTTGCGGATCCTCTCGACGTCCTGACCGGTGTGCTTGGCGAGGGTGTTCTCGAGCCATTCGCGCATGCGCAGCATCTCGCGCGCCTGGATCTCGATCTCGGTGGCCTTGCCGAAGCCCTGGTCGATGGCCGGCTGTTGGATGAGCACGCGGGCGTTGGGCAGCATCAGACGCTTGCCCTTCGTGCCGGCGGCGAGCAGGATGGCGGCCGCGGAGGCCGCCTGGCCGAGGCAGACGGTCTGCACGTCGGGCTTGATGTACTGCATCGTGTCGTAGATGGCGGTCATGGCCGTCATCGAGCCGCCGGGCGAGTTGATGTACATCATCACGTCGCGATTCGGATCCTGGGATTCGAGCACGAGCAGCTGGGCCATGATGTCGTCGGCGGAGGTGTCGTCCACCTGCACGCCCATGAAGATGATGCGGTCCTCGAACAGACGCGTGTACGGGTCCTGCCTCTTGAAGCCGTACGGGGTCTTCTCCTCGAACTGCGGCAGGATGTACCGGTTCTGCGGGGCGAACGCGGCCTCGCGACGGGCGGCCGGCATGAAGCCGACGACTCCGGCGGGGCCGGCCAGACGGTCGGCGCGGGCGGCGAACCTCGCTTCCTCACTTGCCATGCTTGTCATTCTCCCTTCGTCATCGAATCGTGCGTGGTGATGATCTTGTCCACGAAACCGTACTCCAGCGCCTCGCTGGCGGTGAACCAGTGATCGTACTCGTTGTCGCGGTAGATCTCCTCGACGGTGTGGCCCGTCTGCTCGGCGGTCAGCTCGCTCATGGTCTTCTTCATGTCCATGATGAGCTCGGCGTTGATGCGCACATCGGTGGTGGTGCCGCCGATGCCGCCCGAGGGCTGGTGCATGAGCACTCGGGCGTGCGAGGTCAGGAAGCGCTTGCCCTTGGTGCCGGAGCTCAGCAGGAACTGGCCCATCGAGGCGCACATGCCAAGGCCCACGGTCGCCACGTCCGGCTCGATGAGCTGCATCGTGTCGTAGATGGCCATGCCGGCGGTGATGGAGCCGCCGGGCGAGTTGATGTACAGCCAGATGTCCTTCTTCGGATCCTCCGCGGCCAGCATCAGCATCTGCGCGCAGATGCGGTTGGCCATATCGTCCTTGACCTCCTCGCCCATCCAGATGATGCGGTCCTTGAGCAGACGGTTGAAGATCGGATCGGCGAATCCGGCCGGCGCGTCCTCGCCCGCCATGGTCGGAAGGGTTGCAAGAGTGTTGCTCACCTTGTTCTCCATTTCGAATATTCAGTCGTAAACAACTGTCAAGACTACCGCCTTCAAGCGACGGCCGGCGCATCAGCGCCCGTTTTCGGCTCGACGCGTAGTGCGCGACAGCATCCACTGCGAGACGAACGCCGAGGCGGCGACGCCCAGTCCGACGGGCACGAAGAAGGAGATGGGCGCCTCGGTCAGCTCCATGACGAGGCACATGGCCATCAGCGGCGCCTGCTGGGATGCCGACAGCAGTGCGGCGGCGCCGATCAGGGCGCAGGCGGTCACCGAGTCGGTCGGGAAGACGAACATCCAGACGAGTCCCAGCATCGCCCCCAGGGTGGAGCCGAGGGCGATGCCCGGCTGGAGCACGCCGCCGGAGGCGCCGGAGCGGATCGTCAGGAGCGTCATGACGGTCTTGGCCACGAAGGTGAGCGCCAGCACGCCGAGAATGGCCCACCAGCCGGCGAGCGTGAGCGTGCCGCCGGCGTTCGGCGCACTCCCCGCGTTCGAGGCGAGCAGGGTCCACGGCGATGCGGCCGCGGACTGCGCGGACTGCGCGGCTCCGGACAGACCGGCGATCTCGGGCAGGAAGGTGGAGAATCCCAGTTGGGCCGCCGCACGTCCGTTGCCCATGACCTGCGGGACGAGGAGCGCGACGAGGCCGGTCAGCACGCCGGCCAGAGGCATCTGCCACAGGATGGCCGTGTCCTTGGGCTGGTGCGCGCTCGCCCATGACGATCCCCTGCGGAAGAGGGCGCCCGCCACGCCGCATGCCGCACCGCACAGCAGGGCGAACAGCATCAGGCTGGGCGTGGATTGGGGCTGCATCGCGGTGATGTCGTAGAAGGTGTGGCGTCCCTTGATCAGGGATGCGACGAACGCGGCCGTCGCGGACATGCCCAGGCCGAATGCGACCTTCTCGATGGTCACGTCGACCAGCAGGATCTCCACGGCGAAGAACATGCCGGCCAGGGGGGCGTTGTAGACGCCGCCCAGACCGGCGCCGGCGGCGACGGCCACGATCATGCGCCGGTCGATCGCGCCCGCGTCGGAACCGTCCGCGCCGATGCGGAACAGATCGCAGAAACGCTGGGCGAGCATGGCGCCGAGTTCGCGCGGGGCGACCTCGCGGCCGATCGACGCGCCGGAGCCGACGATGAAGATCTGCAGCACGACGTGCACGATGGTCTGCCACCATGGCATGCGCGCCCCCGCCACGGCCTTCTTGACCGACGGCACTCTGGCGGTCCTCGTGCGCAGCAGATACCAGATGACGCCCGCGATCGTGAGTCCGACGGTCACGGAGATCGCGCGTCGCACACCCGGGACGCCGAACGGACCGGGCAGCTCCGATCCCTCGATGTAGCCGAGCATCACGTGCTCCACGCCGTAGAGCAGAAGCGTGAGCAGTCCGGCGCCCGCGCCTATCAGTGCGCCGAGCGCCAGGGTGGCGCAGGTCAGCCATCCCATGCGCCTGAAGTCAACGGTCCGCTGCATGTCTCTCCCATCCCGTATCGAAGCATTGTTTTCTTTCACACGACAATGCCGTGAAATTTTTATTTCACCATACTCGCCGGCATGTAACGACGCCGTTTACATAAGCACTCGACGACGACGGCACGGATACGCGGGGTATCCGCTCGAAGGCGAGGGCGAACAATGCGAAAGGGGTTGGAACCGATGTGGCTCCAACCCCTTCATACCCGTTCAGACGGATGACCGGTCACGATTCGCCGATCACTCGCCGTCCTTGGCGGACAGCTCGTCGGCGACCGCGGCGGCGGCGGACGCGGCCTCGACGGACTCGGCCTCCTCATCCTCGGCGGCCTCGCCGAGGAAGGCGGACAGGTCGACCTCCTCGCCGTTGGCGGTGAACTTCACGGCGCGCATGCCGGCCAGCAGACCCTTGGAGCGGCCGACCTCCTGCACGGCGGAGCCGAGCTGGCCGTTCTTGATGATCGCCTGGATGAAGGCGTTCGGATCCATGCCGTACTGCTGGGCGATGGAGGCGAGGAAGTTGAACACGTCGGCCTGGGAGACCTGGACGTCCATCTTCTCGGCGAGCGTGTCAAGCAGGATCTGGTCCTTGAGCTCCTTCTCGGCGCCCTCCTCGGCCTGCTGCTTCTGCTCGTCGGTGGCCTTCTCCGGATCCGGGGTCAGACCCTTGAGGTGCTCCTCGACGGCCGCGGCCTTCACGCCCTTCGGCACCGGGATCTCGAGGCCCTCGGCCAGCTTGGCGAGGAAGGCGTCACGCGCCTCGGTGGCCTGACGGCCCTTGGCGTCCTCGCCGGCGGCCTTGCGGATGTCGGCCTTGAGCTCGTCGAGCGTGTCGAACTCGGAGGCCTCCTGGGCGAAGTCGTCGTCGAGCTCGGGGAGCTCCTCGGCCTTCACGGAGTTGACCTTGACCTTGACGGTGGCCTTCTCGCCCTCGTGCTCGCCGGCCTCCAGCGTGCCCTCGAAGGTGGTCTCCTCGCCGGCGGACAGGCCGTCGAGGGCCTCATCCAGACCGTCGAGCATCGTGTTGGAGCCGAGCTCGTAGCTCACGCCCTCCTGGGAGTCGACGACCTCGCCGTTGATCTCGGCGGACAGGTCGATGTTCGCGTAGTCGCCCTTGGCGGCCGGACGGTCGACGCCCACCAGGGTGCCGAAGCGCTGACGCAGGGTCTCGAGACGCTTGTCGACGTCCTCGTCGGTGACCTCCGGGGCGGCGATGGCGATCTCCATGCCGTCGAGCTCGGGCAGCTCGATCTCCGGGCGACGCTCGACGGTGGCGGTGAACTTGAGCTTGGTCTCGTCCTTGGCGGACTGCGGAACGTCGGTGACGTCGAACTCCGGCTGGGCCATCGGGTGGATCTTCTTCTCCTCCAGAGCCTTGGAGTAGAGCTCCGGCACGCCATCGTTGACAGCCTGGCCGGCGACGGCGCCGAAGCCGAAACGCTGATCGATGATCTTGCCCGGAACGTGACCCTTGCGGAAGCCCGGCACGTTCACCTGCTTGGCGATGTCCTTGCGGGCGGCATCGAGGTACGGGTCGAACTCCTCCGGTTCGACGGTGATGGTGAGCTTCACCTTGGTGGGTTCGAGGTTACGAACGCTGATCTTCACGCTAAACGCTCCTGAAAAATCGTATGTGTCCTATATCTGCCCGAAGGCAACCGTCATAGTATAGCGCGCGACACGGACGCGGCGATCAGACGCACCTGCCAGTCGCGCGCGCCCTGCTCCCTGAGGAACGCGGCCACGTCCCGCCCGGCCGGATCGTCGGTCCAGCACAGGTTGCGCACGATCTGCGGCTTGATGATGACCTCGGCGGGCGTGCGCGTGTCCTCGGCTATCTGGTTGATGACGCGGCGCACGCGCTGCAGGCGCTCCCGACGTTCGGGCCGGCGGTCCCACAGGCGCATCGCGCGCGGCGCGTTGGACTCACCCTCCCCCTGGCATCCCATGGCCGGCATGGACGGCAGATCGCGCTCCGGCAGCGCCAGCGCCTCCTGGATCGTGGTCTTCCATACGGACGGCTTGACGATGCGCTGGATCGGGGCGTAGCGCTCGAACATCTTGTCCTGCTCGCCCCCCGTATGGATGCGCACGCGTTCGTTGAGCGAACGCACCATGCGGAACTCGCGGGCGTTGCGGGGCTTCCTCTCGGCGGCCTCGATGATGGAGGCGTCGGACAGCAGCAGCGTCGGCGCGATGTCGTATCGGCGCGCCAGCTCGTCGCGCTTGGTCCACAGGGCGCGGGCCACGGCCAGTCCGCGACGGTCGCGTCCGAGTCTGGTGATGTGGGAGATGCGCAGCCATGGGATCGGATGCTGGTGCCGGGGCACGCCGGAGGTGCCCTCGTCGAGGATGTGGCGGAACTCCTCCTCGGCCCATTCGATCTTGCCCTGTCGTTCGAGGTCGGCGCGCATGAGCCGCTCGAGCTCGATCAGCAGCTCGACGTCGAGGGCGGCGTAGTTGCGCCAGTCGCGGGGCAGCGGACGATACGACCAGTCGGCGGCCGAATGCTCCTTGGCGAGGGTGATGCCGAGGTAGTGCTCGGTGACCGCGGCGAGTCCGAAGCGATGCAGACCGAGCAGGCGCGCGGACAATTCGGTGTCGAAGAGCCGCCGCGGCTTCAGGCCGATGTCGGCGAAGCCCGGCAGGTCCATCATCGCATCGTGCAGGATCCAGACGGCATCGCCGACGGCGTCGTTGAATTCGTGCCAGTCGGCACCGGCCCGGGTGAGCGCCACGGGGTCGAGCAGGAAGATGCCGGCGCCCTCGCGCTTGAACTGGATGAGCCAGTCCTCATGCCCGTATCGGAAGCCGGAGGCCCGTTCGGCGTCGGCGGCCAGCGAGCCCGAGGCGGCCGCCAGCGCCTCGCACGCCTGATGGTAGCCGGCGAGCGTGTCGGTGACCGCAGGCACTCCCCCGCGCGGCTCGGTCTGCAGTCTCGGTTCGGATCGTCGTTCCTGTCTGGAATCAGTCAACGGTTGCGCCCTCGTTGAATTGGATGGTGGATCTCAGGAAGCGGGCCCATGCCGCGACGTACGCGCCGGCGTCGAAGTGGACTCCGGTAGGGACCGCCGGGGTAAAGGATACACGCATCTCGCATCCGGCGGAATCGCCGTCGCCCAGGGAGCCGAACGTGGTGTTCTGCGTGACGGTGACGGTGCCGCCCATGCTTCCGCATTCGACGCCCTCCACGGCACCTTCCATCCGCTCGCACATGTCATCCCAGTACATGCCTGGCGCAAGGGAATCGTTCTCGACGCTGGACAGCGGCAGACGCGCGAAGGCGACGCAGCGCCAGTGCGCGCCCCAGTCGGAGCGGAAGTCGTTGGAATACAGCATCATGATCCAGCCGGTAGCGGCATCGGTCAGCGGGTCAGCATCATGCGGGAAGCCCCTGCCGTCCCCGTGCGGCCCAGATTCGAGCTCCACGCCGATGCCGTAGTCGGACAGCGTCGAGGGGACGGGGATCTCCCGGTAGCGCACGTCGTCGAGTCTCGGCATGGAACGGACCGATTCGACCGCGTTCCACACGGCGTCGGGCACGCCGGCAGGCCGCCCCGGCAGGTCCGGAGCGGCGTTGCGTCCGGCCTGTCGCGGATTCACGCCGGTGGGAAACGCATAGATGTCGGCCATGTCTCCAGCGTACGTGCACGCCTCGGGTTTCGTGGTATCGACACGTGAATTAATACACGGTGAAGCCGTGGGACTCGAACTGCTTCGTGACGCGTTCGCGCAGCGCGGCGTTCGGCCCCTTCTGGTTCTCCAGCGGGTACGGGATGCGCAGCTCATGCCACTTGGGCCGGCCGAGCTGATGGAAGCCGAGCACGTCGATGTGCTCGACGGCATCGCCGAAGCTCTCGCAGATGTTCGCCACCTGCTCGACGTTCTCCTCGGAGTCGGTCAGTCCCGGCACGAGCACGAAACGGACCCAGATCTTCTTGCCCGCCTTCGCGAGTCTGCGGCCGAAGTCGATGGTGGGCTGCAGGACGCCACCGGTGACCTTGTGGTAGGTCTCCTCGTTGCCTGACTTGACGTCAAGCAGGCACAGGTCGATGTCCTCGAGCATCTCGTCGGTGTAGTTGGTGTTGAGGAAGCCGGAGGTGTCGAGGCAGGTATGCACGCCCATCTCCTTGGCCGCGTGGAACACGCGCGAGACGAACGCCGGCTGCATCATCGACTCGCCGCCGGAGAAGGTGATGCCCCCGTGGGTGGCCTTGAACAGATCCTTGTAGCGGTCGACCTTCCTGATCATCGCGTCGAGGTAGACGGGCTGGCCATCGCGCATCTTCCAGGTGTCCGGGTTCTGGCAGTACTGGCAGCGCAGCGGGCAGCCGGACATGAAGACGGTCATACGGGTGCCCGGACCATCGACGGACGTGTTGATGTCCCAGGAGTGGACGAAGCCGATGTCGCCGGACTTGAGTGCGGCGATGCGGTCCCTGCGGTCGAGGCCGATCGGGGATTCGAATCCGGAGAGTCCCCCCATGAGGGTCTGGGACGCATACGACTTGGATTCGCGCAGCATGTGGCGCGTGGTGGTGCGGAACTGGGTTTCGGGCATCGTTGTCCTCCTCCAGATGATGCGGATGCGGGATGGTGGTGTGGTGTGGTGTAGGTCGTTGGATTGCGGTGGATGGCGTGCGAGACATGCGGGTCGTGCGGTATGCGTCGGAGGCGGGGCCCCATCCATGAACGGGACGCCCGTCCATGAAGGAAGGGGTGGGATTTGACTCCCACCCCTTCCTCGTCCTACCGCCTCATGCGGTCGCCCATCGCCGAGGGATCAGTCGGTGACGGCGCCCTGGTGGAAGGTGCGGGAGATAACGTCGAGCTGCTGCTCCTTGGTGAGCTTGACGAAGTTCACCGCGTAGCCGGAGACGCGCACGGTCAGGTGCGGGTACTTCTCCGGGTGCTCGACGGCGTCCTCCATGGTCTCCTTGCGCAGCACGTTGATGTTCGCGTGGTAGAGGCCGTGGCCGTTGCCGGCGTCGAGGATGCCGACCAGGTTGCCGATGCGCTCGTCCTCGTCGCGGCCGAGACCGTCGGGGGTGATGGTGTTGGTCAGCGAGATGCCGTCAAGCGCGTCGTTGTAGTCGATCTTGCCGACGGAGAACATGGACGGCAGCATGCCGTGGGAGTCCATGCCGTTCTCCGGGTTGGCGCCCGGGGCGTACGGGGTGCCCTTCTTGTGGCCGGACGGGAAGGAACCGGTGTTCTTGCCGTACTCGACGTTGGAGGTGATCGTCAGGATGGACTGGGTCGGGACGGCGCCGCGGTAGACCGGCAGACGCTTGACCTGGCCCATGACCGTGGAGACGACCCACTTGGCGATGTCGTCGGCGCGGTCGTCGTCGTTGCCGTAGATCGGGAACTCGCCCTCGGTACGGTAGCCCACGACCAGATCGTCGTCGGCGCCCTCGACGTACTCGTACTCGTGGCCTTCGAGGTTCTTGGCCTCGGCGTTGGTGATCGGGTACACCTTGGCGTACTTGATCGCGGCGAGGGAGTCGGCGGCGATGGACAGACCGGACATGCCGCAGCCGAGGGTGCGGTACACCTCCTTGTCGTGCAGGGCCATCTCGATGGACTCGTACGCGTACTTATCGTGCATGTAGTGGATGATGTTCAGGGCCATGACGTAGGTCTCGGACAGCCACTCGAGAGCCTTCTCGTAGTTGTTCTTGACCTTCTCGTAGTCCAGGGAGCCGTCGGCCTCGGGGGCGATCGGGTCGATCACGCCCTTGTCGATGACCTGCATGCCGGTCATCTCGTCACGGCCGCCGTTGATCGCGTAGAGCAGAGCCTTGGCGGAGTTCACGCGGGCAGCGAAGAACTGCATCTGCTTGCCGACGCGCATCGGGGACACGCAGCACGCGATGGCCGCGTCGTCGCCCCAGTGGCCGCGGATCTCCTTGTCGGACTCGTACTGGATGGCCGAGGTGTCGATGGAGATCTTGGCGCAGAAGCGCTTGTAGCCTTCCGGCAGCTTCGGATCCCAGAAGATCGTGATGTTCGGCTCCGGGCCGGGTCCGAGGTGCTCGAGGGTCAGGGTGTTGAGCAGACGGAACGAGGTCTTGGTGACCAGCGGACGACCGTCGTCGCCGAAGCCGGCGTCGGACCAGGTCGCCCAGTACGGATCGCCGGAGAAGATGTTGTCGTAGTCCTTGGTGCGCAGGAAGCGGACGATCCTGAGCTTCATGACGATGTTGTCGATGAGCTCCTGAGCGTCGGTCTCGGTGATCCTGCCGGCCTGGAGGTCGCGCTCGATGTAGCAGTCGAGGAAGGCGGAGTTACGGCCGAAGGACATGGCGGCGCCGTCCTGGGACTTGATGGAGGCGAGGTAGCCCATGTAGGTCCACTGCACGGCCTCCTGGGCGGTCTGGGCCGGACGGGTCAGGTCGAGGCCGTACTCGTTGCCGAGGTTGATGAGCTTCTTCAGGGCCTTGATCTGCTCGTCGTGCTCCTCGCGGAAGCGGATCCAGTGCTCGATCTCCGGCTCGGTGAAGTCGTTGCGGTACGGCACGGAGTCCTTGTCACGCTTCTTGAAGGCGATCAGCTTGTTGACGCCGTACAGGGCGACGCGGCGGTAGTCGCCGATGATGCGGCCACGGCCGTAGGCGTCCGGCAGACCGGTGAGGATCTTGTTGTGGCGGGCGACCTTGATCTGCTTGGTGTAGACGCCGAAGACGCCGTCGTTGTGGGTCTTGCGGTACTTGGTGAAGATCTTCTTGATCTCCGGATCCGGCTCCTTGCCGGCCTCGCGGATGGCCTGCTCGACCATGCGCCAGCCGCCGTTCGGCATCATCGCACGCTTGCAGGGGACGTCGGTCTGCAGACCGACGATGACGTTGTCGACCTCCGGGGACTCGATGTAGCCCGCCGGGAAGGCGTCGATGTCGGCCGGGGTGTGGGTGTCCACGTCGTAGACGCGCTGCTTGCGCTCGACGGCCAGGTAGTTGTCATCGAGGTACTGCCACAGGTGCTTGGTCTTCTCGGTGGCCGGAGCGAGGAAGGACTCATCGCCCTCGTACGGGGTGTAGTTCTTCTGGATGAAGTCACGAACGTCGATGTCCTTCTGCCAGTTGCCTCCCTCGAAGCCGTCCCACGCCTTGGCGTCCAGCTCCTCCTGAGTGAGCGCGGTAGATTCCACAGCTGTCATATCCACTCCTTGGTGTTGTGTTCCTGCGACGCACCATTGTCGTCGTTACTTCCATAGTCTAGCCGTTGGTCACTGGAAGTTAACGCAAAATACGCGTGAGCTATCTCACATTCCGTTATCGTTCACAGTGATCGCTCACACCAAGAGTGAAATCGGGCCGGCTCCCCAGATAAGGGGAGCCGGCCCATGATGCGAATGGTCGGGACGGGGTCAGTCGTCGGCCTGACCGTCGTCCTGCGGACCGTTCCACTGGCGGTTCCACTGACGGTCCTGCTCCTTCCAGATGGTCTCGCGATCCTGGAAGATCTTCCACGCGTTGAGGGCGTCCTCACGGGACCTGTACGGCCCCATGCGCTGCTCTATCGGCGACTGGGGCCCCAGCTCCGGCTCCCCCGTGCGGCTGTTGAAATACCACTGTTTGCCCTGATCGGACATGATGTCATGCTCCTTCTTCGCGCAACTATTCGCGGAACGCGTTGGTGATCGGCAGGCGACGGTCGCGGCCGAACGCGAGCGCCGTGACCTTGGGACCGAGCGGATACTGGCGGCGCTTCCATTCGGCGCGGTCCACCAGACGCATCACCGTGTCCACGGTCTGCTCGTCGAAGCCGTCGGCGAGCAGGTCGGCCCGTCCGTGAGCGTGCTCGATGTACGCGGCGAGGACCTTGTCGAGCAGCGCGTATTCGGGCAGCGAATCGGAGTCCTTCTGCCCGGGGCGCAGTTCGGCGCTCGGCGCCTTCTCGATGGACGAGACGGGAATCATCACCCCGCCGTTCAGGGGCTTTCCGGGGTCGCCGCCCTCGTTGCCCACGATCTTCAAACCTCCGATGCCGAGGCCCGCGGCGGCGGCGCGGTTGCGCCAGCGCGCCAGCTCCCACACGCGCGTCTTAAGCAGGTCCTTGATCGGGGCGTAGCCTCCCACCGCATCGCCGTAGATCGTCGAGTAGCCGCAGGCGAGTTCGGATTTGTTGCCGGTGGCCACGGCGAGCAGTCCCTTCGAGTTGGAGTACGCCATGACGATGACGCCTCGGATGCGGGCCTGCAGGTTCTCTGCGGACACCCCCTCCAGATGCAGCTGCCGCTGGTAGGCGTCGAACAGCGGTTCGATGGGCTGGACGTCGTAGTGGGCGCCGATGTTGGCGGCAAGGTCGGCGGCGTCGTCCTTGGACCCATCGGACGAATACATGGAGGGCATGGAGATGCCGTGCACGTTCTCGCCGCCCACCGCGTCGGCCGCCATCGCGGCGACGAGCGCGGAGTCGATGCCGCCGGACAGGCCGAGCGTGACCCCGGTGAAGCGGTTCTTGGCCATGTAGTCCTTGAGTCCGAGCACGCAGGCGGTGTACACCTCCTCGTCCGGGTCGAGCGGGGGCGCGATCGTCCCCTTCGCCTGATGGACCGTGTCGGTGTCGAGCGTCCAGTAGGACAGGTCCTCCATGAACATCGGGGCCTGGGCGAGCAGCGTGCCGTCGGCGTCCATGACGAAGCTGCCGCCGTCGAAGACGAGGTCGTCCTGACCGCCGACCTGATTCAGGTAGACGAGCGGCGCATCGACCTCGGCGGCGCGGCGGTGCGCGAGGTCGAGTCGGACGTCGGTCTTGCCCTCCTCGTACGGGGAGCCGTTGATGGTGACGAGCGCGTCGATGTCACGGCCGGCCAGTTCGGAGACCGGGCCGCCGTCCTGCCAGATGTCCTCGCAGATCGCCACGCCCAGTCGGGCGCCGTCGACGTCGAGGACGACGGAGCGTTCGCCGGCCTTGAAGATGCGGAACTCGTCGAAGACGCCGTAGTTGGGCAGGAAGTGCTTGTCGTAGCCGACCCACACCACGCCGTCATGCAGGACCACGAGACGGTTGTACGGCTTGTCGGTGGCGTGATCGGTGCCGACCGTGCCGACCACGACGTACAGGTCGCCGAGATCGTCCCTTTTGAGACGGTCGGCGAGTTCGTCGGCCTTGTCCCATGCGGCCTGGCGGAACGTGCGGCGGAGGGCCAGATCCTCAATCGGGTATCCGGTCAGCGTCATCTCCGGGAAGACGACGACGTCGGCATGGCCTTCGGCGGCCCTGCGGGAGTAGTCGAGCACCTTGTCCGCATTGGCGTCGAGCGCGCCGACGCAGGTGTCGATCTGGGCGAGTGCAAAACGAATCTGGGTCATGTCACCTATCCTAGGGCCTCTCAGGCGAGTTCCCGTCCGACGCGCAGCGCGGCGTTGACGTAGAAGTTCACGAACGTGGGCAGGGACTCGTCCAGTCCCACGAAGCGGGGGCTGTGCCAGTCGGCGCATCCGGGTTCGCCGTTGGAGCCGATGAACGCGAACACGCAGCGGGTCGTCTTGGCGAACTCGCAGAAGTCCTCCCCCGCCATGGACGGACGGATCGGCTCGAGCGAGGCGTAGTCGCGCACGTCCTCGGCGACCGGCAGCGCCAGCGCCGCGTCGGAGACGACCGGATCCTGGAAGTCGTCCCACTCCATGTCGGCGGTGATGCCGAACGCCTCGGCGGTGTGCCCCACGATGGAGCGGAACCGGCGTTCGGCAAGCAGACTGTCCTCCTTGTGGAAGTAGCGCACGGTGCCTTGGAATCCGGCCTCTGCGGGCACGACGTTCCACACGCGTCCGCCGTGCACCTCGGTGATGGAAAACACCAGCGGGTCCAGAGCGGAGATGTTGCGGCTGACGATGGTCTGCAGTTCGAGGATCATGCTCGCCATCGCCTCGATCGGACCGGTGCCCTTGTGCGGATAGCCGGCGTGCGTGCCTTCGGCGTGCAGCGTGACCTGGAAGCGCACGCAGCCCGCCATCATCGGCTCCGCGCCGACGGCGATCTGACCGGGCGCATAGTTGGGGTTGTTGTGCGTGCCGATGATCGCGTCCACGTCGTCGAGCAGACCGGCGTCCATCATCGCCTGGGCCCCCTGGCCGGTCTCCTCGCTCGGCTGGAAGAGGATCTTGATGGAACCGGCGAAGCGGTCACGGTGCGCGGCGAGCCAGAAGGCCGCGCCCAGCAGGCCGGTCATGTGCAGGTCGTGCCCGCAGCCGTGCATGACGCCCTTGTTGACGGATGCGAAGTCGAGGCCGGTGTTCTCGACGATGGGCAGGCCGTCGATGTCCGCACGCAGCGCGACGCGCGGCCCCGGTCCACCTTCGCCGCGGATCAGCCCGACGACTCCGGTGGGCAGGGGATTGTCGAGGATCTCGACGCCGTGCTCGCGCAGCTGGTCGGCCAGATAGATGCTGGTGTCGAACTCCTTGAAGCTGCGCTCGGGGTGCGCATGCAGGTAGTGGCGGATTGCGATGAGACTTGGATCCAACTCGATGTGCTCGGTCATGCCTCCAAAATACTCCCTTGCGCTCCTGTACACTGGAAGATGATCGACGGGAGGTTTCATCGTGACGACTGCAGGCAGCGACATCAGGGGCGTGTTCTTCGACATCGACGGAACGCTGACGAGCTTCGTCACGCATATCGTCCCGGATTCGACCATCGAGTCGCTGCGCCGTCTGCAGGCCAAGGGGATCAAGGTGTTCATCTGCTCGGGCCGGGCGCCGAGCCACATGACCGTCGTGCTCGACATGATCCCGATCAGATTCGACGGCATCGTCGGCCTCAACGGACAGTACTGCTGCGACGACGACGGGTTTCTCTCCAAGGAGCCGCTCGAAGCCGACGACGTCACCGCGATCACCGCATGGCTTGACGCCCATCCGGACGTCGTCGCGAACTACTGCGAATCCGACTACGTGTACTTCAATCAGGTGACCGAGACGATGCGCGCCACCTGGCGCCAGCTGGGCCGGACCGCGCCGAAGGTGTTCATCGACGACCCGCATACGCGGCCGCTGACGCACGAGACGTTCCAGATCAGCCCGTACATCGGTCCCGACGAGCAGGCCGAGATCGTCTCCCGGTGCCGCAACGTGCAGGGCGTGCGCTGGCATCCCGACTTCGTCGACCTCATTCCGGCCGACGGCGGCAAGCCGGTGGGCATTCGGAAGTTCATGGACCATTACGGCTGGACGCGCGACCAGATCATGGCCTTCGGCGACGGCGGCAACGACACCACGATGCTCACGTTCGCGGGAATCGGCGTGGCGATGGGCAACGCCACCGAGGAGCCCAAGCAGGCGGCCGACTGGGTGACCGACGACGTCGACCACGACGGCGTGCTCAACGCGCTCAGACACTTCGGCGTGCTCGACTGAGCGGGATAGCGCCATCTTCCGGGCAATCCCAAGCGTTTCGAAACACGGTCGAAATAACCTCTTATAACCAACGTCGATTACCACGCCGCACGATTCCCCTCTCAACGTCTGTATAGTTACGAGACGACACAGGCGCATGCGCCGTTCGTCATGCGCTTCACATGCATCACGCATCGAGAGAGGAAGAATCATGCGTTTCACGAAGACCGCCGCGGCCGCCATCGCCGCGATCACGCTGGCAGCGTTCGGACTGGCCGGATGCGGCAACGCCTCCACCGCCACCAGCTCCGAGGACGACAAGACCATCACCATCGCCGCCAGCCCGACCCCGCACGCCGAGATCCTCAACAAGGCCGTCAAGCCGATCGTCGAGAAGGACGGCTACAAGCTGGAGGTCAAGGAGTTCACCGACTACGTCCAGCCGAACACCGCCACCGAGGACGGCGAGGTCGACGCCAACTACTTCCAGCACAAGCCCTACCTCGACAACTTCAATAAGGAGAAGGGCACCCACCTCGTGTCCGTCGAGACCGTGCACTTCGAGCCGTTCGGCCTGTACCCGGGCAAGACCAAGTCCCTTGACGCGCTGGCCGACGGCGCGACCGTCGCCGTGCCGAACGACGCCACCAACGAGGCCCGCGCCCTCCTGCTGCTGCAGGACGCAGGGCTGATCGAGCTCAAGAACCCCGAGGACATCAACGCCACGCCGAAGGACATCACCTCCAACCCGAAGAACCTGCAGTTCAAGGAGCTCGAGGCCGCCGTGGTGCCGACCGTCATCAAGGACGTCGACATCGCCGCGCTGAACGGCAACTACGCGATCCAGGCCGGCTTCGACGTGACCAAGGACGCGCTTGAACTCGAGAAGGCCGACGGTCTGGCCGCGAAGACCTACGCGAACATCCTCGTGGTCAAGGAGGGCAACGAGAACACCGCCAAGACGAAGGAGCTCAAGAAGGCCCTGAACTCCGACGCGGTGCGCGACTACATCAACGACAACTACAAGGGAGCCGTGGTTCCGGTCTTCTGATCGGATCGTTCGGACGCCCATTTGATACGATGCCGCACGGCACGGGACCCATCGGCCCCGTCTCGTGCGGCATCGCCGCGTCTCCCCCACGACAAGGACTACCCATGATCCAATTCGACCATCTGAAGAAAAGCTATGGCACCGGCGCCGATGCGCACGAGGTGCTGCACGACATCAACCTGACCATCGAGGACGGCGAGATGTTCGGCTTCCTCGGCTCCTCCGGCGCCGGCAAATCGACGCTGGTGCGCACGATCAACCTGCTGGAGCGCCCCACCGAGGGCAAGGTGATCATCGACGGCAGGGACGTCTCGCACGTCTCCGGCCGCGAGCTGGCCGAGCTGCGCACGAAGATCGGCATGATCTTCCAGGACTTCAACCTGTTCCAGCAGCGCACCGTGCTTCGCAACGTGACCTTCCCGCTGGAGCTCGCGCACCGTCCGAAGGCGCAGCGCATCGAACGCGGACGCCGGCTGCTGCGTCTGGTCGGTCTCGAGGGGTTCGAGGACCGCTACCCCAGCCAGCTGTCCGGCGGTCAGCAGCAGCGCGTCGCCATCGCCCGCGCGCTGGCGAACGAACCGAAGATCATGCTGTGCGACGAGGCGACGAGCGCCCTCGATTCGACGACGACCGTGCAGATCCTCGACCTGCTGCGCCGCATCAACCGCGAGCTCGGCGTGACGCTGGTGATCATCACCCACTCGCTGTCCGTGGCACGCAACATCTGCGACCGCGTGGCAATGATCGACGGCGGCAACATCGTCGAGGTCGGCGAGACCGCGGAGCTGTTCGCACACCCGAAGAGCGACATCCTCAGGACGCTGATCGCCAGTGCGAACGAGCAGAACGGCCGCGATGAACAGCATGAGGCCGGGAACAACACCGAAGACGACGCCGAGGATGCCGGCACGAGGGAGGATCGCTGACCATGGGACAGGTCGTTTCGCAATTCATCGCCGACTACGGCGAACTGCTGCTCGAGGGTACGCGCGACACGCTCGTCATGACCGCCGTGTCGACGCTGCTCGCCTACGTGCTCGGCATCCCGCTCGGCGTGCTGCTGACCATCACGGGACCGAAGTCGCTCTGGCCGCACCGTGCACTCAACACGGTGCTCGGCTGGATCGTGAACATCGGACGTTCGATCCCGTTCATCATCCTTCTGGTGGCGATCATCCCGTTCACCCGTCTGATCGTCGGCACGTCGCTCGGCGTCGAGGGCGCGATGGTGCCGCTGGTCATCTCCGCGGCCCCGTTCGTGGCGCGCGTCGTCGAGCAGTCCCTCGCGGACGTGGACGGCGGCCTGATCGAGGCGGCGCAGAGCTTCGGCGCGAACAACTGGCAGATCGTCACCAAGGTGCTGCTCTTCGAGAGCCTGCCCTCGCTGGTGCGCGGTGCGGCCATCACGTTCATCAACCTGTTCGGCTACTCGGCCATGGCCGGCACCGTCGGCGCGGGCGGTCTGGGCGACATCGCGATCCGCTACGGATACCAGCGCTACCAGTACGACGTGATGCTCGTGGCCGTGATCCTGTCCGTCGTGCTCGTGCAGGTCATCCAGTCGCTCGGCGACTGGGTCGCGCAGCGCATCGACCACCACGCGCGCTGACACGCTGTCGAGTACGTTAGACTGGGGCGTTATGAGCACTATCATCATGCACACCTCCGAAGGTGACATCACGATCAACCTGTTCGACGACAAGGCACCGGAGACGGTGAAGAACTTCCTCGGCCTCGCCACCGGCGACAAGGAGTGGACGGATCCGTACACCGGCCAGCCCTCCCACGAGAAGTTCTACAACGGACTGACCTTCCACCGCATCATCAAGGACTTCATGATCCAGGGCGGCTGCCCGCTGGGCAACGGCACCGGTGGTCCCGGCTACGACTTCGACGACGAGATCGACCCATCGCTGAAGTTCGACCGCCCGTACCTGCTGGCCATGGCGAACGCGGGTCTGCGCCGCGGCATGGACGGCAAGGTCCACGGCACCAACGGCTCGCAGTTCTTCATCACCACCGTGCCGACCCCGTGGCTCGACGGCCATCACACGATCTTCGGCGAGGTCGCGGACGATGACTCGAAGGCCGTGGTCGACAGGCTCGAGGCGCTGCCGACCGATCCGATGGACCGTCCGACCGAACCGGCCGTGATCCTGTCCGTCGACGTGGCCGAGTGACGGTTCGCCTCGCCACCAGACGCAACATGGGAAGGCCCCTGATCCGCTCAAGGATCAGGGGCCTTCGATATTACGACCTGTGATCTGCTCTACTTCATCCGGCGCAGACGAGGTTCGGCGGAGTCCTTCGCGCCGGTGATGCGGTAGACGTCGAAGACGCCGTCGATCTTGCGCACGGCCGCGAGCAGCGTGTTGAGATGCTGCGGATCGGCCATCTCGAAGCTGAACTGGCTGGTGGCCACACGATCGGAGCCGGTGGAGATCGAACCGGAGATGATGTTGACGCCATGATCGGAGAGCACGCGCGTCACGTCGGAGAGCAGGTTGCGCCGGTCCAGCGCCTCCACCTGGATCTTGACCATGAACACGCCCTTGGTGCTGGTCCACTCCACTTCGACGACGCGTTCGGACTGCCGCTTCTCAAGATCGATCATGTTCTGGCAGTCGGTGCGATGCACGGACACGCCCTGATTGCGCGTGATGAAGCCGATGATCTTGTCGCCGGGCACCGGCATGCAGCACCGTGCCAGCTTGACCCACACATCGCCCACGCCCTTGACGGACACGCCCGACGAACTGGTGGTCTTCTGGCGGCTCTCCACCGGCTTGAGCGGCAGCGCCTCCTGCTCGATCTCCTCGTCGACCTCGTCGGCGCCCGCATCCTTGACCAGATGGGAGATGACGTTCTGCGTGGAGATCTGCCCATCGCCGATCGCGGCGAACAGGCCGTCCGCGTTCGGGAAGTTGAGCTCGTCGGCGACGCCGACCAGCGCCTCCGGGGTCATGAGCGTATTGATCGGCAGGCTGCGCTTGCGCATGGCGCGCGTCAGCTCGTCGCGCCCCTCCTCGATGGCCTCGGTGCGACGCTCCTTGGAGAACCACTGGCGGATCTTGTTGCGTGCCTTCGGGCTTTTGGCGAAGCTCAGCCAATCGCGCGAGGGACCTGCGGTGTCTGACTTCGAGGTGAGGATCTCGACGGTGTCGCCGTTCTCGAGCTTCGTGTCGAGCGGCACGAGACGGCCGTTGACGCGTGCACCCATCGTACGATGGCCGACCTCGGTGTGCACGGCGTACGCGAAGTCGATCGGCGTGGCCGCGGCCGGCAGGGAGATGATCTTGCCCTTCGGCGTGAACACATACACCTCGGCCGAACCGAGATCCTCCTTCAGGGATCCCAGGAACTCGTTGGAGTCGGGCGTCTCGGAGGTCCAGTCGGCGAGCTGCTGGATCCACTTGAGGTTGTCGGCCTCGCTCAGCTCCTGGCTCTCGGAGCCCTCACGCTTGCGGTCGGACTTGTCCGGCGAGCTCAACGCGCGTCCGGCCTGCCCGTTCTCCTTGTACTTCCAGTGCGCGGCGATGCCGAACTCGGCCCTACGATGCATGTCCCACGTGCGGATCTGGATCTCGACGGGCTTGCCGCCGGGGCCCACCACCGTGGTGTGCAGCGATTGGTACATGTTGAGCTTCGGCATCGCGATGTAGTCCTTGAACCGGCCGGGAACCGGGTTCCACCGCGCATGCACGGCACCAAGCGCCGCATAGCAGTCCTGAATCGAATCGACGATGATGCGCACGCCCACCAGATCGTAGATGTTGGCGAAATCGTGGCCGCGCACGATCATCTTCTGGTAGATGGAGAAGTAGTCCTTCGGGCGTCCGGTCACGTACGCCTTGATGTGCTGGGCGTCGAGGTCCTCGTGGATCTCGGCCAGGATCTGCTTGAGGTACACGTCGCGCTGCCCTGCGCGACGAGCTACGAGCACGACGATCTCGTTGTAGATCTTCGGGTAGATGACCTTGAAGCTCAGCTCCTCAAGCTCGGTCTTGATGGCGTTCATGCCGAGGCGATTGGCGAGCGGCGCATACACGTCGAGCGTCTCATGCGCCTTCTTGACGGCGCTGGAGGTCTTCACGTAGCGCCAGGTGCGGGCGTTGTGCACGCGGTCGGCGAGCTTGACGACCAGCACGCGCACATCACGGCTCATCGCCACGACCATCTTGCGGATGGTCTCGGCCTGCGCGGAATCACCGTACTCCATCTTGGACAGCTTGGTGATGCCGTCCACCAGCCCGGTGACGGTGTCACCGAATTCGGAGCGGCACTGGTCGAGCGTGTAATCGGTGTCCTCCACGGTGTCGTGCAGGAGACCCGCGGCGACGACCAACGGACCCATGCCGAGATCGGCGAGGATCTGGGCGACTGCGAGCGGATGGATGATGTACGGCTCGCCGGACTTGCGCCGTTGGGCGGAATGCTGGATGACCGCGCGACGGTAGGCGCGTTCGAGAATGGTCAGATCCTCACCGGGGTGGTGGACACGGCATGCCTGCATGATCGGCAGCAGCGGGTTGATCGGATCCGTACTGACCTCGCAACCCAGCTTGCGTGCGGAATCAAACTCCATGTCATCGCCTGCCATGGCCACCTCCCTCGGTTCGTGCTCTCTGGCTCTCTATCCTAACGCGACTCAGGCCACACCCGTGGAGCCGAATCCACGTTCAGCCCTGTCGGAACCGGGAAGGCTCCGCGCAGGAACGAATCTCGCCTCCACATACCGCTGGATGACCAACTGGGCGATGCGATCCCCCACTTCGAAATGCGCGGTGCGCTCGGGATCCAGATTGATGAGCGGCACCTTGATCTCGCCGCGATATCCGGCATCGATGGTGCCGGGGGCATTGAGCACGGTGACGCCCTGCTTGACCGCCAGACCGCTTCTCGGATGGACCAGACCCACGTATCCGTTCGGCAGGGCGATGGCGACGCCGGTGGGTACCAGAGCGCGCTCGAAGGGCTTGAGATCGAACGACTCCGCGGCCCTCAGATCGGCGCCGGCGTCACCGGCGTGCGCGTAGCCGAGCGCGGCGAGTTCGGCCGGCTGATCCGGATCGACCGGCTTGACGAGAACCTCGGTGTTCTCCGGCTCATTGTATGCGGGATCGAACGTCATATCAGGCGGCGCACTCCTGGCATACGGGCTGGCCGTCATCCGTCATGTAGGCGAGCTGGCTGCGATGCTTGACCAGGAAGCACTCGGAGCAGATGAACTCGTCACCCTGCATCGGGATGACCGTCACGGAGGAGTCCTCGTTGCTCAGGTCGGCACCCGGCAGCTCGTAGTCCTCGGCAATGGCGTTCTCGTCGTCGTCGATGTCGCTCGAAGAGTTCTGAGAGCTCTTCCCCAGAGCCTGCAGCGATTCCTCGTCCTCGTCCTTGTTACGGGGGGAATCATAATCCTGAGCCATCGCGATCCTTTCGTCTGTGCGTCGCGCGCGTGGGCGCGGACTATTATGACCAGCTGTGTTTACTCGGCATAGGATACACGATTTGAAATACTCGTAAAGTTCGACACGTGGGGCATACTTGAAGAAGTGACCCAAGTTTTACAGAAAGTGGTGCGCGCATGACTGAGGATTCGCCGAGAGGGGCCCGTCTCGACCATGTTTCCGATGCCGGCGACCTGGTCTTCGAGGCGGGGGGCGAGCGTTTCGTCGTCACGGTGGACGATGCGTTGGAGCGTGCGGTTCTCGCGGCGAAGCAGATCCGCATGGAATCTCGCAAGCTACGCCAGCCGAGGGCGAATGACGCCCTGCCGATCTCCAAGATCCAGCAGCTGATCCGTGCCGGTGCGGATCCGTCCCAGGTAGCGGAACGCTATGGTCTCGATCAGGCTCTGGTCCGTCGTTTCTCCGCATCGGTGCAGATGGAGAAGCAGTATGCGATCGAGCAGTTCAAGCGCGTGCCCGCACCCAAGGAGAGCCGCGTGCGCACGGTGGAGGACCTCATCTACATGACGCTCTCGCTCGCACGCGTCGACCGCGGTACGCTCGCGTGGCAGGCCACCCGCCGCGGCCACGAGCCCTGGCACATCTCGGCGACGTTCCTCGCCTCCGGGCGCAAGGTGCGTGCCGAATGGACGTGGGACATGCACGACAACACCGTGGTGTGCCTCAATCCCGCGGCGAAGAAGCTGCTCGGCGAGCAGAACCTCGGACTTGGCGACGTGGACGGACGCCGTCCGGATCTGACGCCGATCATCGCCGAAAACATGACCTCCGCGGCCGGAATGTCCGACGACGTCGACGTTCCCACGGCAGTGGACACCGGCACGGGTGCGGCGGAGTCCACGGATGCTGCTTCAAACATCGACGATGCAGCCGATACGGGTAGCGCGGATCCGAATGGCCCTCATTCCGGGCACGGGACCGTGCAGGCGCCGCAGCCGGCCACAATGGGCGATATTCCCGTCATCTCCATCAAGGCGCCATCCGCCGCCCCGGCTGCCGACGGTGCGGTCGGGGATCTGCCGCCTGTTCCCGATCCCACCGAAGCCGATCTCAGCCAAGTCCCCGCGGCATCGGGAACGGACGCCGACTCCTCCGCCGGTTCGGACGAAAACGGCCAGCCGGCACGCAAGCATCGCGCGAGGCGCTCCGCGATCCCGAGCTGGGATCAGATCCTGTTCGGAGAGTGACGTCTCTATGCCACGTCGATCAGACAGGGGATGTCCATCTCCAGCATGGTCTGCGAACCATGCACGCTGGGCAGACGCGTGGCCTTGTCGGATTGGATGCGCGAATCGACCAGCGTGACGGCACCGGCCGCCTGCACGATGACGTCGCCGAGCATCCGTTCGATACGGGGCTCCACCGGCCCGAACAGTCCGTCATCGATGGCCTGATGCCTCGTACGCACCAACGCCCGCTCCCCCAGCCGTTCACGCCACCGTGCGGCGATGTCCTCCGGCGACTCGTCGCGTTCGGCATACAGCATGAGCGCGCGGGGCTCCCCTCCCACCAATGCGACGCCCTGTGCCAACGCCGGTTCAGCTGCGATGTCGATGCGTTCGGCGGGGTCGGTGGCCACCATGCCGTGATCGGCGACCACGACGATGAGCGTTCCCTTCGGCGCCTCGCGCCGCAGCAGCGCCAGCTGCGCGTCGATGCGTTCGAACGTGCCCACCCACTGCTCGGAGTCCCAGCCGTCGGCGTGCCCGACCTTGTCGGCGTCACGGATGTACAGGTAGGTCAGGCCCGGCGTGCGTGCCGCCTTCGCGGCCGCACGCACACGGTCGTTCGGCGTGACGTTGGCCACGTAATCGGAGCCGCGCAGGGCAGCCTCGGTCAGCGGGGAGCCCTTGAACTTGGCCAGTCCCGAGCTGGTGACGCGCACATGCTCGGCAGCGAGGCGCTCGAAGACGGTGGGTTCGCGCTGCAGATCATGCGGGTCGATGACGGGACCGGCCTTCTCGCTCTCCGCCTTGGGCAGCAGCGGATCCTTGAACTGGATCAGCTGGATGATCCTTCCGCTTTCCGGCTCGAGCTGCGTGTAGCCGGCCATGCCTGTCAGCCCCGGGCAGGTGCCGGTACCGAACGTGGCCATCGCGGCCACGGTGGTGCTGGGCGCGCAGGTGGAGATCGGACGCTGGTTGGCATGCTCCTTCATCAGCGAACGCAGGTAGGGGGCGTGGCCGAGCCTCATGTTGAGATTCCAGTAGCCGAGTCCGTCGACGAGCACGACGATCGCGGAGGTCGCGTCAGGCAGTCCGAGCGCATGCTGCAACGCCGCCGGATCGGCGTGCACGCGCGTCGGAACCGGATGCCCGATCGCCGAAGACAGAGCCGGCAGCACGGCGGACAGATGCAGCGCGCCACCACGCCGGTCCGTGGCGACGTTCGTGTCCTCCCCTGGTTCCTGCGGCGTCCAGTCGCCGTATCCTGCGGTCGGGGTCAATCGCAGCAGTTCGCTCATCTGCGGCACATCCACACTCATAGGGTTTCAGTGTAATCGCCGTTCGTCATCTTCCTGCTGTTATTATGGTGCGGGTTTGTTTTTCCAAGGAGTCCGCACATATGGCATCGCATCGTAGGAACACCACTTCGGCATATGATCCTCGCACGGTCAAGGAGCATATCGTCGAGACGCCGTTGAACGAGGAGATGAGCAAGTCGTTCCTCGAGTACGCGTATTCGGTGATCTATGCGCGTGCGCTTCCGGATGCCAGGGACGGTCTCAAGCCGGTGCAGCGCCGCATCATCTATCAGATGGGACAGATGAACCTCACGCCGGACCGCCCGTACATGAAGTCGGCGCGCGTGGTCGGCGAGGTAATGGGCAAGCTGCACCCACATGGCGATTCGGCGATCTACGAGGCGATGGTCCGTCTTGCGCAGCCGTTCGCGATGCGGCTTCCGCTGGTCGACGGCCACGGCAACTTCGGTTCGCTCGACGACGGCCCGGCCGCCTCCCGTTACACCGAGGCGAGACTCGGGCCCGCGGCTCTTGCGATGAATGCGGATATCGACGAGGATACGGTCGATTTCACGCCGAACTACGACAACAAGCTCAAGGAACCGACCGTACTGCCGTCGGCCATTCCGAACCTGCTGGTCAACGGCGGATCGGGCATCGCCGTGGGCATGGCCACGAACATGGCCACGCATAATCTGGGCGAGGTGGTGGCCGCCGCCAAGCATCTGATGGCTCATCCGGACGCCACGCTGGAGGAGCTGATGCGCTACGTGCCGGGCCCGGATTGGCCGGGCGGCGGCATCGTGATCGGACGCGACGGCATCCGCGAGGCGTACGAGACGGGCCGCGGCACGCTCACCACGCGTTCGAAGACGCATATCGAGAACGTGACGGCGCGCAAGAAGGCCATCGTGGTCACGGAGCTGCCGTTCATGGTTGGCCCCGAGCGCGTGCTGGAACGCATCTCCGAAGGCGTGAAGTCACGCAAGCTGGAGGGCATCACCGGCGCCATCGATCTGACCGACCGTCACAACGGCACGCGTATCGTCATCGAGATCAAGACCGGCTACGATCCGGATGCGGTGCTCGCGCAGCTGTTCCGTCACACGCCGCTGCAGGACAACTTCACCATCAACAACGTGGCGCTGGTCGATGGACGCCCGCACACGATGGGGCTGAAGGAACTGCTTCAGGTGTGGGTGGAGCATCGCCGCGTGGTGGTGCGCCGACGCAGCGAGTTCCGCCGCAGGAAGGCGCTGGAGCGTCTGCACCTGGTCGAGGGACTGCTGCTCGCGATGGTGGACATCGACGAGGTCATCCAGGTGATCCGCTCCTCCGACGACGCCGATGCGGCGAAGAACCGGCTCATGGCCGTGTTCGATCTGGACGAGGTGCAGGCCCAGTACATTCTGGATCTGCGTCTGCGCCGTCTGACGCGTATGAGCCGCATCGAACTGGAGGCGGAGCGCGACGATCTCAAGCAGCGGATCGAGGAGCTGGAGCGCATCCTCGCCTCCGCCGAGGAGCTGGATCGCGTGGTCGTCGACGAGATGGACCAGACGGTCACGCAGTATGGGACGCCGCGCCGTACCGTACTGCTCGACGAGGGGCCCGACGGTTCTCTGGTGCCAGTGGTCGCCAAGGGCGATGACTCCGGTCTGGCCCGTGCCGCGTTGGAGGCGGCGCAGGCGGCGACGAGTCTGACGTCCGTGCAGGCCGATGTCGCCGCCGCGAACGCGGCCATGAAGGCCGGCGAGACCGAGGCCGCCGCGGCAGCGCTGCAGATCGAGGACGAGCCATGCGTGGTGATGATGAGCGCCACCGGTCTGATCGCGCGGGCCACGCCGTCCGCGATGGACGTGTACGAGTCGCGTTCGGTGTCCGACAAGCGGGTGAGCGACGACCAGATCACGACGATCTTCACCACGTCGACCCGCGCCACCTATGCGCTGATCACCTCCGCCGGACGTCTGGTGCTCGCCCACGTGGCCGATCTGCCGGCGTTGCCGCCATCGCAGACGCTGAGCGTGACGGGAGGCGTGAAGGCCGACGAGTTGATCGGCATGACCGAGTCGACCGATCCGATCGACGGCGAGCACGTGGTTTCGGCGATCGCGATGACGCCTCACGAGGAGGGCGGTGAACTGCCTCCTCTGGCGCTCGGCACGCGCGGCGGCGTGATCAAGCGCTGGAACCGCGAGGCGCCGACGACGATGGATTCGTGGCCGGTCATCGATCTCAAGGACGGCGACGAGGTGCTGCTCGCGGCCCCGGCCGCGGACGAGGATCGTCTGGTGTTCGTCTCCTCCGATTCCTCGCTGCTCACCTTCGAGGCCGGCAACGTGCGTCCGCAGGGTCGTACGGCCGGAGGCATGGCCGGCATCCGTCTGGCCGAGGGCGCGCATGTGGCCGCGTTCAACGTGGTTCCCGCCGGCAAGGTCGCGTGGACGTATGAGGAGGGCGAGAACGGTCTGACCGCCGCCTCGGGTGCGGTGGTGCTCACCGTGGCCGGTGACGCGGACGCGCTGCCCGGCACCGAGAACGGCTCGGCGAAGGTGACCCCGCTGGAGATGTACCCGACCAAGGGCCGTGCGACGGGCGGCGTGCGCTCGCAGCGCTTCCTCAAGGGTCAGAACACGCTGATCCTCGCATGGGTGGGCCTCTACCCGCTGCATGCCTCTTCCGAGTCCGGCTCCCCCGTCGAACTGCCCAAGCCCGACATGCGTCGCGACGGCTCCGGCGTGGACCTGACCGCTCCGATCGCGATCATCGGCTGAAGGCTGCCGTCAATAGGTGTTGTTCGCCGTATAGCTCCTCTTGTCAGAGGATCTGTCCGGCGAAGCATCCCTGCGAGATAGTTAAACGGCGACGGGAGACTGCTCAACGAGTTCTGCGACAGCGAGCATGGGCAGAGCTGACGGATAGGTGGAACCGCATGTCTGAAGCCGCATGTCTCGCATGCGACTAACGGTTACCGAACGGGTCTAGCATCATACGCAACGGCGTACGCATTCGACGCGTACACCGCGGGCATGACACATACGCGAAATATGCGAAAGGCGGGTTCAGCCATGAAGATGCTCACCGTAGGACCGAAGGACATCTACCAGTTCGCCACGGTCAAGGAGTTCGCCGAGGAGTTCGAACTCGGACCGCGTGATCTGGTCGTCACCATCGGCATGATCCATGACGCGTTCGTGAAACCGTATCTGAATGGCGCGAACGTGCTGCTCGTCGACAAGTACGGCAATCAGGAGCCGACCGATGTGATGATCGATGCGATCATCACCGATGCGAAGACGTTCGACTACGACCGCATCGTCGCGATCGGCGGCGGCGCGGTGATGGACATGTCGAAGATCGTGGCCGTGGCCGGTGGCGCGTCGATCGACGAGGTCATCGACCATCTGCCCGACTTCACGCGCACCGTCGGGCTCGTGCTCGTGCCCACCACCTGCGGTACGGGCAGCGAGGTGACCGAGATCGCGGCCATCAATCGCACGCGTCTCGGCTGCAAGGCGGGCATCGCCAGCGCGCAGATGTTCGCCGACCATGCGGTGCTCATCCCGGAGCTGCTGTACGGCCTGCCTGACCACGTGTTCATGACGAGCTCACTGGACGCGCTCGTGCATTCCGTCGAATCCACGCTGTCGCCGAACGCGACACCGTACACGCGTCTGTTCGGCTATGAGGCGATGCGCATGATCGTAAGCGGCTATCAGGCGATCGTCGCCGCCGGCGGTCCAGACGGCGATGCGCAGGCCCGGCGTGTGAAGCGCAACGAGCTGATGAACGACTTTCTCATCGCCTCCGACTACGCGGGCATCAGCTTCGACACCGGCGGCTGCGCGGCCGTGCATGCATTGAGCTACCAGCTGGGAGGTAAGTACCATGTGCCGCATGGCGAATCGAACTATGCGATGTTCACCGGCGTGCTGCGCAACTACATGGAGATCAAGCCGGACGGGGAGATCGCGAAGCTCAATGGCGTGCTCGCCGGACTGCTTGGCTGCAACGTGGCCGACGTGTACGACGAGTTGGAGAAACTCATCAACCAGCTGCTGCCGAAGAAGGCGCTGCACGAGTACGGCGTGACCCGCGAGGACCTGCCGGAGTTCACCGAACGGGTGATGACCACGCAGGGGCGTCTCATGCGCAACAACTACGTGCCGCTCGATGCAGCCCGTGTGCGCAAGATCTTCGAGGAGCTGTACTGAACCGGATCGATACGAAGGAAAACGTACGAGAAACCGCGTCCGCCTAAGCAACAGGAGCGACCGGCCCTGAGCACACAGGCCCCGGAGTACCTCCGAAGTCGCCGGCTTCGGCGTCATCCGCCCATTCGTCCAACATGTCATCAGTGGCCAAACGGCCACCCTTAACGACAAAAGCCGTGAAACGACACTACACTAAACCCCATGAAACCCACGAAAACAGAGAAAACTGACACCTCGTATCCGAATGACGAATATCCGAATGACGAACACAGGTGGCCGAAACCGAAACGGCTTGAAAGCACCGGATCCGCCGCCAATACCAAGGTCTTCGCCCGGAACAGCCGACGCGCCATGCCGTTCAAGGCCACCGGGCACAAGGGAGGCATCAGCTTCCGGTGACTCGTTTCGTTCCCTGCGTCGACCGTCCTGTCAACCGAAGAGCCTGGCGCATGTCCATGACACCGGCCTCGGCCTCCCACAGCCTCGCGTCGTATACTGAGCCACCATCGCGCACTTCCAGTTCCAGACCGGTGCGCGCAATCGAATACCAGTGGAGCGCCTGCTCATAGTCCAACATACATCCGCGTGCGTTTGCGTACGCCCGTGCAAGACGTAGCGCTACGCTCCCCCAGATGCGCGGCGTACCATCACGACCGTATCGGTACGCTCTCAGGAACATGTCAAGAGCCTTGGCGTAGTCGATCTCGCATCCCTTGCCTTCGGAAAGCATGTCACCGAGTTTGTAGCAACCTTCGGCGATACCGGCTTCGGCTGCGTGACGGAAGCACTCATACGCCAATACATCCGTATCCGGCTTGGGCGGCACTTCGCCGAAGGTATCGAAATACGAGCGATAGTACTCCCCCTCGCACCGGTCATAGGCGTACACATAGCCAAGGCAGAGCCAGCCGATCGGGTTACCACGGCCCGCCGCATGCCGGTACAGGATTTCGGCGGCCTTGAAGCAGTCAATACGCAGCTGATGGTCCTCTGCCGATGGCGAGAGACCGAAGAGACGGGATTATGACCCCGCGACGACATCACGGCTACTACACTGGTCGGCAGGAGGCGAATCATGAGACTTCTGGTGGCGGTAGGCAATACGGCGTTGTCCCATGCGATTCAGGGGACGCTCAGCAATGCCCGGTATACGGTGACGGCGATCGATCCGAAAAGTCTGGTCTCCCCCGCTTCGGCGTCCGAAACGGTCGTCTCGGTGCTTCGCGAGCATGCCGCGGACCCGGATGAGGGCCCGTTCGACATCGCGATTTTCGGTTCGCCGGATCTGGTGGCGGCCGCAAAATCGGCCCAGCCGTCGATCAGAACCCTGCTGCTCGCCACCACCACCCTGCGTGGCACCGCAGCCGATGCCGCACGCGCGGCTTCCATACGTGTCAATGCGGCTCCCGGAGCTGCCGGCAAGGGAGAAGACGTCGAACCGTCCGATCGGCCGGCCTCTCGGCCCATTGATTTGGCGAGGCCGGATGCCACGCTGCGCCTGCCGTTCTCCGATACGGAGCTGCTCTCCTATGTGGAGCTGCTTGCGCGTGATTCCGCAGGAGCCGGCCCGGAGACGATGATGATCCGCGGCGATCTGACGTTGGATCTGACGAGTCGAAAGGCGTATTTCGCCAGTACGCACAAGGCGATGCCGTTGTCCCGTTTGGAATTCGACATCCTCGAGACGCTGGTGAGGGCGCGAGGACGGTTCGTCGGTCTCGACGAATTGCAGCATTCCGCGGGCGGATCGTACTTCACGCAGGAGGGGCTGGTCCGCCGAGGCGTCGAATCACTGGATCGCAAGCTGCGCAACGCCGGTCTTGCCCTGACCAAGCGCGACGACTGGTATCGCGTGCTGTAGGCGCTGTGCCGCAGACCCTGCACGACCTCATGTCAGTACAGGCGCATCCCCTGAGGAACCGGTGTGAAGCCGGCCTGATGCAGGACCCGCGTATAGGGGTTGTGAGCGTTCAGCGGCTCGCCGTTCACATCGGCGAAGGTGACCGTTCCGGGGCCGTTGCGGCGCAGAGCGTATGCCAGTTCCGCAAGGGACGTGCGCAACGTCGGGCTCTGCCCGGGGGTCTGCCCGCCTTGATCGTCGGTCCTCTCGGTGGAGGTTTCGGCGGCAACGGAGTCGTCGTGCTCCGATGCGTCGGCGAACACGGTCAGGTGCTTGGATCTGGGTGTGGCGTAGGCGATGAGTGCGCCGCCTGCAAGTACCACGATGCCACCCTCGCGTCTGGTCGGCTTGCCGGTGCCGTTCGGCGCGGGTGGCCATGCGATCGCGGAACCGTACAGGTTCGCCGGATCCAGTACGCTGACCGCGACGGCCGAACGCATGTGTCCGTCGTGGCCGTCATCCGAAGCGGTCAAGGAGGTTTCCGTCTGCCCCGTTTTTCCCATGCGCCGCAGCGCATCAACGGTGTCCCGTTCGGCGAACTGGGCCGCGCCGAATCCCCTGACGAACATGCCTCGCGCGAGACGCCCGTGCTCCTCCATGCGCTTGAGCACCGGGTACAGTCCGGAGAATCCTCCGGGGATATCCTCCCTGTCAAGCACAGGCTGGCAGATGACGCCGTATCTGTCGAGAAGGATCTCGACCCGTTCCAGCATGCGACGCTCCGGAGCGATGGTCGAATCGTCGCCGTTCGTCCCGTCGTCCCCTATCGCGCCGGCGGCACCGACCTGTGACCACAGTCCGCTCATGGTCATCGGTATGTGGGGCTGCACGCGGATGCGGCGGCGTGACGCGCGGGCAGGCGTGCGGACCTTGCGCCCGCCCGCCGCCAATGCACGCACGGGCACGAGCGAACTATTCGTGACCTTGCCCTGCCAGACCAGTGACCACAGGGCCTCCTCGAACTGGGTGTCGGACCATGGCCGTGACGAGGCATCCGACGAGGGTACGTCACGAATCTCACCGGTTTCGGGGTCCACGACTTCGACGAGTCGCGAATCGGCGGACTGCCATCGTTCCCGTACCATCGTCGCGAGCTGAGAGGCGTGGTAGGCGCCGCCGGATGCGAGGACGTCGAGGACCGCTTCAGGAAGCGTCATCTCGGCGCGATCCTTTGCATCATCGCCTTCATCTTCGCTGAGTGCTTCGGTCAGGAGCGGTGAATCCGCGGGGTGGAAGGCGATGAGCCCGGGCTCCGACGCCTTGGTGCCGCCGGTCTTGGAACCGATCCAGACGATCTCCCCGCCGGCGAGCAGTTCGTCGAGCATCGCGGGCGAGTATCCGCCGACACGCGCGGGAAACACGTTCGACTCCCACACGGATGCGGGCAACGCCACTCCCTCGAGCTGTTCGATGACGCGCATCAGGCCGTCGATGCCCTCGTATTGTTCGCCACCGACCGGCCCCACACCCTGACGCTCCAGCAGGAACGACTGGTATACGGCCGGTTCTACGGGTTCGACGGCCGCACGCGCCCTAGCCAGCGAGCGAGCGCGGATGCGGCGGAACACATCCCTGTGCAGCCATTGCGATGCATCGTTCGACAGACTGTCGAGGAAATGTCCGGACAGGATCTCGCCGCGCCCCGCGAGCTCGTCGAGCGCATGTACGGCTTCGGCGGCGTCGAGGCCAAGATCGGCGATCAGCCGTTGTACGGTGAACGGGCCGTGCGTCTTCGCGTAGCGCGTCACGCGACCGCGCACATCGTCGGCCGCGAGATCGTTCCAGAAGGTGCGTCCCGCGAGCTGATCCTCCACTTCGGCGATGGCATCCGGGTCGAGCACGGTGGCCATATCGGTGACACCGAGCAGACGTTCCAGCACTTCGGGGTCCATGGACAGCAGTCGCACGCCGCGTTCCGCCTGCGGCACGTCGTACTGGTACATGACCGATCCGACGAAGCCGAACAGCAGGTTCTCGGCGAACGGCGATGGGGCATCCGTCGTCACGATCCGCAGTCCGATGCGATCGGAGGCGAGCGCGGTCATGAGCTCGCGCAGTGCGGGCAGGTCGTAGACATCCTGCAGGCATTCGCGGGCGGTTTCCAGCAGCAGCGGGAAGTTGCGTCTGACGCGTGCGACGTTGAGCAGTTGGGCGGCGCGTAGCCGCTGCTGCCATAACGGCACGCGTCGTCCGGGTTCGGTGCGCGGCAGGAACAGGGATCGGGCGGCGCATTCGCGGAACCGGGCCGCGTACAGTACGCTCTCCCCCACTCCCGTTTCGACGAGTCGCTGCAGTTCGTCCGGATCGAACAGCAGCAGTTCGCGAAGGGGTATCTCGCCTACGCCGTCGGGCAGGCGGATGACGATGCCGTCGTCCGCCGCGTATGCCTGCCCGTCGAAGCCGTATCGTGCCTTGAGACGTGCGGTGACGGCCATCGACCAGGGTTCGTGGACACGTCGGCCGTATGGCGAGTGGATGATGACGCGCCAGTCGCCCTCCTCGTCGGGGCAGCGTTCGACGACGATGGCCGCATCGTTCGGCACGACTCCGGTGGCGGTCCGCTGCTCGGCGAGCAGCCGGGCGAGGTTGGATACGGCGTTGTCGTCAAGGCCATCGGCGTGCAGCCGGTTCAGGGTATGCCGGTCGAACGTGGGCGATCCATCGTCCGCGGCGGCGGAGCGAAGCCCGGATGCGGTCTCGCGTAGGAACCGGCCTTTGGCACGGCCGAATCCGGCGTCGCGTCCGGATTCCTCGCCGTGCCAGAACGGCAGGCGTGCGGTGCGGCCCGGTGCCGGCGTGACGATGACGCGATCCCGGGTGATCTCCTGGATCTGCCATGTGGAGGTGCCGAGGGTGATGATGTCGCCGACGCGTGACTCGTAGACCATCTCCTCGTCGAGTTCGCCGACCCGGCGCTGCCCCCTGCCGGCGTCGGCCTCGGGCAGGACCACCGTGTACAGGCCACGGTCGGGTATGGTGCCGCCGGAGGTGACGGCAAGGCGTTGGGCTCCGGGTCGGGCGGAGATGAGGTCGGCCTCGTGGTTCCACATGAGCGGAGGCCGGAACGCCGAGAACTCCTCGGTGTCGTATGCGCCGGTCATCATGCCCATGACCGCGTCGAACATGTCCCGTTCGAGGGAGACGAACGGTGCGGCACGGCGTACCGTCGCATACCATGCGTCCGGATTGAGATCGTCCATCGACGCAGCGGCCACGGTCTGCTGGGCGAGGATGTCGAGCGGATTGCGTGGCACGGACAGAGGTTCGATATCCCCTGCGCGCATGCTTTCGATGCTGGCCGCCACACCGACGATCTGCTCACGCGTCAACGGGTAGAACAGGGCATGCGAGACGCCGCCCACGCGATGGTCGGCGCGGCCAACGCGCTGCAGCCCGGATGCGACGGACAACGGGGGCGAGATCTGGATGACCAGATCCACGGACCCCATGTCGATGCCGAGCTCGAGGCTGCTGGTCGCGACCACGCAGCGCAGCTCGCCGCGTTTGAGACGCTCCTCGATCTGCTTGCGCCGGTCCTTCGACACGGATCCGTGATGCGCCATCGCGATCACGTCATCCGGCCCATGCGATCCGACGAGCATCGTGGTCGAACCGACCACGGCGTCGTAATGGGGCGCGAATCCCTCCCGTCCCTCCGGCGACGCCTTGTCCCCGCTTCCGGACTTTCCGCCTCCCCCGTCTCCCCTACGTTCGGCGTACAGATCGTTGAGACGGGCGGTGAGCTTTTCGGCAAGGCCACGGGAGTTGACGAACACGAGCGTGGTCGAGTGTGCGAGGATCTCGTCGAGAACGCTTGCCTCGACCACCGGCCAGATCGAACCGGATGTGCGGTCCGAGGAGGCGCCGATGATCGCAGACGAATCGCCGACGAGTCCCTTGCGTTCGGCAAGACGCCGCATGGACGGCGTGACGCCGGAGATATATCCGACAGTGGAGGATTCGTGATCAACGCCTCCGGCACGGTGCGGGACGTTCGCGGATTGCAGATCACGCATGTCCGCCAGAGGTTCGACGACCTTCAGGTCCATCTGCGGCCGCGAGCCCGGGTTAATGATGGTGACCGGACGCGATCCGCCGAGGAACCGTGCGGCCTCGGCGGGAGGATTCACCGTGGCGGACAGGCCGATGCGCTGCACGGGCCGTACGGCGGCCACGCGGTCGGACGCGCGCGGGTCCTGTTCCGTTCCGGCGATGAGGTCGTCGAGACGTTCGAGGCTCAGGGCGAGATGCGCGCCGCGCTTGGTCCCGGCGAGCGCATGGACCTCGTCGACGATGACGGTGTCGACGGTCCTGAGGATGCGCCGCGCCTTCGAGGTGAGGATGAGGTACAGCGACTCCGGTGTGGTGACAAGGATGTCCGGCGGATGCGTGGCGATGGCGCGGCGTTCCTTGGGCGTGGTATCCCCGCTGCGGGTGGCCACGCGGATGGATGGCGCGGCCAGTCCCATCGCCTCGCATTGGCGTGCGATGCCGTCGAGAGGCGCTTCGAGGTTCTTCGCGACGTCGACGGCGAGCGCCTTGAGCGGGGATATGTAGAGGATTCTGACGCCGCGTGGGCGCCTGCCGGAGGCGCCCGCGCAGATGTCGTCCCGATCTGTCATGAGGCGGTCTATGGCGGAGAGGAACGCGCACAGGGTCTTGCCGGATCCGGTGGGCGCGATGACGAGCGTGTTGGCGCCGGACCGGATGGCGGGCCATGCCTCGCGTTGCGCCTCGGTGGGCGCATCGAAGGCATGTCGGAACCACTCCCGTGTGGGTTTCGAGAACGACGCCAAACATTCGCACATATGTTCGATTATGGCTCGCGGCCGCGACGTGCCGACACTCCCCCTCGCGGGATCCGCACCCTCGGATCAGCCTCGTTTGCGGCGCAGGGATTCGTGCATGGCGACCATCAGCGCGAGGAAGACGAGCAGGAAGCACGGGAACAGGTCGACCGTCACGTATTGGGCGATGAGTCCGAACAGCGGCGGCATGAGCATCGTGCCGACGTAGGCGCATGCCATCTGCACGCCGACGATGGCCTGCGAGTTCTCCTCGCCGAAGTAGACGGGCGTGGAGTGGATGATGCAGGGGTAGACGGGGGCGCAGCCGAGTCCGATGATCGTCAGTCCCGCGAATACGCCGATGTGGTGCGGCAACGGCAGGAGCATGATGACGATTCCGGCGAGGATGAGCGCCTGTCCGAGGCGGATCATCTGATGGTCGGCGAGGCGCATGGTGAGGAATCCGCTTAAGGCTCGGCCGACGGTGATGCCGATGAAGAACAGGCTGATCCAGCTGGCCGCTTCGGCCTTGCCGATGCCGTGCCCCATGACCATGTAGGTCGATCCCCAGAGCATGCAGGTGGATTCGATGGCGCAGTAGCACAGGAACATGAGCAGGATCTCGCTCGCGCCCTTGATGGCGACCACTCCCCTGACGCCGAGCGGCTTGCGGGGTTCATCGTTCGTATCCGATGCGGCGGTCGAAACGGTCGTCTGCGGCCTTCTGCGCGCCTTCCACAGGGGCAGGCTGATGATGACGATGGCGGTCAGTGCGATCTGGATGAATCCAATGTACCGGTAGCCCCACGGCCATCCCTGTCCGTGGGACAATGCGTAGCCCATCACGTACGGGCCGGTGAGCGCGCCCACGCCCCACATGCAGTGCAGCCAGCTCATGTGTCGGCTTTCGTAGTGGATGGCGACGTAGTTGTTGAGCGCCGCGTCCACGCCGCCCGCACCGAGTCCGTACGGGATGGCGAGCGCGATGAGCGTCCAGTAGTTCGGCGCGATCGAGAATCCCATCAGCGCAGCGGCGGTGAGACCGACCGACACGGCGGTGACGCGGCCCGCCCCGAAGCGCAGGGTCACGCGGTCGCTCATCAGCGCCGAGCAGATGGTCGCCGCGGAGATCGTCATGGAGATGCCGCCGGCCCATGAGACGGGCGCCCCGAGATCCTGGCTCATGGTCGGCCATGCGGCGCCGAGCAACGCATCGGGCAGCCCGAGGCTGATGAACGACAGATAGATCACGGCGAGCAGCAGGCTTGCCATCGGCCCTCCTTCAAGGTTGAGAATGTGATATGCACAACACGATGCGTACGGTCGTACATACTACGGAGGGCCGGGGATAACACGCCGGGCGATGCCGACGCCCGACGAATCGCGCTGGATTCAGGCTGCGAAGTAGTCGGCGATCTCGACGGCCGTGCCGTAGGAGGATTGCGCGCCGAGCTTGGTGGCGGCGAATGCGGCCACGTACGAGGCGATCTGCGCGCACTGCAGCAGCGTGTATCCGGCTGCGAGTCCGGCGAGGATCGTGCCCATGAACGAGTCGCCGCAGCCGGTGGTGTCCACCGCGTCGATCCTTGCGGCGGACACGCGATGCCAGTGTCCGTCGTCGATGACGATGGAACCCTCCGCACCGAGCGTGACGATCGCCTGATCGAACCCGTAGTCGGAGAAGCGCTCGACCACGTCGGACCAGTCCAGCTCTCCCCAGTCGCCGTCGGCGGGAGGATCGAGCTCGAGCAGCAGCGCCGCCTCGTGTTCGTTGACGAGCAGGATGTCGGTGGCTTCGACGAGCTCGTGCGGCAGTTCGGGGAGGAACGGGGATTCGTTGAGCAGGACGGTCACTCCGCTGTCGTGAGCCATCCTTGCGGCGGCGATCACGGTGGTCAGCGGGCTTTCGAGACACAGACCGAGCACGCGTGCCTCGGCCAGACCGTCGCCGTGCGCCTGCACGTATCCGGCGCTGACCTTGCCGTTCGCACCCGCCGAATAGACGATGGTGTTCTCGCCTTCGGCGTCCACGGTGATGACCGTGGTGCCGCTCGCCCCTTCGGCGTGCAGGATCTCGGAGGTGTCCACACCGGCGTCATCGAGCCTGCTGAGCAGGAATTCGGCATTCGAATCATCGCCGACCGCGCCGTACATGCGCACGTTCGCCCCCAGACGCGCCGCACTGGCCGCCTGATTCGCGCCCTTGCCGCCGGGCAGGATCTTGAGGACGCCTCCCGCGACCGTCTCGCCGGGCTGAGGCAGACGCCGTGTGGCGACCGTGTAGTCCGCGTTCATCGACCCGACCACGGCGACGGGTTCGCCGCCTCCAAGGGCGAGCAGCCGTTCACGGATGGTCTGCGGCATCTGCGGTCGTTCAACACCCTTCGCGGCGGACGCTGCCGTATTGTTCATCACGATGTTCACGTGCTACAGCATAGTCCTCTCCGCGAGGGCGGACGAACCCCGATCGCCCTCCGGCAGGGCGATCGGGGGAATCGATCGGGAATCGATCAGGTGTCGATCTTGGAGCGATCGAAGTCGTCGGCGTTCTCGACGATGAACGCCTTGCGCGGCGGCACATCGTCACCCATGAGCAGGTCGAAGATCTCGGCGGCCTGCGCGGCGTCCTCCATGCGGATGCGGCGCAGCATGCGCGTGCGCGGGTCCATCGTGGTGTCCGCCAACTGATCGGCGTCCATCTCGCCCAGACCCTTGTAGCGCTGGATGTCGGGGTTGTAGGAGATGCGTCTGCTGTCCAGATCGGCGAGCTTGCCCTCGAGCTCGTCGTCGGAGTACGTGTAGATGTACTCGCCCTTGTGCGAGCCGGCCAGCGCGATGCGGTGGAGCGGCGGCACGGCCGCGTACACGTATCCGTGCTCGATGAGCGGGCGCATATAGCGGTAGAAGAGGGTGAGCAGCAGAATGCGGATATGCGCGCCATCCACATCGGCATCGGTCATCATGATGACCTTGTGGTAGCGGGACTGTTCGATGTCGAAGCTCTGTCCGCTGCCCGCACCCACCACCTGGATGATGGCCGCGCACTCCTTGTTCGACAGCATCTGCGTGATCGACGCCTTCTGCACGTTGAGGATCTTGCCTCGGATCGGCAGTAGCGCCTGGAAGCCCGAGTTGCGGGCGGCCTTGGCGGTGCCGAGTGCGGAATCACCCTCGACGATGAACAGTTCGGCCACATCATCATTGCCCGGCTGGCAGTCGGACAGCTTGGATGGCATGGATGCGGATTCGAGCGCGTTCTTGCGACGCGTGACCTCCTTGGCCTTGCGCGACTGGACGCGGGCGTGCATCTCCCCGACGATCTTCTCGAGCACGCGGCCGGACTGCTCCTTGTAGCCGCGCTTGGATCCGGAGATCATCTCGCCGAACTGGCTGTCGGCCATGCGCGTGACGATCGGCTTGACCTGAGCGGTGCCGAGCACGTCCTTGGTCTGCCCCTGGAACTGCGGTTCGGCGATGCGCACCGTGACGACGGCGACGAGACCCGCCATGATGTCGTCGCGTTCGACGCGCATGTTGGAATCCCTAAGGTTCACCTTGAGCCTGCGGGCGTTCGCCTCAACGGCCTTGCGCACCTGTCTGGTGACCGAGTTCATGAGGCCGTCGACGTGCATGCCGCCGCCCGGGGTCTCGATGATGTTCACGAAGCTGCGGATGGTGGTGTCGTATCCGTTGACCCAGCGCAGTGCGATGTCGACGCCGCAGGTGCGGGTGACCTTCTGCGCGTGCAGCTCGCCGTTCTCGCCGACGCTCTGCGTCTCCTCCTCGTAGGTGTCCTCACCCTGGATGCGCCAGATGTCGCTCACGGGTTCACCGTGAGACAGGAAGTCGACGAAGTCCTTCACGCCGCCGGTGTGGCGGAACTCCTCGACGCGTGCATGCGTGCGGTTCGCCGCGTCGGCCTTGGCGACGGCCACACCCTGCGGCACGGCGGCCCTATCCGGTTCCGATGTCTCGGCCTGCTCGTCCGCGATCGGGGTGCCGTCCGAAACCTCATCCCCGTCGACTTCAAGCATCTCGTCGACGGATGCGTCGCCGGTGGCCGGCACGTTCTCGTCGATGACGGTGATCTTGAGTCCGGGCACGAGGAAGCTGGTCTGGCGCACGCGATCGATGAGCCGCTCGTAGGAGAACTCGGCGGTGCTGTTGAAGATCTCGGGATCGGCCCAGTAGCGGATGCGCGTTCCGGTGCGCTTGGCGGGCACCTTGCCCGTGATCTCCAGCTCGGTGGGACGGTTCTTGCGCGTGCGCTTGAACGGCGAATCCGGCGAGGGATGCTCGGGGTCGGCATCCGCGTAGACGCCGGGATGTCCCTGATGGAACGACATGTGATGCGTCAGTCCCTCACGGTCCACGTACACGTCGAGACGGGAGCTCAACGCGTTGACGACGGATGAGCCGACGCCGTGCAGACCGCCGACCGCGTTGTAGGAGGAGCTGCCGAACTTCGCTCCGGCATGCAGCTTGGTCATGACGACCTCAACACCCGACAGACCGGTCTTCGGCTCCTTGTCGACGGGGATGCCTCGACCGTTGTCGGCGACCTCGATCGATCCGTCGGTGTGCAGGGTCACGACGATGTCGTCGCAGAACCCCGCCAGCGCCTCGTCGACCGAATTGTCGATGATCTCCCACAGGCAGTGCATGAGGCCCTGGCTGTCGGTGGTGCCGATGTACATGCCGGGGCGCTTGCGCACCGCGTCAAGCCCTTCGAGGACGGCAAGATCCTTCGCGCCGTATTCTTCTTTCGCCATAATCCTTCCGTTGGCTGGATGAGTAGGTCGTCACATGCCGCAGTTGACTGCGCTTACAGGTCTGGCCCGGCGACTCACTGGTCGAGGAAGTCGCGCAGGGTCTGCGAGCGGGACGGGTGACGCAGCTTCGACATGGTCTTCGATTCGATCTGGCGAATGCGTTCGCGGGTCACGCCGTACACGCGGCCGATGTCGTCGAGGGTCTTGGGCTGGCCGTCCTCCAGTCCGTAGCGCATCTTGATGACGCCGGATTCGCGCGGAGAGAGCGTCTCCAGCACGCTCTTGAACTGCTCCTGCAGCAGGGAGAACGCGACGGCGTCGGACGGGGCGATGGCGTCGGTGTCCTCGATGAGGTCGCCGAACTCGGAGTCGCCGTCCTCGCCGAGCGGGGTGTGCAGCGAGATCGGCTCACGACCGTACTTCTGCACCTCCTGCACCTTCTCGACGGGCATGTCGAGCTCGCGGGCCAGCTCGTCCGGCGTGGGCTCGCGTCCCAGATCCTGCAGCATCTGGCGCTGCACGCGCGAGAGCTTGTTGATGACCTCGACCATGTGCACGGGCACGCGGATGGTGCGCGCCTGATCGGCCATGGCTCGGGTGATGGCCTGGCGGATCCACCACGTGGCGTACGTGGAGAACTTGAAGCCCTTCTTCCAGTCGAACTTCTCGACCGCGCGGATCAGACCGAGGTTGCCCTCCTGAATGAGGTCGAGGAAGAGCATGCCGCGGCCGGTGTAGCGCTTGGCGAGCGAGACGACCAGTCGCAGGTTGGCCTCCAGCAGGTGGTCCTTGGCCTTCTTGCCGTCGTTCGCGGCCCACTTGAGCTCGCGCTTGCGCTTGAAGTCCATCTTGTCGCCCTCGGTGTCCAGCAGATGCTGGGCGTACAGGCCGGCCTCGATGCGCTCGGACAGGTCGACCTCCTGCTCGGCGTTCAACAGGTTCACACGGCCGATCTGCTTGAGGTAGTCCTTGACCGGATCCGCGGTGGCACCGGCGGTGATCACACGACGCTTCGGGTTGCCCGCCTTGCCGCGGCGGCGGGGCTCATCGTCATCGTCGTCATCACGCACGACGAAGGCGCCCTTCTGCTTGGGCTCCTCGACGACTTCGGGTTTGTCCTCCTCGTCGTCGTCCTCATCCTCGTCATCCTCGGATTCGTCGTCGGAGTCCTCGTCATCCCCGTCCACGTCCGGATCGTCGACGCCCTCTTCATCGACCTCGTCGATGTCGTCGATGTCGTCGACCTCGAGATCGTCGTCCTCGTCATCCTCCAGCTGATCGACGGGCTCCTCGCCGTCCACGGGCTTGACGGGCTCCTCCGCCTTCTCCGTCTTCTTGCGGCCGGCGCGCTTGGCCGTGCCCTTCGCCGCCGTCTTGCCGGTCGCAGCCTTCTTCGCGGTGGACTTCCTTGCGGCTGTCTTGCGTTGCGCATCCCCGTGGACGTGCGCCCTTGCTCACGGCGGTCAGCACCAGCACCGCCAGCGAGCAGGAGTCGTCCACAGCGAGACTGCGGAGCGCATAGAGCGGCGCCCTGCGATCCCCGAGCCACCACAGGATGTAGGCGATCGAGGCCAGCGGCTGTACGGTCAGACGCCTGGGCATCATCAGTCCCATCGAGGAGAACATCGCGATCCCCGTCCTGCAGCGTTCGACGTCCGGACCGCGATCGTCGTCGAACAGGTCGAACATCATGTCACGGACGGTGGTCGCCACCTCGGGGGTGCTCGGGCGGGCGATGACGTCCATCAGCACGTCCCGGTCGCACTCCCCCCGCCTGAGCATCAGGGACAAAAGCAGCGCATCGCGGATCGAGAGCGATTCATCCATACCCACCGCCAGCGCCGCCAGAACGTCCTCGTCATGGTCGACACGGTGGTCGTCGAGATGGTCGAGCCAGAAGTCGAGAGGACCGTTCATCCACTGCCGGTTGGCCATCTCCGGCCCCTGCTCGCGCCGGGAGCTGCGCAGATGCTCCGTCATGTCCTCGATGAAGGCGTCGTCGACCGGCTCGATGCCGTCGGCATCGATGTCATCGAAGCCGAAGCCGTCGCAGCATTTCCCATGTCTGTTGGTCATTGTGTCATCCTCCTTGATGATCGTGTTGTCGGATGCGGCCGACGACATGTCCGCGACGGCCGCGCCCCCAAGTATCAATGGTTCGACGCCCGACCGCCATAACCGCCCGCCCCTGTGGACGGGGCCGCGTAAGACCTTGGAAATAGCGGGTTCTTGTAATCATGGCGCATTGTGGATAACTTAGAGGCATGTGCAGAACCGACGTTGACCGTTCCCTGATCGAGCCCCGTATCGCCGCCCTGGTGGCGGGACAGGCCGGAATTCCCGACGGCGAGGAGATCCCCGACGCATGCCGGAAGGTGATGGATGAGGTCGTCCGCCAGGGCGTGTCCTCGAGCGAGGGCGGCAAGCGGCTGCGGGCGCTGCTGGCGCTGACCGCGTACGACGCGTTCGGCGGCGAACCACGGACCCGTGACGCGATGGTGGACATGGCGTGCGCCATCGAGGTGTTCCAGACGGCCGCGCTGGTACATGACGACATCATCGACGAATCCGATCTTCGCCGCGGTCGACCCAGCGCGCACAAGGCGTTGGAGGATTGGACCGGGGACAGGGCCATCGGCCGCGGTCTGGGACTGATGCTCGGCGATCTGCTGGCCACCGCATGCGTGGCCATCGCCAATGAGGCGGCGCACAGTCTGCCGAACTCCGCGAAGCTGGTCGACGCGTTCCTCACCATGCAGCGCGAGGTGGAGATCGGGCAGGTGCTTGATCTTGCGGTCGAGCAGGCCCCGCTCGACGATCCCGATGCGCTGGTCGAGGCGTCACTGGGCGTGTTCCGATGGAAGACGGCAAGCTATACGACGATCGCCCCTCTGCGTCTGGCGATGCTCGCATCGGGATGCGACCCGCAACACGCCGAGCGCACGGCGACGGCGATCGGACGACCTCTGGGATTGGCGTTCCAGCTGGAGGATGATCTCATCGACGTCATCGGTTCGAGCCGATCCAGCGGCAAGCCGGTGGGCGGGGACATCCGCGAGGGCAAGCGCACGGTGCTGCTGGCCGACGCCATCGGTGCGGCCGACGCCGACGGGCGCGCCGAGCTCATCTCGATGTTCGAGGCGGAATCGCGCTCGCAGGACGACGTGCGCAGAACCATGGAGCTGTTCGGCGCCACAGGCGCCATCGACCGTTCGAAGTCGCGCATCGCGGCGTTGTGGGACCAGACGAGCCATGCCATCGACGCGAGCGGACTGGACGCGGATCGCAGGGCGGATCTGACCGCCATGTGCGCGATGTTCGTGCCGGACGTCGCCGGCCGGTAAAGTAGTTCATGACATTTCCAGCACATCGAGGAATCTACGATAACCACTATGAGTGAAGCCGCAAACGCGCCCGAAGGCCAGTTGATCGAAGGACGCTACCGCATCGTGCGCAGGATCGCGCAGGGCGGCATGGCCACGGTGTACGAGGCGCGCGACGAGCGTCTGGCCCGCACGGTGGCCATCAAGGTCATGCACACGCAATTGGCGCAGGGACCGCACCGCGACCAGTTCATCGAACGATTCAGGCGCGAGGCCCGTTCGGCGGCGCAGATAGCGAACCCGCACATCGTACAGGTGTACGACACGGGAGAGTTCAACGGCCTCGCCTATCTGGTGATGGAGTACGTGCATGGCGTGAACCTCAGGCACGAGATGAACCTGCAGGGCACGTTCACCGTACGCGAGACGCTCAGGATCGTGGCCGAGACGCTTGACGGGCTCGCCTCCGCGCATCGCGTGAACGTGGTGCATCGCGACATCAAGCCCGAGAACATCATGCTCAACGATCGCGGCCGCGTGCAGATCACCGATTTCGGTCTGGCGAAGGCCACGTCCCAGGCAACGCTCTCCTCCACCGGCATGCTGCTCGGCACGGCCGCCTATCTGCCGCCGGAGACCATCGAACGCAACGAGGCCACCCCGCAGGGCGATCTGTACGCGGTGGGCATCATGGCATGGGAGATGCTCGCCGGCGAGGTGCCGTTCATCTCGGACAATCCCGTCACCCTCGTCTTCAAGCACGTCCACGAGGACGTACCGTCGGTGTCCGTGCCGTGCCCGGGCATTGACCCGTCCGTGGCCCGCTTCATCGCGCACCTGACGGCCCGTTCGATCGAGGAGCGGCCGTCGAACGCTGCCGCGGCGCTCGACGAGCTGCGTCGGATCGGCGGCACGCTGTCGGCGGACGCCTGGGCGTATCGCCGGCCCGCGGCCGCGGCCGCCGACGTGCACCCGGCCCCCGAGGGGCCGATGCTCGCCGGCATGGAGGACACCGGCACCGGCGTGGCCGAAGGCGCCGCCGCATCCGAAGACGCCACCGGTATGACGGATTCCACTGGTTCGGACATCGACGCCAGCACGCTCCGTTCGCATCGGCTGCCGCTGATACCCCCGGCCCCCGCCACCGCGAACCCCCCGCACACCTCGATCTCCTCCCCCATGCCACCGCGCCCTGCCGTTCCCGCAGATGCCGCCTCCGACGCCTCCGATGCCAACGGGGACAACGCGCAGCCGACCATGACCATGGGGGCCGCCGCCACGCGCATGCTGCCGCCGATGGCCGATACCGGCGCCACGCGTACGATGCCCGCCATGGGAGATGAATCCGAGTCGGCAGTCCCGACCCCCTCCACCGAGGCACCCGTCAAACAGGACAAGCGCCGCAAGGGACCGAGGAAGGCGATCCTCATCACCATCGCGGTGCTGCTGGTGCTCGCCCTCGCAGGCGGCGGAACCGGAGCGTGGTGGTACTACCTCGGCCCGGGAAGCTATTGGGCACTGCCCAAGCCCGCCGATGTGAGCTGCACGGAGGGTCAGGCCTGCAGGATCGCCGGCGCGAAATGGCAGTCCTATGAAAGCCTGCTCAAGGTGGCGGGGATCCCGTATACGACCGCCGAGGACTACAGCGACACCGTTGCCCAAGGGGCGATCATCTCCGCGAAACTCGCCGGTTCGGACGCCACGGTGGATGCTCATGTGAGCAAGCGCCACACGCAGACGCTCGACGTGGTGATCTCCAAGGGCGTCAAGATGGCGACGATCCCGTCGGACATCCTCGATCCGAACTCGGCGAACGGCAAGGCGCCGTTGGACGCGTTGAAGAACGCCGGACTGACGAACGTCAGGCATGACGAGTCGAAGGACGCCTATTCGGAGACGCTGCCCGAGGGCGTGACCCTGTCCATCTCCCCCGATCCGGGAACCACGATCAAGCACAACGACGAGGTGACGGTGACCTTGTCGAAGGGCCCGATGCCGGTGCAGATGCCCGACATCGTCGGCCGCTCCAAGGACGAGGCTGCGCAGGCGTTGGGCGATCTGAAGCTCAAGGCGAATTACTCCGAACAGTACAGCGACACCGTGGAGGCCGGCAAGATCATCTCCGCATCCGTGGCGAAGGGCACGCAGCTGCATTGGGGCGATTCGGTCGACGTGGTCGTCTCCAAGGGCCCGCAGATGGTGACGATACCGGACGTGCGAGGTCAGGCGTACGACGATGCTGCCAAGACGCTGCAGGCATTGGGATTGGACGTGCAGAAGACCGCCCCGCTCGGCGATCTGACGCACACGGTGCGTCTGCAGGACCCGAACCCGGGTCAGCAGGTCCGCGTGCGCGATACGAACGGCAAGAAGACGGTCGTCACGCTTACGGTCGTATGAGCCGGCGTGCGAGCCCGGCGTGCGAGCTGAATCGTGAGTCGTATGACACATGACGAAGGGCGGACCTTTCAAGGGTCCGCCCTTCGTCATGCTGTGTCCAAACTGCGTCCAGACTTCGCCGGCCGATGCCTGCTTACGCGGTTTCGGTGGCCGACTTGGCCGCTTCGGCCTCCTGCTTGGCCTTGAGCTCGGCCTTGACCTTCTGCGCGTATTCGGGCACGTACTCCTGACCGCTGAGCTTCTGGATCTCGGCGGTCAGATGGTCGGTCAACGCGCGCAGGTCGTCATGCGTGATCTCGTCGGCGGCCTTCTTCTCGACCCTGATCGGCTTGCCATAGATCACCTGGGTGCGTCCCTTCTTCGGGATCGTGGTGCCGATGGGCTGGAGCTTGTCCGAGCCGATGAGCGCGGTCGGCACGATCGGGCAGCCGGTTTCGAGCGCGAGGCGGGCCACGCCGGTATGTCCCTTGTACAGGCGGCCGTCGGGGCTGCGGGTGCCTTCGATGTGGATGCCGAACAGGTGGCCGTCCTCGATGATCTCACGTGCGTGCTCGAGCGCGCCGAGCGACTTGTTGCCACCGGAGCGGTCCACCGGGAACACGCCCACGGACGTGAACCACCACTTCTTGAACTTGCCCTTGATGCCTTTGCCCTCGAAGTACTCGGCCTTGCCCATGAAATGCACCATGCGCGGGCAGGTGATCGGGATCAGCGCATCGTCGATGACGGCGAGATGGTTGGCGGCGATGATCGCACCGCCCTTGCGCGGAATGTTCTCCAGACCCTTGGCGGTGGGGCCGAGATGATGACGTGCGATGGGACCGAAGACCTTGACGAAGAACCAGTAGAGCACTGCGTTTCCCTCCCCGCGCAAACACCCGCGGCAGATTAGAGTGATGGGTATGACTGATCTCAACAATACCAACGCGGACGACGAGCGCACAAACCCCGCGCCGGATGGCGATGCCGCCTGCGGAAAGGCGAAGGATCCGGCAACGAAGCCGGCCGACCTCGGCAATCTCGACGAGGCGTGGGCGGCGTTCGAGGCCGAGCATAAGGACGATCTCGCCGCCGTGGCCTCCTCACGCAATGCGAAACGCTTCCAGAAGCACGCCGAACGTCAGGAGAAGGAGCAGCTGCTGCATGTGCGCGACCTTGCCCCGGACTCCTTCTCCCGTACCGGTTCGACCCACGGGCCGCGTGATTTCACCGGTTCCAGCTGGCTGGACGCCGACGACGTGATGGACGCGGAGGGCGATGACTTCGTGCCGCCGAACCCCAGCATCGGACCGGTCAAGGGGTCGAAGCTCGTCTTCTGGGTCCTGCTCGTCGCGGGCGTGGCCGGCGTCATCGGCTCGGTGTTCGTCCCCGCGCTCACCGGCATCCTCGGCACGGTGTTCGGCCTGTGCGTGCTGATCGGCGGCGCCGGACTTATCGTCCAGCACAAGGGCCACAAGGAGACCCGCGAGGACGAGTTCGACGACGGGGCCCGCGTCTGAGCCCCGCGCAGGCGCTCACGACGCGAAGTCGATGGACTCCTGCAGTTCGGCGATCATCGCCTTGGCCGCTTCCGGCGCCTTGCGCTTGCCGAAGACGACATCCTGCTGGTAGCGCACGATCATCTTGTCGAGTTCGGAGGCGCCGTTCGGTGTGATCGCCGGGGAATCACCCAACGTGGGTTGGATCTTGTCGACGAAGTCGAGCGCCTTGCGGTCGGTTCCGGTCGCCCCATCGGCCAACGACCTGCGGATGTCGTTGTTGGCGGGGATGCCTCGTTCGTCATTGTCGTCGATTCCTTCACCGGATCAGTCATCGTAATGCACCCAGAACTTCGAGAGGGCGAAGTTGATGCCGGTCAGCGCGGCCACGATCAGCACCATGATCCAGGCCAACGCGGAGGCGTAGCCCATGCGCAGGGAGGCGAATCTTTGCTGGTAGAGGTACAGGGTGTAGACAGCGTCGAGTCGGACGGACCGACGGTGCCGCCGGAGACGACGTACGCCTGCGTGAACGTCTGGAACGAGTTGATCACGCTCATCACACGGTACCGAGATGACCACGTAGGTCAGCGTCACCTTGAGCGAGCTCAAAAACCTCGGGTCGACGAGCATGTGCCGGTAGTTCATGAGGCCGACGAATTGCGGCGGCTTGATCATGTTGTACTTCTTGAACGAGATCACCAGCGAGTACAGCATCGGGATCAGGCTCAGGAAGATCACGCCGATCAGCCACGGGGCAAGGAATCCCAATGCCACCTTGGTGTCCTTCGGCTTGTCCTTGGGTCGATGCCGGTTCCTCACCAGCGTCCCGAACTCAGTAAACGAACTCACGTTGTTCCTCCCGATATGCCGTAATCCCTGCCAACCCATGCCGTCATCGGCCGATTGACTATGCTTTCAGAGTATTGGCGCAAGATGCTTCGTTGCCACTTGTTGCCATTGTTGCCGCATTGTGTAGTAACGAATGAAGGCCACCCCTTTTGATGGGGCGGCCTTCATGGAATCACATATCGGTACTACGACCGGGACTACGGGAAGTGCGTCCGGGCGGGACGCGCCTCCCGCTTCGGATCATGCCTTGGACTTGGCGGTCTCAATCCACTTGTCGAGCAGGGCCTGGGCCTTGCCGGAGTCGACGGTCTCCTCGGCGAGCTTGTACGCCTCGCGGAACCGCTCGGCCAGCGTGCCGTCGGCGGCGTCGGAGATCAGATGGCCGTCGGCCACGATGGCGGACGCCGTGTTGAGCAGCGCGGTGGTGCGGGCCGGGATATCTTTGCCCGCGAGGAAGTCGCGGAACGCGGCGGCGTTGACCTCGGGCTCGCCGCCCTTGAGCTGCGTGACGTCGATCTTCTCGAGTCCGAGCTCGACGGTCGGGTCGAATTCGGTCTCGGTGACCTTGCCGTCGCGGATCTCCCACACGGAGACCGGGCCGGTGGGCGCGAGCTCGTCGAGTCCCTCGTGCGAGGTGTAGACCATGCCGGACTGGCCGTTGGCCGCGTACACGGCGGCCATGATCGGGCTGACCTCGCGCTTGGCGCAGCCGATGGCCACGTGGGCGGGCTTGGCCGGGTTGGTCAGCGGTCCGAGGACGTTGAACACGCATGGGATGCCGAGCGCGGCGCGGATCGGGCCGACGAAGCGCATGGCCGGGTGGAAGGTGCGGGCGAACGCGAAGGTGATGCCAACCTCGTCACCGACTTCGCCAACCGCCTCGGGCTTCAAGTCCAGCGGCAGGCCGAGCGCCTCGAGCACGTCGGCGGCGCCGCACTTCGAGGAGGCGGCGCGGTTGCCGTGCTTGACGATCTTGACGCCCGCGGCCGCGGCGGCGACCGCACCCATCGTGGACAGGTTCACGGTGGAGAAGCCGTCGCCGCCGGTGCCGACGATGTCGGTGGTCTCGCCGGAGACGTTGAGCGGCACCGCGTGCGAGACCATGGCCTTGGCCGCGCCGGACACCTCCTCGGGCGTCAGGCCCAGCTGCTGCTGCATGGCGAGGGCCGCGCCCACGGCCGCCAGGTTCGCGTTGCCCTTCATCAGATCATCGACGAACCACTCGGACTCCTCGGCGCTCAGATGGTCTCCCCCGACCAGCTTGGTGAGAATCGACTTCCATGTGATCTCTGCCATTGTTCCTCCTTGGCGCTTCACGCGCCTTCATAACCCAAGTGACGGGCCTTATTCTAGCCGTCTCAGGTTTCCTGCTCCCCCGGCTTCCATATTGCAGAACCGAAGACGTGGCAGGAACGCGGTAAAAACACGATAAGGCGGGAGATGGTGCGGAGCACGTCTGCAACCGTACCCTGCACCATCTCCCACCCAAGCTCATCGGGATAACATCTTCATCGTGATCGGGACCTCACGATGCGCTCATCCCGAAACCTGCTACCGAGTTCACTCGGCGGCCTGCGGCCAGCACTTCTCGTACTTGACGCCGGTGAGCTGCTCGACGACCTTCTTGGTGTTCGGATCGACGTCGGCCTTCTTGCCGCCGTTCTTGAGACGCTCGATCTCGGCGAGCAGGATGCCGTCGGTCTTCTTGTCGAGCTTGAAGGTCAGCGCGATGCCCCACGCGATGAGCAGGCCGATGATGACCCAGCCGATGCACACGAAGGCGATGCCGTTCTGCGCGGCGGCCGGCTGGTCCGGGTACTGCATCACGCCGGCGGCGTCCTTGGCCGGCTTGATGAAGCCGGTGGAGGCCAGGTAGATGCCAATGAAGGTGGTCGCGAGGCCGGAGGTCAGCTTGCGGGTAAACGCCTTGAAACCGGAGAAGACACCGGTGCGGTTCTTGCCGGTGACGATCTCGTCGACGTCCGGGATGAACGGGAACACGTTCCACGGGATGAACCAGACCATGGCGCGGAAGATGAGCCACCAGATGGTCACCACGAAGGCGAGCGCGGTCCAGGCACCTTCGGCGAGACTGCCCTGAGCCTGCCACAGGCCGAGCAGACCCAGCAGACCGATGATGCCGCCGGCGAAGTTCAGTGAGTACATCTTGCGCGGGCCGAGCTTGGTGAACAGCCATCCGAAGGCCGGCTTGAGCGGTTCGCCGACGAGCGCGAAGCTCAGCAGCATGGAGCCGAAGGCGGCGATCTTGTTCCAGTCGTAGATCACGAAGAACAGCCACACTTGACCGAAGATATCGAGGAACGACTCAGACGGCCGGCCGAGCGCCCTCGACCGGCCTTACCCGTCGGACCGGGCCCTAAAACGGATCAGTTGGCCCACTTGGCCTTCATGGCCTCGAAGATCTCCTGATCGGTGGGGTGATTCTCCATGTTCATGATGACGAACACGTTCTTCTCCCACTCCGGGTAGCAGAAGTCACGCAGCCACTGGAAGTAGTGCGGACCGTCACCCACGCACCTGAGGTAGCCCATGAGCTGGCGGGCGACCCACGCGGACTGCTTGACGTCGGTCAGGCAGTCGTTGCGCCAGAAGTTGGCCCACACGCCGTGCTCGCGGTCGCGCATCGCGCGGTCGCCGGCGGTGAACTCCTCCGCGGCGAGACCCGCGTCGTAGAAGGCGTGCTGCCAGTCCTCGTCGTAGCCGGCGAGCAGGGCGTCGCACACGTGCACGGACGCGGCCACGGAGTGCTCGTAGATGCCGACCTCGACGCCGATGGAGTCGCGGATCAGCTCGGCGGCGTTGGCCTCGCCGCGCAGTTCGGCGGAGATGGCGGCGAGTTCGACATGATCGGCCAGATCGGCGTAACGCTCGGCTGCCGGGGCGATGAGTCCGCGGTAGAACTCGATCTGTTCCTTGAGCGTGTCGGCCTCGTGCATCCAGCGAAGATCCTGCGCCGGGGCGTTGCGGTCCCTGAGCCACTGGGTGATGAGCATGCGCGGCACGTGGTTGAAGTACTGCTCGCCGGCGTGGTCGTCCCAGTTCGGGCCGTACTGCACGGCGGCCTTCCAGTACTCCTCGTACAGGTCGAACACGGCGTCGACGTTGTCCTTGCCGTAATAGTCGGCGATGTAGTCCTTGGCTACCTTCTCGAAGTCGATCTTGCCGTCGCGCCAGATCGCGGCGATGAAGTTCAGGAAGTAGACGTGGGGCTTGATGTTGGAGGCGTTGACGATCCACACGTCGGCGCCGCCGTGCTCGATCACCTGCTCGAGCTCGCCGGCCACGAGACGCGGGTCGTTGCAGATGTCGGTGGTGTGGTTGGCGGCCTGCAGGTCGTAGAAGCTCGCGTGGTAGTAGATGCCGTTGTCGCCGTCGTTCGTCGGCATGGCGGGCACACGCGGGTTGTTGTTCTCCTGACGACGGGAGACCATGCGGCCGAAGCCGTTGTCGGCCCAGATCTTGGCGACCTGCTTGGGGTAGGTCAGCACGCCGGCGCGGTAGAGCTCCATGGCCTCGCCATACAGGTAGATGCAGCACTGCGCGCCCGGATCGGCCTCCTGAACCATGTCGTACTGCTTCTGGATGATCTCGGAGAGCAGCTTGCCACGCGCCTCGTCGGTGGCGTAGCGCGGGTCGAAGTTCCAGAACGGCTGGTCGCCCTGACCGCGGAAGCCAAGCGTCCAGACGGTGCGCTTGCCCTTCTGCGCCTCGATGGCCTCACGCCACAGCGCCTCGAAACGGGGGGCCTCCTCCGGCCACTTGGGGCTCACGCCCGGGTAGGCGGCGGCGAACATGCGGGCGCCGAGCGGACAGGCGTGGTGCTGGTTGATGTAGAAGCCCATGTCCTGCGCGAGCTTCAGGTGCGGTTCGCCGCGCTGGCCGGAGCCGGGGATCACCATGTTGCCGCCGAGCCGGTATACGGTCTCGAAGGCAAGCCTCCACGGCTTCTCCTTGTCGTTGTCGACCTGCCAGTCCTCGAGCAGCACCTCGTCGTTGACGAAGAAGCCCTTGTACTTGACGGCCGTCGGCTTCGAGACGAGCGTGAAGTCGTCCGCGACCTCGATGAACGGCACGGGCGCGAACTCCTGATCGTTCCAGAACCAGAAGTCCTTGACGCCGAGGACCTCGCGGCTGACGGCGTACAGACCGTAGATGAAGCCGAAGTCGTCTCCGGCGTGGATCTCGAGGTTGCCGTCCGAGACGCGCACCTCGTACGTCTCCGGGTTGTGCGGCTCCTCGACGAGCACGATGTTCGCGCCGACCGTCTCGGACGGGGCGATCGTCTTGCCCAAGTCGCGTTCGATGTCCTCGACGGCGAACGAGACGGCCTTCGACGGCGTCGCGCCGGTCACCGTCGTCGTGGACGTAATGGAAATGGACATGGTTCCTCCAAGTGAACTTGTCTCCTGCTTGTTTCACGGATCCTCGCGCTTCCACGCGCCGTTTCCGTTGACAGGAACCATATTCGCGCGAGACGGAACCCCGATTGCGCTTGTTGCCAAAGGTTGCCATAATGTTGCCCATGCGGCAGAAGACCACGATCTACGACATCGCCAAGGAGGCCGGCGTGAGCCCGTCGACGGTCTCGCGTGCCCTGTCCCAGCCGGGACGCATCTCCGCGAAGACCGAGTTTCGCATCCGCCGCATTGCCGAACAACTCGGGTATCTCGCACCGGACGGGGACGCGGACGGCGACAGGCTGCCCTCCACCGGCATGATGGCCGTCATCGTGCCCACGCTGCGCAATTCCCTGTACGCCACCATCGCCAATACACTGCAACGTCGTCTGGAGACGAAGGGCTACGGGCTGATCACGCTGGACACGGACGAGAAGCCGGCGGTCGAGCGCAAGGCCATGTCGTATGTGATGCGCAACGTGGACGGCGTGGCGCTGGTCTCCTCGCGTCTGAGCGAGCCCGACATCCGCCGCATCATGCTGGTCAAACCGGTCATTCTGCTCAACCGGACCATCCCGGGTCTGGCGAGCGTCACCGTAGACGTGGCCGGAGCCATCGACGACGCGGCGCGCAGACTCAAGGAGTCGGGTCACTCCTCCATCACCTATCTCGCCGGTCCGGCGGGCTCGTGGTCGAACGAGTACCGCCGACGCGCCATCCGCGCGGCCGCGTTCCGCTACGACATGACCTACCGTGTGGTGCGCGAATGTGATCCGAACCTTTCCGGAGGCACTAAAGCGGTCGACCAGTATCTGGTCCGCCCCACGGACGCGGTGTTCGCGTTCAACGACTCGCTGGCGGCCGGCTTCATCGCGGCCGCCCGGCGCGCAGGATTGCGCATCCCGGAGGACGTGTCGATCATCGGCTTCGATAACATCGAGATGGGATCGCTCATCACGCCGACGCTCTCCACCATCGACATGCGGGGCGAGGACATGGCCAGGGCCGCGGCCGACGCGCTGACGAAAGCGACGCGCGAGGCCAGTGCGTTCAGACCGGAACCGGTCTCGCTGGACGCGCGGTTCATCGCACGCGATTCGATCAACCCGCACAAGCGGTCAACGATGAAACTCGGACCATACGCGGAACTCACACGCTCGAGCGACACGATCGTGCTGACGATGCTGTCCAACGCGTTCAACGAGACCATGCCGCGCCTGAATGAGTTCATGCGCACGCATCCGCACATCGTCATCGACCCGATCGAGGGGCGTACGCAGGAGAACACGCTCGCCCTGTACTGGGAACGCATCATCAACCACCGGCCCATGCCGGACATCGTCAACATCGAACGTACGGCCTTGCCACAGTTGGCCGCATCCGGCGCCCTGCAGGACATCTCCGGCGAGCACATCGAACGCGAGATCAGTCCTCTGATGGACAGGGCGGCATGGCAGTCGGCGCATTACGCGGGCAAGCTGTATGGCATTCCGGGCGACCAGTCGCAGACGGTGATGTTCTACCGGCACGACCTGATGGAACGGTATGGACTGCAGGTGCCCGCCACATGGGACGAGTTCTACGAGGAGGGCGTACGGCTCCACACCCGCAATCCGGGACGCTATCTGGGCGTCCTCGACACGACCGACGTGCAGCACTATCTGTCGTTCTTCTGCATGGCGGGCGCGAAACCGTGGGTCGTCGAGGGTGATTCGACGATCCGCTTCCAGATGACCGACGACCGGGTGCGTTTCGTGGCCGGATTCCTCCAACAATGCCTCGACGACGGGGCGCTGTGCGCCGAACCATTGTGGGACAACCGGTATATGCTGCCCGCCTCGGGCAAGTATCTGACGGTGACGTATGCGAACTGGCTGGGCAAGATCCTCGCCGCCTCGTATCCCGCGGACAAGGGACTGTGGAAGGTGGCGTTGCCGCCCGGCTTCGTCGATCCAAGTCAGACGATGACGGCGGAGATCGGCGGTTCGACGGCGGCGATCAGCGCGGGTCTGCCGCCGGTGCGCCAACATGCGGCGCTGACGTTCATCCGCTGGTTCCAGCTCGACCCCACGTCGATCGAGCTGCGGGCGCCGGGCGGCGTGTCCGCGGCGGCCGGCTATGTGGAGGATCTGACCCGCCGCGGCACCGTGGACCCGTATTTCGACCAGTCGATCTATGACGTGTACGCCAAGTCCGCGGCGCGTGTGAACCGCGACTGGGACAACCTGCCGTTCTTCAGCCAGCTGGATGCGGAGTTCACCCGTCTGATCGCGCCGGCCCTGCGTCCAGGCGGCCGCAGCGACGACCGTCTGGACGAGTGGGAGCGTCGCTTGAGGATCTACGCCACCTCGCAGGGCTTCACCGTGAAATGAACGAAATGTGCACTATTTCGCACATGACCGCAGCAGGTGAATTATTTTGCACATTGAGTGATGAGGTGATATATTTTTCACATGCTTATCGGGAACACGGAGGGATTCGCCCGCCTCATCCGCAGCGAGCGCCGCAGCAAAGGCATCAGCCAGTCGCAGATGGCCGAACAGCTGGGCGTATCGCGCCGCTGGCTGATCGAATTCGAGCAGGGCCGCGTGCCGAACCCCGGATTCGCCACCATACTCAATGCGCTCGCGCTCCTCGGTCTTTCACTTAACGTGCAGAAGACACCACAATCTCCGATGTCCCCCTACGAATGGTGACCATATGACAGAGCAGAAACTCTATGCGTTCCTCGGAGAAACCCCCGTCGGGGAATTCACACGAAGCACGAACGGGACAATCGCCTTCCACTACTTCGACGGTTATCGATGGTCGGATAACCCCACACCCATCTCGCTTTCAATGCCGCTCGCGCAGGAAACCCACACAGGAACCGTAGCGGCGAATTTTCTTGACGCATTGGTCCCCGAATCCCAACATGCCCGTTTGGAATCGCAACGCATGCATCACGCGAGCACAACCGACGCCTTCGATCTCCTGCAGGCGATAGGATTCGACGCCACAGGAGCTTTGCGACTATCCTCCTCCCTCGACCTACCGGTCGAGAACCAGTCCCTTCTTCCCATCGATGACTCCGCGATAGCCGCACGACTGCGCGCAGCGGCCCCAACGGGAATTCAACCGGCCGGAGCGAAGGAACACTGGTCCGTCGCAGGACAACAGGGCAAGATCGCCCTCCGTCTCCATAACGACCGGTGGTATACGGCCGAAGGCACAGCCCGTACCACCCATATCCTCAAGCCGGGAATCCCCACGCTACCCGATCAGGCATTCGACGAACACCTCACCATGCGTATCGCGGCCCATATGGGACTGCGTGTGGCGAACACCACGTTCCGTCTGTTCGAAGGAGTACCCGCCATCATCATCGAACGATACGATCGAATCACCAACGACAATGGCGACGTCATCGCACTGCATCAGGAGGACCTCACCCAAGCGATGGGCATACCATCATCGCTGAAATACGAGGAACACAACGGTCCGACCTCGGAACGATACGCGGCGATGATCCGCCGCCACGGACTAAACGGGGAGGGAGAAGCGAACATACGGGCGTTCGTCGACGGAATCCTCGTCAGCTATCTGCTCGGAGCCACGGACAGTCACGCGAAAAACTACTCGCTGCTACTCAAAGGCGATTCCGTGAGAATGGCGCCCTTATATGACCTCGCCTCGATCTACCCATACCTCGGCCATGGATCCATAGGCGCGAGTACGACGCTGGCGATGAACATCGGCGGCAGGCGGAATCTCCTTCAGCTCCGCCGCAAGCATCTGGAACGGTTCGCCTCACGCATGGGCCTGCCGGCCGAAGATGTTCTCCATAGATTCGCGACACTCACCCGACGCATGCCCGACGCATTCGAACGAGCTGTCGCCGAACAGCAGGCAATAGATGGCAGTTATGCGAGCACGGTAGGTGCAACTCTCATCGACGACTATCGCAAACGACTGCTCATGACCTATGACGACGCGATGCACTGGTTGACGGAGTCCGCACCCTGAGCACAATGCCGACCGTCGTCCGTCCGATTCCTCCTGCGACGGAATCGGACGGACGACGGTCGGTTGCATTCGCGTACTGGTCGCAGCTCGCCGAATGGCAACGCGGCATCATCGGCTACGCCCAATCCCACGGCTTCCGAGTGAAATGAGATGCCGCGAGGCGCTACTTGCCGATGCCGGGCAGGACGTAGGTGAACTGGACGCGGTCCACGGCGGTGTTGGCGGGGGCTACGAACGAATGCGTCTTGAAGCCCTTGCCGAGTTTCTCGTCGATGGTCTTCTGCAGTTCGTCGAGCACCTTGTCGTCCATGCCCTTAACGGAGTCGGCGAGCTCACGGGCGCCGTCGTCAAGCCGGTCTGCGCCGTCGGCGGCGGAGGCGGCCCCCGAGGCGAGAGTGCGCGCGCCCGAGTCCGCCGCAGCGGCCCCGGTGGCGAGGCTGTTGGCGCCGTCACGCGCGGCCGACAGGCCCTTCGCCAGCTCCTCGGCACCGGAGGCGGCGGATTGCGCCCCCGTGTTGAGCTGTCCGATGGCGGTGTGCATCGATGCCAAGCCCTCGGCCAGTTGCGCAAGGGACGCCTGCGTGGCCGCGGAGTCGGCTGACGATCCGTTGGCCGAACCGTTCACCTTCGCGTCGAGCTGATCCACTCCCCCGCTCAGTTGGCCGATACCGGAGGAGATGCCCGCGTAACCGTCAAGCGCCTGTCCGAGCGCCTGATACTGCCCCTTGGCGTTCTCCACCTGCGCCATGGCGGTCACGGCCTTGTCGAGTGCCGCGATGGCCTGAGCGTCGCCGGGGCTCTGCTTCACGGCGGCCAACGCCTGGGCATACGCCTGTCGCGACGCCGTTTCGGCCGCATCGATGTCGCCGCCAACCTGTGCGAGGATCGTCTGCTGACCGCCGGCGAGCGCCTGACGGTACTGTCCATCCCCCTGTTTCAGGGCGTCCGACCCCTGTTTGAGCGTGGTGACGCCCTGCGAGAGGGCCGTGATCTGTTCGGGTAGTCCCTTGACACCCGCGCTCATGCGTCCGCTGGCGTCGTACAGTTGCGCCAGTCCGTCGGCCAGTTGCCGGTTGCCCTGCGCCAGCGCCTCGGCTCCCTGGGAGAGCGTTTCCGTTCCGCTGGCGAGGGATTGCGCGCCGCGGTTGAGTTCGGTGGTTCCGGTGGCGAGCGAACCGATTCCCTGGCTCAGCTGCCGGTTGCCTTGGGCGAGGGACGCCGTGCCGTCCGCCAGCTGCGCGGTGGCGTCGCCGAGTTTGCCGGTCTGTTCGGTGAGCTGGGAGGTGTCCTGATCGCGCACATCCAGCGCCATGTCGAGGCTCATCGCGGTGATCTGCCATCCGGAGCTGGTGAAGTCCTTGGCCCGGCCGCGGATGGTGAACGTTCCGGTTTCTCCGGGCAGGACCATGCCGGAGACGACGGTGTTGCCGCCGGATTGGGCGAGGGTGGCGTCACCGGCATCGGTGATGTCGAACGCCTCCTGGGGGAACGTGCCCTGCGCCTGGATCACGTAGGCGTCGGCGAATTCTCGGGTCGCCTTGTCGGCGGACTCGTTGGGCGCGATGCGCAGGGTCATGGCGAGTTCGCCGTCAGCCCCGTCCAGCTCCTTGGCGTCGACGGCTCTGCCATCCAGCGTGTAGTCGACGCTGACGTTCCAGGGCAGTGCGGTGTCGGCCTTGAGATCACCCTGATAGTAGAACGGTTTGTTCTTGAGGGTGGTGACGTTCACCTTGCCGTTCTTCTCTGCGAGTTTCGCGTCGGTGGTGAGGTTCGTGACCTTGGTGTACGAGCCCGGGTCCTGGACGGTGCGTGGCTGCCCGGCATCGAAGGTGTTGACCACGTAGACGCCGGAAACGACGCCGTTCGCCTTGGTTTTGATGTAGACGGTCTCGTCCTTGCCGTTCCCCTCTCCGCTATTGCCCCCATTGTTTGCCGGAGTCGCCACTGCCGTGGTGTGCGCGGATGCCTGGGGCGTGTCCGCGGCATTCGCCGGGGACATCGCCGGAACCGTGAGGAGCACGGCCGCGAGGAACGCGGCGATGGTGGGTGCGAGGATTCTTCTGACCGTCGTGCGTCGACGGTCGGCGATGGGGTTCGTGGTGTTGTCGGTCGTGGTCATCGTGTGATCTCCTTCGTAGGGTGGGTGGTGTGGGTGGCGGATTGGCCATTAGATTTATCGGGTTGCGCGTCGGATTGTCTGTCATCGCGTTGTCTGTCATCGTGGAGGCCCAGTCCGATCGAGGTGCGTCGTATCATCCAGTCGGATATGCGGAACAGCCATGGCAGCAGCAGGAACATGAGCAGCATCGAGATGAGGGCGCCGCGGGATATGAGCAGGCCGATCTCGCTGATCACGCCGTTGGAGGCGATGCGCCATACGGCGAATCCGGCGCTGATGAGGATCGTGGCCGAGGTGAGGATCGTGATCGCGGAGTGCTGGATGGACAGGCGCGTCGCCTCACGCGCCCCGTGACGTCGTCGCTGGTCCAGATATTCGCGTGTGTAGATGATGCCGTAGTCGACGGCCGCTCCCAGCTGCACGGCCTCGATGACAAGGTATCCGATGTAGTTGATGGTGTCGCCGGTCACGTATGGCACGGCGAGGTTGAGCCAGATCGAGATCTCGATGGCGAGCAGCACCACGACCGGAATCGCGATCGACCGGAACACGATGAGCAGCACGAGCGCGATGCTGCCGATGGAGAACAGACGCACCTTGCCGGTGTCGGCGCGCACCACGTCCCTCAGATCGTAGGTGCTCACCGTCGTGCCGACCAGTCGGTAGTCCTCGCCGTAATGACGGGCGACGGTGTCACGCACCTCGGGCACGAGCGCATAGGCGTCCTTCGATTCGGTCTGCACGTCCATCGATACGACGAGACGCGACCATCCGTGCGAGATGAGCTGGTCCAGCTGATTGCCGGGGACGATGGCGGTCGGCATCGCCCTGCCGGCCATGGTGATGTACGAGGTGACGTCGGTGACATGAGGAAGCTGTTCGACGTCGTCGATGACGGCCTGTTCATCCGACCATCGTCCTTCGGGGACCATGATGACCCAGGTCTCGGATCGGCCGAAGGCGTCGTTGATGTGGTCGGCGTCGGATTTGAGACGGCTGCCCGGCTGCATGAAGTCGGCCGAGCCGTAGATGAAGTCATTGCGATCCTGCGCCACATAGGCGGGAACGGCGGCGATGAGGATCGCCAGCGCCGCCGGCAGGGCGATGCGCATCGAGACTCGCGCGAACCGGGAGAACGAGGGCATGAGATACCTGTGCTCCAGTGCGTTCAACGGTTTGAGGCACATGAGTATCAGGCAGGGCATGAGCAGCATGATCGACAGGAAGCTGAACACGATGCCCTTGGAGAGCACGATGCCCATGTTCACGCCGATGCCGAAGCGCATGACCGTCAGCGAGAGGAATCCGAAGAAGGTGACGGCCGCCGAGCTCAGGATCACCGTGAAACTGCGGATCATCGTCTCGGTCATCGCCTCGACCGGCGTGGCGTCGGGCATCTCCTTCTCCACTCTGCGGAACGTGTGCAGCAGCACGATCGCATAGTCCATCGAGACGGCGAGCTGGAGAATGGCTCCGCAGATCTGGCTGACGAAGCTGATCTCGCCGAGCACGATGTTCGATCCCATGTTCATCACGATCGCGACGCCGATGACGATGAGGAAGATCACCGGTTCGAACCATGAGTGCGAGGTGATGAGCAGGATGCCGACGACGATCGCCACGGCGATGGCCATGATCAGCACGATCTCGGTGGCGGTGGATCCCTGCGCCTCGGCCGTGGTGACGCCGTCGCCGGCCATCGTCACGCGCGTCGCATGCGCCCGTTCGGCCATGGCTCTGGCCTCGGGCACCGCGTCGACCAACTTGGACGAGTCGATGGTCAACTGGTAGAGATACCCCTTGTCCGTTTTCCACGAAGAGGCGGTGTCTGCATCCTGGATCTCCACCGGCGCCTTGGTGTCGACGACCGAGCCGAGCCACATGACCTCGTCGACGCCATCGACATCGGCCAGGTCATCGGCGAGCCGTTCCGCCTGCACCGCGCTGATACCCTCGGCATACAGACGCGCGTTCGGCACACCCGCGTCGAAGGACGCCTTCATGTCGTCGAGCGCAATGACGGACGGTGCGTCCTTCGGCAGGTAATCGGCGAACGAATAGTTGACCTTGACCTGCGGATAGGCGATGGCCCCGAGGATCGTCAGCATCGCGAAGGCGATTACCACGATGATGCGATGCCTGAGAAAGCCGTTGATGATCCGTTGCACCGGATACCCCCTGACAGTTTTCTTACAGTCGTGTGTTTTACTACAACTGTTGCTTTACGGGGTATCATTATTGAAGAAGTCGGATTGCCCTGCAACCATCACCTTGGGCATCTTCCGATGGATACGCTACGAATATGACCGACACCTGTAGGAAAAACGACAATGAGCACTAAAAATGACGTTAAAATGGATCGTCGAACACGACGTACACGTCTTCTTCTGCAGGAGGCGCTGCTACGTCTGCTGGCCGACAAGCCCCTGAACCGGATCACGGTCACCGAACTGACGGAACTGGCCGACGTCAACCGCGTCACGTTCTACGCGCACTACCACGATGTATACGACATGTTCGACCAGCTCAGACTCGACCTGATCGAGATGTACACGGACATGACGTACCGGCACACTCAGGAGATGTGCAACGGCGACTACCGTCCGTTCATTCGCGAGGTCTACATGTCACTGGACGGGCGGGAGCAGCTCCTCTCGCTGCTGTCGACGCCGTCCGGTGGCAATCTGTACGCGGACATCATCGATGCGATCTCCAAGGTCTGCACCGAGACGGTCGCGCCGCAGATCACTCTGGGAATAGGAGGGACCTCCGGCCGCGCCATTGGGACCGACGGCGCGGCCGTCGCGGACGACGCGTCCGGCACTGATGAGACGACGACTGATCAGATGACGGTTGGCCCGACGATGGTTGACCCGACAATGGCGAAGACGATCAGCGACTACCAGTTCGGCTACATCGCCGGAGGGGTCGTGAACATGCTCAAGGACTGGTTCCGCCGGGGTAGACGGGAGTCCATCGAACTCATGGTCGGCATGACCTCGAACCTGATCTCGCATTCGGGGCGCGAGGTCTACCGGGAGAATCTGCAGCTGCTCGGGGAAACAACGGAAACAGCAGGAACACACTGAACGGATACGGGAAAGCCCCGCCGGTTCATCATCACGTGAATCAGCGGGGCTTGCCACATACGTGCAGAAGCGGTCAGCTCACTGCTCGTTCTGGCCGTGGCACATCTTGTACTTACGACCGGAACCGCACGGGCACAGCGCGTTCTTGCCGGTGCCGGGGAACGTGCGGCCGTCAGCCCACGGGGTCTTGAGCTCCTCGTTCTTCGGGCGCTTGTTGGCCGGGACCTTGCCCTCGGCGTGGCTGATCGGGGCCGGGCCGGAGATGGCGGAGGTGGCCTCGCCAGCCTCGGAGGCCTTCGCGGCCTCGGCGATCGCCTGCTTCTCCTCGGCGCTCTCCTCCTCGGCCTCGGTCTCGCCTTCGGCGGTCTCGGCTGCGGTCTCGCCGTTCTCGTCCGGACCGGTGGCCTGGGCCTCATTGGCGGATGCGGCCTGCTCGGCCTGCTCTTCGGCGTCCTCGGTCCTGGCGATCTGCTGGATGTCGACGTGGAACAGCAGCTGGACGGTCTCCTCCTTGATCGCGTCGATCATGGAGTTGTACATCTGGTAGCCCTCGCGCTGGTATTCGACCAGCGGGTCGCGCTGGCCCATGCCGCGCAGGCCGATGCCGTCCTTGAGGTAGTCCATCTCGTAGAGGTGCTCGCGCCACTTGCGGTCGAGCACGGCGAGCACGACGCGGCGCTCGAGCTGGCGCAGGCCGTCGGCGCCGAGCTTGTCCTCGAACTCGGCGTACTTGGCCTTGGCGTCGGCGACGATCACGTCGCGCACGGCCTCGACGGCCTTCTCGCCCTTCTTGCCTTCGGCGGCCTTCTCGGCCTCCTCGACGGTCACGTCGGTCGGCAGGACGGTGTTGAGCGCCTTGAACAGGCCCTCCCAATCCCAGTCCTTCGGCTTGTCGGAACCGTTGTTGGCGCCCTTGACGTAGCTCTCCACGGTGTCGGAGATGAAGCGCTCGATGTCCTCGTGGATGTCTTCGCCCTTGAGCACCGCCTGACGCTCGGCGTAGATGACGGTGCGCTGCTTGTTCATCACATCGTCGTACTTGAGGACGTTCTTACGGATCTCGAAGTTCTGCGACTCGCGCGCCTTCTGCGCGGTGCGCACGCCCTTGGAGACGCTCTTGGAGTGGATCGGCTCGCCCTCGGGCAGGCCCTTGGCCATCACACGGGCGACGAGCTGCGTGTTGAACAGACGCATCAGGTCATCCTCGAGGGACAGGTAGAAGCGGGACTCGCCCGGATCGCCCTGACGGCCGGAACGACCGCGCAGCTGGTTGTCGATACGACGGGACTCGTGGCGCTCGGTGCCCAGCACGTACAGGCCGCCGAGCTCCTTGACCTCCTCGTGCTCGTCCTTGACCTGGGCCTTGACCTCGTTCAGGGTGCCCGGCCAGCGCTTCTCGTACTCCTCCGGGGTGTCCTCCGGCGAGTAGCCCTCGGACTTGAGCTTGGCGTCGGCGAGGAACTCGACGTTGCCGCCGAGCATGATATCGGTACCACGACCGGCCATGTTGGTGGCCACGGTGACGGCGCCCTTGCGGCCGGCGACCGCGACGATCGCGGCCTCCTTGTCGTGCTGCTTGGCGTTGAGGACCTGATGGGGGATGTTGGCGACGTCGAGCAGTGTGGAGACGACCTCGGAGCTCTCGACGGACGCGGTGCCAAGCAGAACCGGCTGGCCCTTGGCGTGACGGGCGGCGACGTCCTTGATGACGGCGGCGAGCTTCTCCTTCTTGGTGCGGAAGATGAAGTCGTCCTGATCCTTGCGGATCATCGGGCGGTTGGTCGGGATCGGCAGCACGCCCAGCTTGTAGGTGCTCATGAACTCGGCCGCCTCGGTCTCGGCGGTACCGGTCATGCCGGAGAGCTTGTCGTACATGCGGAAGTAGTTCTGCAGGGTGATGGTGGCGAAGGTCTGGTTCTCGGCCTTGACCTCCACGCCCTCCTTGGCCTCGATGGCCTGGTGCAGGCCCTCGTTGTAGCGACGGCCCGGCAGCACACGGCCGGTGTGCTCGTCGACGATGAGGACCTCGCCGTGGGTGACGACGTAGTCGCGGTCGCGCAGGAACAGCTCCTTGGCCTTGATGGCGTTGTTGAGGTAGCCGATCAGGGCGGTGTTGGCCGGCTCGTACAGGTTGTCGATGCCGAGGAAGTCCTCGACCTTGGTGATGCCCGGATCCTTGATGCCGACGACCTTCTTCTTCTCGTCGACCTCGTAGTCCTCGTCGCGGGTGAGCTTCAGGACCAGCTTGGCGAAGGTGCGGTACCAGCGGGTCACGTCGCCCTCGGCAGGGCCGGAGATGATCAACGGGGTACGGGCCTCGTCGATGAGGATGGAGTCGACCTCGTCGACGATGGCGAAGTGGTGGCCGCGCTGCACCAGCTCGTTCTTCTCCCACGCCATGTTGTCGCGCAGGTAGTCGAAGCCGAACTCGTTGTTGGTGCCGTAGGTGATGTCGGCGTTGTACTGCTTGCGGCGCTCCGGCGGCTTCTGCTCGGTGAGGATGCAGCCGACGTTCATGCCGAGGAAGCGGTAGATGCGGCCCATCAGCTCGCTCTGGTAGCTGGCGAGGTAGTCGTTGACGGTGACGACGTGGACGCCCTTGCCCTCAAGCGCGTTCAGGTACGCCGGCAGGGTGGCGACCAGGGTCTTGCCCTCACCGGTCTTCATCTCGGCGATGTTGCCCCAATGCAAGGCGGCACCGCCCATGAGCTGCACGTCGAAATGACGCTGGCCGAGGGTGCGCTTGGAGACCTCGCGCACGGTGGCGAACGCCTCAGGCATGATGTCGTCGAGCTTCTTGCCGTTGTCGAGCTGCTGCTTGAACTTGGGCGTCTGGGCCTTGAGCTCCTCGTCGGAGAGCGCCGAGATCTCATCCTCGAGCGCGTTCACGGCCTTGGCCACGCCCTCGAGCTTCTTGATCTGGCGGCCTTCGCCCATGCGCAGGGCCTTATCAACGATATCTACCACTATTCGCTCCTGTGTCGTTCCTTCGTTCCGCAGCCCGCCCCGCCATCCCCGTTGTCCACGTGGATTTCGAAAAGGCGTGCGGCGGACACACTGCCGACCATCATACGCGACATTGCCGATAACGTGGGCATATTCCCATATTCGGTCGCGCACGTGAAAATACGATGAGGTCCCCGCAACCGATTAAACCGGTTGCGGGGACCTCATCGATCCGAATCATCGGTCCACATCACCTCGTGGACCGGCCGTCCCCTCACTGCTTGGCGACGTTCTCCGGGGTGTCGATCTCGAACACGCCGTAGCTCCAACCGTGACGGTGGTAGACGACGGACGGACGACCGGTCTCCTTGTTGACGAACAGGAAGAAGTCGTGTCCGATCAGCTCCATCTCGTACAGGGCCTCGTCGATGCTCATCGGCTCGGCGATGTGCAGCTTGCGGCGGATGACGATCGGCGTGTCACCGACCTGGACCTCCACCGACTCACCCGGGCCAAGATCGGAGGCGACTGCGGCGGCGGGGCTGTTGTTCGGCTCCTCCGGCTCATTCTCCTCCGCGCTCTCCGGCTCGACCACGCCCAGATCCACCGGAGCGGGGTTGGTGTAGCCGCGACGATGATCCTTACGACGATCGCGGGTGCGGCGCAGACGCAGGGTCAGCTTGTCGAGCGCCATGTCGAGCGCGCTATACTCATCGGCGCTCGAGGCCTCGGCACGCACCACGGTGCTGCCGGCGATGATGGTGATTTCCACGCGCTTGGCGGTATCCGCCTGACGCGGGTTGCCCTCGTGAGTGACCACGACCTGCGCACGCTGCGCATCGGGGGCGATAGCGGTCACACGATTCATCTTGTTCTCTACGACATCACGGAACCTCTGCTTGATCTGCGTGTGACGTCCGGTAACGACGATTTCCATGTGGACCTCCCTTAACTCAAGCGGTCTCCCGCTATTTGCGTTCCGTTCGGCGTCTTCACCGACCGGGTATGACTCATTGTAGACGAACCTCGCGTAAACGACGGGAGAACTCGCGGGGAGCGATATGTTTCTTTCCCGACTTCACGACGAAATAATCCAGCACATATGCTGTGCGTTTGCCTTGATGCCATGTTCGTTTCGGCTCGGACATCCGCATGGACAAGCAGAAGTCGCCATTCCCAAGGAAGGCGGGAATCAGGAGAGGGAGGAGAAATGAAAAGGTGAGACCCCTTATACCCCGGGTTCTGTCGTCCCCGCGCGAACGCAGGGACGGATGGCCATCCATCTCGACCTGACGTCACCGCCAGGCTCTAGCAGCCTACCCGATGGCACGGGCGAGCAGCCCTTACCGCCATCTGCTTGGCCTTGCTCCCGATGAGGCTTGCCATGCGGCTCGCTGTTACCAGCGGCCCGGTGGTCTCTTACACCGCCGTTTCACCCTTACCCGTCGTGGACGGGCGGTCTGTTCTCTGCTGCGCTATCTCTCAGGTCACCCTGGGCGGACGTTATCCGCCATCGTGCTCTGCGGAGCCCGGAAGTTCCTCAGTCACTCGCAATGAAGTCCGCGACCGCGGCCATCAAGAGGTCTCACAAGCGGACCATTATACATAGACTGCGGATATTGACCGCGTGGACTAGTCCAGCAGCTCGTGCGCCACGCGACGCAGCGTCTCCGGGTCATGCCCCTTGCGTCCGCCGGCCGACCATAGGCGACGCTGGCGCACCTGTCTTTCAAGGCCCCGGGTTCTGCGCGCCACCTGACGCCCCAGCTCCCATGCGGCCTCCTCGAACACGCCCTCGCTTTCGGCCTCATCGGCCACGCTGGTGGCCAGTGCACGGTCGACACCCTTGCGTGTGAGCTCCATGATGGTTCCCCGTCTGCCCATCATGCGGCCGGCGCAGTAGCGGACCACCGATTCGGCGTAGTCGCGGTCGTCAAGCAGATGGAGTTCGGTCAGTCGGTCGATGACCTCGTCGACGACACCGGCGGCGTACCCCTTATCAAGCAGACGGCCACGCAACATGCCGGACGAGCGCGCCGCAGCGTCCAGCAGGCGCAGGGCCGCCTCACGACAGGCGTCCGCATCGGACGGATCCTCCACCTCACCGTTGCCCCTTCCCCAGCGGGAGAACCTCGAGGGGCGAGCGGCACGGGCATCGCCGTCGTCATCCGGCGCGTTCTCGTCGATGGCGTTCCCGGTGTCGGCGCAGAACGACGGCCCGTGAACTCCGCCCGCGAGCGCGTCATCCACACGGATGCCGTCCTCACGGGCGGAACGAACGGGGTGCCCCGCGCTCCCCTCCGGCGCGACCGGATGACGCCGGAGGAACTCCTCGGCACTGATCATCGTCAGGCCTTGGTCCCGGACTTCGCCGTCGCGGAGGCGGATGAGGAGGCGGAGGCCGCGGCCGCGGATTTGCCCGACTTGGACGCAGCCGCGGACTTGGCTCCGGCACCGGCGTTGGCCGATGTCACGGACACGTCCTCGGTATTGGCGTCCGCCTCGGATGCCTGCTTGGTGGCGTCGTCCTCGGCGAACTGGTCGGTCGGTTTGATGAGTCCGAACTTCTCCTTGACCTTGTTCTCGATCTCCTCGGTGACGGCCGGGTTGTCCTTGAGGAACTGACGCACCTTCTCTCTACCCTGACCCAGCTGATCCTCTCCGTAGGTGAACCAGGAGCCGGACTTCTTGACGACGCCGACCTGGATGGCCATGTCGATCACGGAGCCCTCACGGGAGATGCCCTCGCCGTAGAGCATGTCGAACTCCGCGGACTTGAAGGGCGGGGCCATCTTGTTCTTGACGACCTTGACGCGCGTGCGGTTGCCGACGGCCTCCTCGCCGTTCTTGATGGTCTGGATGCGGCGGATGTCGAGGCGCACCGAGGAGTAGAACTTGAGCGCCTTGCCGCCGGTGGTGGTCTCCGGACTGCCGAAGAACACGCCGATCTTCTCTCGCAGCTGGTTGATGAAGATGGCGGTGGTGCCCGCCTGAGCGAGTGCGCCGGTCATCTTGCGCAGCGCCTGGCTCATGAGTCGGGCCTGCAGACCGACGTGGCTGTCTCCCATGTCACCTTCGATCTCGGCCTTCGGCACGAGAGCCGCGACGGAGTCGACGACGATGACGTCGAGCGCTCCGGAGCGGATGAGCATGTCGGCGATCTCCAGCGCCTGCTCGCCGTTGTCGGGCTGGGAGACGATCAGGGAATCGGTGTCGACGCCGAGCTTGCGTGCGTAGACGGGGTCGAGGGCGTGTTCGGCGTCGATGAACGCGGCGACGCCGCCGGCCTTCTGCGCGTTGGCGACCACGTGCAGCGCCAACGTGGTCTTGCCGGACGATTCGGGTCCGTAGATCTCGACGATGCGCCCCTTGGGCAGACCGCCGATGCCGAGCGCCATGTCGAGCGCGAGCGAACCGGTGGGGATGACCTCCACGTTCTGCTCCGGCCTGTCGCCCAGCCTCATCGCCGAACCCTTGCCGAAGTTCTTCTCGACCTGCGCCAGAGCGTTGTCGAGGGCGGCCTTGCGACGCGGATCGATCTCGTGCTTTGCATCCGATGCCGGCTGCTCCTTGGGCTTGTCCACGGAGGTGGTTGCTTTCTGTGCCATGCTATTTCTCCTTGATGGTTATGCGGATGGTCGCCCCTCACGCTACGGAACGCGTTCACTGCGGTGCAAGGCGCACCGCCTCCTGTGGTTGAAACCCCTCGCACGATGGTCGGCGTGGATAACTATAGCGCATAAGACGAACATTTGTTCGAATATAAGAACCGACACGCCAATCGGATACCGGACGGGAAACCAATGGGAAGGTCAGCGTGCGGGCATCGGCGGCGCATTGTGGTCCCGACCCCACCGCTCGGCGTCGGGGACCCCCATCTGATCGCACAGCACGTTCCATACGACGCGCGGCTCCTCCCCCGCGGCCAGGGCCTCGACGACCGTCATGTTGTCCAGCTCGGTCAGCTGCTGGTCCTGCGACAATGCCCTGCCGTAGCTTCGACCGAACACCTCTTCGAGCAGCTGCCAGAATTCACGTTCCCTCACGAACATCACAGTCTAGCCGATGCGGTTCATCCCAGCAGCCAACGAACGAAAGAGGGCGGTCGGAATCCATTGTTCGGATTCCAACCGCCCCTATGACACCCTATGGCACGGATCACGACCGGATCCGCATGGACCCGGCATGAACCTCGTTACGCCTCGACCATGTCGAGCCTGTCGGCGACCATGCGCAGCAGCTGCGCGGTGGACACGCCCAACGCCTCGGCGATGGAGCTGAGCAGCTCGGAGCTGGCCTCCTTCTGACCACGCTCCACCTCCGACAGATAGCCGAGCGAGACACCGGCCTTCTCGCTGACCTCGCGAAGGGTCTTGTGATCGCGCGAACGAAGATCTCGCAGCACCCGGCCGATGGCCTCACGCAGGGTGAGCTCGCCGGTCTCTCGGATCTGCTCCCTGGCGGCAGCGGCCGTCGTGGCCGCGCGAGGCGCACGCTCGGCGCTCTCCGCCTCGTCCCACATGCGGCGTCGGGCCTCCGCGGCATCGTCTTTTGCCTTCTTGGCGGCGCGCGCCATGAGCACCTGCTGCTGGGCGAACATGACGGCACGACGCTGGGCCGGGGTCAGCTCGCGCATGCGGGCGGTGCCGGGACGCACCATCGTCGCGGCCTTGATCTGCGTCTGTTCCTCGGTGCGGGTCATCGTCTCCATAATCCCCATCCCTTTCGTGTATGTCATGCAGGTACGATTGCCTTCTACTACGACCAACAGCGAAGGGGGTCGGTTTTATTCCTGTGAAATGCCTGTGAGTACGCTCACGATTCGCAGAACGCTGTCGACGGTACGTGTCCGCACCTGTTCGCGGCTGCCGTCAAGTCGAAGTTCGACGGCGACGGTGAGACGGCCGTCGCGGCTCTCGCTCACCCCGCATCCGCCGCGCAGCGACTCCATCGGATGCAGCAGATCGGGCAGATCCAATGCCGCCGGGAAGGAGACGCCGACGTATACGAGCCCGGCCGGCTTGTCGCCGTCGGGGCCGGGACCGGCCACGCCGGTCGTCGACAGTCCCATGATGCGATCGTCGTATTCGGGCTGCGCATACAGACGCGCGGTCGCCGCGGCCATCTGACGGGCGACTTCGGGATGCACGGCACCCTCCCGCTCAAGCAGCTCTCGATCCACATGGAGGATCCGATCCTTGGCCCTGATGTCGTAGGTGACGGCGGAGCCCAGAAAGACCTTGGAGGCCCCCGGCACACGCACGAAGGCGTCGGCCAGAAGACCTCCGGTGAGCGACTCGGCGCATGCGATCCTCAGGTTCTCCCGTTCGCACCACCGCAGCAGCGCGGCGGCGAGCGTCTCGGGACGCATGGTCACTTCCTCTTCGAGCCGATGAACGTGTTGTACAGGTACACGCCACCGGAGTACAAGCACAACACCAGAGCCACGTACAGCATCGCGTAGGTGAGGAAGTAGTAGCCCTCCAGCCATGCCGGAGTGGCCTGGCCATCGTCGAAGATCCAGAACGGCAACAGCAGCATGGACAGGCCGATGCACTGGAAGAGCGTCTTGAGCTTGCCCGGCCATGCAGCGGCGATGACCTTGCCGCCGGGGCGTTCCATCACGAAGAAACGCATCACGGTGATGCCGATCTCGCGGATGAGGAACAGCGCCGTGGCCCACCACGGGAACTCGTCGAACACGGAGGCGACGATCAGCGCACCGCAGGTGAGCAGCTTGTCGGCGATCGGATCCATGAGCTTGCCCAGCTCGGTGACCTGCTTGTATTTGCGGGCCATCCATCCATCGAGCTTATCGGTGGACGCGGCGATGATGAAGATCACGCCGGCAACCCAGCGCATCGTGGGGTTGTCCTCTCCCCACGCGCCGGCGGCGATGTACAGCCCGAGGAAGATCACCACGAGCACGATGCGCGAGTAAGTGACGAGGTTCGGCGGGGCGTTCCAGCCATCAAAAAGCGACGACTTCTTGTTTTCGATAGTCTGTTCGTCAGTCATGATCCTCACAGTACCCTCACTTGTCTACACCGTTGCTGGCTTTCGTCTGACCATGAAGTGGATATGGCCCGACAAACGGCTGGACGTCGTCGCCACTACTCCTGAGGCTGCGGGCCTAAGGTCGGACCTGCTGCCTGACCGGAGGACTGCAGCGAACCGGTCTCGCCTCTGATGAACGCGAGCACGGCCGGCAGATCCTGCGGCTGGACAAGCACCTGACGCGCCTTCGACCCCTCGGAGGGACCGACCACACCACGCGATTCCAACAGGTCCATGAGACGACCCGCTTTGGCGAAGCCGACCCTGAGCTTGCGCTGAAGCATCGATGTGGAGCCAAACTGCGTGGTGACGACGAGCTCGGCCGCCTGCAGCAGCACGTCCATATCATCACCGATCTCCTCGTCCGGCTCGAGTCCCTTCTTCTCGCTCTCCTGGGCCATCTGCTCGATGTCCTCGCGGTACTTGGGCTTGCGCTGGGTGCGCACGAACTCGACCGCCTTGCGGATCTCGGATTCGGAGACCCACGATCCCTGTACACGGCGCGGCTTGGCCTCGCCCATGGGCAGGAACAGCGCATCGCCCTGGCCGATCAGCGTCTCCGCGCCGGTGGTATCGAGAATGACCCTGGAATCCGTGGCGGACGACGTCGCGAATGCGAGACGCGAGGGGATGTTCGCCTTGATCAGACCGGTGACGACGTCGACCGACGGCCTCTGCGTGGCGAGCACCAGATGCACGCCGGCGGCGCGCGCCAGCTGCGTGATGCGCTGGATCGAGCTTTCGACGTCGTTCTTGGCGACCATCATGAGGTCGGCCATCTCGTCGACCACGACGAGGATGTACGGGTAGGGCGCGACCTTACGGCCCGAACCGGCCGGCGCGTGCACCTTGCCGGCGCGCACCGCCTCGTTGAAGTCCTTGACGTGCCGGAAGCCGAAGTACTCCAGATCGGAGTAGCGCGAGTCCATCTCCTTGACGACCCATTCGAGGGCCTGCGCGGCCTTCTTCGGATCCGTGATGATCGGCGTCAGCAGATGCGGGATGCCCGCGTATGCGGACAGTTCGACGCGCTTGGGGTCGACCATGATCAGACGCACCTGATCGGGAGTGGAGCGCATGATGATCGAGGTGAGCATCGAGTTGATGAAGCTGGACTTGCCGGAACCGGTGGCGCCTGCGACCAGCAGGTGCGGCATCTTGGTCAGATCGGCGGTGACGAACTTGCCCTCGACGTCCTTGCCCACGCCCGTGAGCATGGGGTTCGGGTCGTTCATCGCGCCCGGGGAGCGCAGCACGTCGCCCAGATGCACGATCTCTCGATCCTCATTCGGGATCTCGATGCCGATGGCCGACTTGCCGGGAATCGGGGAGAGGATGCGCACGTCGGAGCTGGCCACCGCATAGGCGATGTTGCGCTGCAGATTGGTGACCTTCTCCACCTTGACGCCGGGCGCGAGCTCGACCTCGTACTGGGTGACGGACGGGCCGCGCAGGAAGCCGACGACCTTCGCGTCGACCTTGAACTGCTGGAACGTGGAGGTCAACGCGCGGATCACGCGGTCGTTGGCCGGGGTGCGCGCCGCATGGGGCTTGCCCTTGACCAGCAGGTTGACGTCGGGCAGCTGGTAGGGCTGTTCGACGACGGGGAGACCATCCGAGGTGTCGTCCGAGACCGCAGGGGAATCGCCGTACGACGCATCGGACGACGTGCCAAGTGTCGCCGACGGCAGACGGCTCTCGTCCGTGTCGGCGCCGTATGCCCCCGATCCGGCGCCCATGGCGACCGTCGCCGGTTCGACGGCGGGGAACGCGGAGCTCGACGGCACCGACGCGGCCGCATCCGCTCCGCCGGCACGTGAGGTGACGGGAGCCCACGGATCGACGCCGATGCCGTTGGGCGTGGAGGAGACGGGAACCGCAAAGGTGGCGTCATCCTGGTCGACGGCGTTGAACGGAGCCGAGATCGGCGTCAGCGGCACCGTGGACGAGGCATCGACCACCGGCGTCTCCGCGGTCTGTCCATGATGACGGGCCGCGTTCACGAACGGGTCATCGGCCTCATAGCGGTCGAGGGAGCGGTCCTCGTCATCCTTGCGACGGAAGCCGAACAGGCGCTCGAGCAACGACGGCTTTCGCGATCCGGGATTCGCGTGGTTCTCCTCGTCGTCGCCGTCATGCGTCGGCACGCCGTCGGCGAAGCGGATCGAATCGTCATCGGCATCATCTCCGGCATCGCCGCTCTTCGCCTCGCCGACCACTCCCCTGACCAGATCAGGCAGATCGGTGACGTGCACGCCGGCGACCAGCATGATGGAGAACAGGGCGATCACGACGAACACCGCGATCGCGAACGCCTTCGACAGTCCGATCTCCAGCGGGGTGCCGAGCATGTAGCCGATCAGACCGCCGGCGTTCTGCAGTTCATGCCAGTCGAATCCGTTCGCGCCAGCGGAGAACGCGATATCGATGATCGAGCATACGGACCACAGCAGCAGGCCCCATCCGGTCATCACCCTCGGATTGTTCGACCCCTTGCCGGAATTGCGCATCAGACGAATCGCGGCATACACCAGCAGCACGGGCAGCACGACGCTCGTCATGCCGAGCACGCCTGCCGCGATCGAATGAAGGAACACACCGAACGGCCCCGATACACGGAACCATTCCGAGGCACAGAACAGCACCGCCAGAACGATGAGGATGAAGCACAGGCCGTCACGGCGGTATGCTGGGTCGTACTCCCCCACCCCGGACGCCGAACGGACCGCGGCCCCCAGCGCACGCGGCACGGCGAGCAGCGTCCTCTTCCACATCGGTTCGTCGAACCCCTCGGCGGAACCGCTGTTCGCGCCGGTCTTCCCTCTGCCTGCATTGGATCGTGTCTTTGCCATAACGCTACCAATCTACCGAACCGGATGTATCCGAATCCCGGTTTTCACCCAATCGTCGCGAACTCTTCCCGTGCGCGATGGTCTACCATATTGGTATGACTCCTGCGGAACGTGCGAGCGCAGTCGCATTTGCACTCAAGAACTGCGCGCTGGAAGCGATGACGCCGGGCGAGGCGACGAGGCGCGCCGCGGCGGACTACGAGGCCGGCCATATCGACGTGGCCAGGCTGATCGATGTGGCGGACGGTGATCAGCTCCCCGCATCGGGCGTGTTCGCCCGTAACGTGCTGATCGCCGAACGCGGCTGGAGGCCGAGTGGCGATCTGTCCGAACTCGTCGCCATCCACAGGGCGCTGTTCGAAGGCGTGTTCGACGACGCGGGACTGCTGCGCACCTCGGACACGACACGCAAGGCCACGCATGACGAGGCGCGGGCAAGCAATCCGGAGGCGTTCTTCCCCGCCTCGCTCATCGAGACCGGTGCGCTGAACATCGCCACCGAGTTGGCCGAGCAGCATAATCTGCAGGCGTTGGACCGGGACGTGTTCATACCGAAGTTCGCCCACATCTATGACGAGCTCGGCTACCTGCACCCGTTCAGGGGCGGCAACGCGATGACGCTGCGCGTGTTCGGATCCCGTCTTGCGCACGACGCCGGATGGGACCTCGACTGGGGCCCGGTAACGCGTGAACGCTACAGGCAGGCCAAGCATGCGGCGTATCTGGCGGACACTTCGGTGTTCGAGCGCCTGTTCGCCGAGATGATCCGCCCCGCGAATCCGACGAGGGTGTTCCTCATCGCCGGATTCGAGCAGGGGCCCGCGCACTGAGCGTCCGATCGCGTCCGTCCGGTCGCAATCGGACGGACGCGATCGCAATCGGACGCGATCAGCCCGGTCAGACGATGTCGCCCAGATGGTGCTGCGTGTACTCGTCGGCCTTCGCGTCGATGGCGTCATAGTCGCCGGCATCGGCGTGCGCGATGACCGCCATGGCGTTGTCCACCAAACGCGGGTTCAGCGCCTGAAGCCAGTGGATGCGCGGGTCGCGGCCGAACCAGCCCATCTGCTTGCGTGCCAGACGGCGGGTCTTCTGCGCGATGTCGTTCCACGCGTCGTCATCCTCATCCCACATGCCGTCCAGCAGATCGATCATCTGCTGGTATCCAAGCGCCCTTCCGGCGGTGAATCCCAGATGCGGACGAAGTCGACGAACCTCCTCCAGGAAGCCCTGCTCGCGCATCCGCTCGGTACGGATGCCGATACGGCGGTCGAGCTCCCTCCTGTCCAGATCGAGACCGATCTGGACAGATGGGATGACGTAGCGGTATCGGGGCAGGCTCGCCGAATACGGACGTCCGGTGATCTCGATGACCTCAAGCGCGCGGATCGTACGACGCGGGTTGCGCGGATCCATGCGCGCCGCCGCCTCGGGGTCCTTGTCCCGAAGCTCGTCGAACAGCGCTCCGGCGCCCTCGAGCCGTTCGCGTTCCTCGAGGCGCGCACGCACCTGCGGATCGGTGCCGGGGAAGCTGATGTCGTCGATGGCCGCCCGGGCGTACAGGCCCGATCCGCCGACCAGGATCGGCCGGACGCCACGTGCCTTCAGTTCGGCGATGGCGGTACGGGCGAGCTGCTGGAACTTCGCTACGGTCATCGTCTCGTCAGGGTCGATGATGTCGATGAGATGATGCGGCACCTCGGCCTGCTCCTCGGCGGTCGGCTTGGCCGTGCCGATATCCATGCCGCGATACATCTGATAGGCGTCCGCGTTGACGATCTCGGCGCGCTCCCCCTGTTCGGCGAGCCGCTTGGCGATGGCGATGCCGAGCCCGGTCTTGCCGGAGGCGGTGGGTCCGACGATGGAGACGACGCGCGGTTTGCGATCAGTGGCGGACTCAGTGGCGGACATGGTAGGTCTGTCCCCTCCTCGGATCGGGATCGGCGATGAGGTTGTGTCGTCCGGCGTGGGTGACGGTGGCGGTGACGAAATCACCAATCTGCGGAGTCGGCTCGCCCTCCGGCACGCGGATGTGCACGAGCACACCCGTCCGCTCGCGTCCGGTGACGCGATGCGTGTCAGAGTCCTTCTTGCCCTGCATGCCGGTGATCATCACCTCGACGTCACGGCCTTCGAACGTGGCGAGGTTCTCCTCGGTGATCCGCTCCTGCAGGGCGACGAGACGATCGAAGCGCTCCTGGACCACATCATGCGGGATCTGCGGCATGGAGGCGGCGGGGGTCCCGGGACGGGGCGAATAGATGAACATGAACGCCGAGGAGAAACGGGCCTCGCGGACCACGTCCAGCGTGGCCTGGAAGTCCTCCTCCGTCTCCCCGGGGAATCCGACGATCACGTCGGTGGAGATCTGCGCGTCCGGCATGGCGGCGCGGATGCGCCCGAGGATGTCCATGAACTTGGCGGAGCGGTAGGATCGGCGCATCGCGCGCAGGATTCGGTCGGAGCCGGACTGCAGCGGGAAGTGCAGCTGGTGCATGACGTTCGGCGTCTCGGCCATCGCGGCGATGACGTCATCGGTGAACGCGGCCGGATGCGGTGAGGTGAAGCGCACACGCTCGAGGCCTTCGATCGTGCCGCAGGCGCGCAGCAGCTTGCTGAACGCGTAGCGATCGCCCATGCCGTAGCCGAAGGAGTTCACGTTCTGTCCGAGCAGCGTGACCTCCTTCGCGCCATTGGCCACGCAGGTGCGAATCTCGTCGAGGATGTCGCCGGGACGACGGTCCTTCTCCTTGCCTCGGGTGGTGGGCACGATGCAGAACGTGCAGGTGTTGTTGCAGCCCACGGAGATCGCGACCCAGGAGCTCACGCGCGAGGCACGGGCGGCAGGCAGCTGGCTGGGCATCAGGTCGAGCTTGTCGGCGACCTCGACCTGGGGCTTGCCGGTGATGCGGTTCTGGTCGAGCAGCCTCGGCAGCACGTCGATGTTCTTCGTGCCGAAGACGGCGGAGACCCATGGCGCCTTGTCTGCGATCTTCCTGCGGTCGATCTGGGCCATGCATCCGCCGACGGCGATCTGCAAATTCGGACGATGCAGCTTGACGCGGTTGTAGCGGCCCACGGTGCCGTACATCTTCTCGGTGGCGTTCTCACGCACTGCGCAGGTGTTGAGCACGATCAGGTCGAGATCGTTGTCGAGCACCTGCTCCTCGCTGGCGGGCACGTAGCCGTCCGCCTCGAGTACGCCCGCGATGCGTTCGGAATCATGCACGTTCATCTGGCAGCCCAGCGTGTCGATGTGGAACACGCCCTTGCCGCGCGATCCGGCGAGGGCCTGGGCCTCGGCCGTGCCGGCCTCAATCGAGGCGCGCTCCGCCTCGGTCATCATGTCTTCATTCATAGCGGCTCATTCTATGAGACGGTCGCGTCATGCCTCGATCGGCATGGTGTATCGGCATGGGTCCATCGACGGACCCCATCGACGGACCCCATCGACGAGACGGTCGGGTCGTGCGAAGATTCCCCGGCAACATTCAGGTTCGCCGCGGCGAGGACGATAGAATATGACCCGTGATACTTGACCGACAGTCCAAAATGAGCACCACTGATCTGAAGGCACGTCTCAAGGGCCTGAGTCTGGCGGACGGCACGTTCGACGCCGACCAGATCACCGAATTCATCGACCTCATGCAGGTGTACGAAGGTGCGATGTACGAGATCTCGACGAAACTGGAGATCCTCGACGGCGAGTTCCAGGTGCGGTTCAGCCACAACCCGATCCACCACATGGAACGCCGACTGAAGTCGGTGAACTCCATCATGGGCAAGCTGGAACGCAAGGGACTGCCGCTGGCGGTGAACTCCATCAAGGACAACCTGTTCGACGTGGCCGGCATCCGCGTGATCTGCAACTACCGGGACGACGTGTATTCGGTGTCGAACTACCTGTCCGCACAGTCGGACATCCAGGTGCTGCGCGTGAAGGACTACATCAAGAACCCGAAGCAGAACGGCTACCGTTCGCTGCATGTGATCTACGCGGTGCCGGTGTTCCTGTCCTCGGGCGCGCACTACACGCCTGTGGAGGTGCAGTTCCGCACCATCGCTATGGACTACTGGGCGAGCCTCGAACACGCGCTGCGCTACAAGACCGACCTGCCGGACGCCAAGCTCAGCGAGCATTCGCAGACGCTGCTCGACTGCGCGCGCAGCCTGCAGAACATCGAGGTGCAGATGCAGAACATCCACCGCGACATCAACGGCGCGCCTCAGGTCGAGGAGACGCCGAAGACGACGAACTGAGCCGTTTCGGCACTCTGGCGGGAGCCTGCGCGAGCAGGGTTCCCGCGAAGATGAGCGCACATCCGAGGTAGCCGCGCGGCGTCATCACCTCGCCGAGGAAGATCGCGCCGCCCACCACCGAGAAGAACGACTCGAGGCTCATCAGCAGACTGGCGCGGGTGGGCGGCACCCACTGCTGGCCTATCGCCTGCAGCGTATAGGCGATGCCCACCGAGCCGATTCCGGCATAGACGATCGGAGGCCATGCCGCCACGGCTCCATCCCAGTCGATGGAGCCTTCGATCGCCGAACCGATCCAGCTCAGCACCGCGGTGGTGGAGAACTGCACGAAGGAGAGCATGATCGCGTCGACATGTGATCCGAGCTCATCGATGACGAGGATGTGTGTGGCGAACAGCACCGCGGTGAACAGTAGCAGCAGATCGGCCAGACCGAGGGATCCGAAGCCGTCGGTCACGCATAGCAGGTAGAAGCCGATGACCGCAAGCATCACGGCGATGACGACAAGGATGCCGATGCGTCGACGTAGGAACACGAAGGCGAGCAACGGCACGATCACGATGTACAGGGCGGTGATGAACCCGGCACGTCCGGCCGATTTGCCGTAGAGGATGCCGTATTGCTGGAGGGTGCTTGCGGTGAAGAGCACAACACCGCAGATCATGCCGACGACAACGGGGTTGGCGAGAATCGTCCTGCTGACGGTGTCGATGCCTTCGACGCCGTCGATGCCGTCATGTGCCGCCGTCCTGCCGTCCGTCCTCCTGCGCCGATGCAGCATCAGCAGCACCGGCAGCAGGGAGAGCGCGCCGAGCGTGAATCTGGTGGCGTTGAAGAACAACGGGGTGACCGCATCCATGCCCTGCACCTGCGCGACGAATGCGAATCCCCAGATCAGCGCGCATACCACGAGGCACGCCATGCCCACGATATCCTGTCTTCTCATGGGGACCAACGTAGCGCCGACGTATTGCGGGCAGGAAAAAGCCCGACCACATGGTGGTCGGGCGTATCGGATGTTCACCTGCGCTCAGTCGGCCGGAGTCTGTTCGACCGTTCCTGCCATCAGGGTCGCATCAGTGTGATTCCCAAGATCGTCAGTCCCTGTTGCCGAAGAGCTGAAGGATGTACAGGAACATGTTCACGAAGTCGAGGTACAGGTTCAGCGCGCACAGAATGGAGATCTTCCTGATCATCTCCGGACCCTGCGCCTCGTACTGGGCGAACAGGGCGCGCGTGGACTGCGCATCGTACATGGTCATGCCGGCGAACAGGATCAGGCCGAAGGCGCACATGATCTGCGTCATGCCGGAGACGCCGGGGATGAGCATGAGCACGAACTGGGAGATGATGAGCACGATCAGGCCGACCATGAGAATCGGTCCGAACTTGAGCATGTCGAACTTGGTGGTGAGGCTGAACATCGTCAACGCGAAGAAGAACGCGGCGGTGATGCCCAGCGCAATGCCGATCGATCCCAGATCGTAGACCATGAAGATCGAGCTCAGGGTGAAACCCATAAGCGCCGCATACACATAGAACATCGCACGCGCGGCGCCGACGCTCATCTTCATGATGCGCGCGCCGAGTATGACGGCGAGCGCCACCTGCACGACGCACAGACCGATGAGGCCAAACATGCCGGTGGACATGAGGAACGCGTAGTACAGTCCGCTTGCCTGTCCGAGGACGGCGACGACGGCGGTCACGATCAGACCGATGGTCATCTCGCCGTAGGCCTTGGTGACGGAGACGCGACGCGCCTCCTCGTAGGAGTAGGCGACCTGCGCGTCGATGGCGGCACCCGCGCCGCCCTGCCCGGCGTAGGCGTACTGGGGCTGGGCGTAGGGCTGCTGGTACTGGGGCTGCTGGTTCGCGTTCGCGTACTGGTACTGCTGCTGATACTGCTGGCCGGCACCGTATCCGGTGTTGAGGTTGTTGCCGCCCTGCGGCTCGTAGTTCGGGTTTGGCTGGGGCTGCTGACCGAATGTCATGTTGGCTCCTTTGGTATTCGTTCAGCCCCATCTTAGGGGTACGAAGCTTACGATTCCATGAATACGTTCGCTGTGGACGTATGTGGACATGGGCGTCGGGCCCCGATCCGCATGGATTCAGGGCCCGACGTATGAGGTGTATGACGAGTCGTAGGGCGAATGACCGTCAGCTCGCCGATGACGTCAGGTCGTAGATGGTGACTCCATCCACGGTCTGCGCCTCGTAGTGTTCGGAGACCCAGGAGGCGATCTCACTCGCCGCGTCGGAGCCGCCGAGCTGGCGGCCGCCCATGCCGCCACCGGAGATGTAGTAGTGGATGAGTCCCTGTTCGACGTAGCTCTTGAACTGCTCGAGGGAGGGGGCCGGGTCGGAGCCGTTGAAGCCGCCGATGGCCATGACTGCCTGTTCGCTGGCCAGCTGGTAGCTGGCGGCGTTCTGGGAGCCGGTGGTGGCCGCCGCCCAACGATACTGATCGGCGTTCTCCTTGAGCATCGCGACGACCTCCTCGCTGGCGGTACCGCCGCCGAGCAGGCCACCACCCATGCCGCCGCCGGAGCCGCGCTGGCCGTCATAGCCGTTGGTCGACGGCTGGCCGTCCGGTTGCTGGCCGTCCGGTTGCTGACCGTCCGATCCGGCTGACTGGCCGTCGGTCGACTGTCCCGGCATGCCCATGCCGCCGGGAGCGCCCTGGCCGCCGAATCCGCCGCCCGGGCCCGCCTGACCGCCCGGACCACCCTGACCGCCGCCCGGACCACCCATACCGGTCGAGTTGGCGACGTTCGGACCGGCGGTGACGATCGAACCCATGTGCCCGGTGGAGACGGTGTACGCGGTCCACGCCAGAGGACCGGCG